>JBJTIE010000226.1:0-10078 GCA_046094845.1 Planctomycetaceae bacterium | reverse complement strand
TCGGCGTCGAGCTGCTGCAGCACCGAGAGGCCGAACTCCCGCTCGCTCTCGATCGCGATCACGCGGGCGTGCGGCAGCTTGTAGTGGTCGTAGAGCTTGAACTCGACGCCCTTCTTGAAGTCGATGAGATAGAACTGGATCTCGTTGGGGCTGTATTGCAACGCGAGGCTCGTGATCATCGCGTGCATCAGGGTGGACTTGCCGGAGCCCGTCTTGCCGGCGATCAGGGCGTGCTGGCTCGTGCCCCTGCCGAGCCGCAGATACTGCAGCTTCTTGGCGCCGGCCGGGCCGAGCGGAGCGAGCACCTCGGTGGCCGTGCTCCCCTGCCACCAGTCCTCCTCCTTCGGCGCCACGCGGTCGAACGGCACCTCCACCCGCTTGGCCGCCTTGGCCGCCTTGCCCACCCGCTGGATGATCCGGGTGAAGACCTCGTCGCTCGGGGCCTGCTCGACCGTGAGCGGCCACTTCGAGTATTCGGGGTCGGTCCACGTGTAGGTGCCGTCCTTGAGCACGATCGTGGTGGCATGCTGCTCGAGATCGGCCAGCGAGAAGCCCGCCGGCAGCTGCTGTTTCGTGTCCACCGACACGATGACATATACCCCGCACCGCGGACCCGAGGCGGCGATGCTCGCGAGGCGGCGGGCGCTCGTCTCGGTGAAGTTGGCGGGGAAATTCGCGGCCACGACGAACCGGTAGGGCTCGGGCACCTCCGCCTCGGCGTTGTAGGCCCCGATCGACTCGTATTCGTTGCGCAGATACTTCTGGATCACCACCTCCATCTGCTCGGTGATGTCGCCCAGCTTCTCCTCGATGAGCTGCGGCTCCGTCCAGATCCGGCTCGTCACGAGCAGCTCGTCGTGATCGGCCAGATGCATGAAGCCGGCGAACTGCTTGCCGAGGCCGAGCGGGTCGATGATCGTGAACCGGCTCTGGCCCGCGGGAATGCCGGTGGCGATCCGCAGCATCAGGGCCTGCATCATCTCCGAGGAGATCTCCTTCTGCTCGGCCGTCGTCTTGATCAGGAGCGACGCGTTGACGGGGTAGGGCACGATCGCCGGCTGCGTCCAGGCCGTGGGGCCGAACGAGTTGAGCTCGGCCACCTGCGAGACGCCCCCCGGCAGCGCGTCGAGCGCGAGGGCGAGCGAGCCGAACCGGAGGCCCGGCGGGGGCTCCGCCGGCAGCGGCACGTCGTCGCGGGCGAGGTCGTCCCACGACGGAAACGACGCCGCGTCGATCCGGGCCGCTTCGTCGTAGACGGCCGTCGTCTCCTCGCGAACCTGCTTCCAGTCGGCCGTCATCACGGCCCAGCGGTCGGCCCGCTGGGCGTCGGCGGCGGCGAGACGGGCATCGCGGGCCGACTCGATCCGGGCCAGCTCGGCGGTCCGCTGGACATCGAGCTCGGCGAGCCGGGGCGGATACTTCTGCTCGGCGGCGGCCTTGGCCGCGGCCACCTTCGTCCGCAGCGATTCCGTCGCCGCGGTGTATTTGGTCTGGAGGTCGGCGAGCGACTTGTCGCGCTTGGCGACGAAGCCGGCGAGCCGGTCGGCCAGCTGCTGGGCCCGCCGGGTGGTGTCGGCCTCGAACGTGGCCTCGAGCGCCGCCAGCTGCTCGTCGCGCCGCGTGGCGATGAATCCCTTCGCGACCGACTCACATGCCTTGGCCCGGGCCGCCGTGCCGTCGAGCGCGCCGCGCAGGGTCACGAGCTGCTCCCGCACCCGGGCCCTCATCCGGCCGACGCCCCACAGCCCGCCGCCGATTCCGGCCCCGGCCAGCACGGCCGCCACGCCTCCGGCGATGCCCAGCTTGAGTCCGAGCGACTCCTGCGGATCGCCCGGCACCAGGAAAAATGCCCCCGCTCCGGCGGCGAGGCCGAGGAGCACGGGGAGGAGCGTGGCGGCCGCGGTCGGTCCGCCGCCGAACGCCCGCTTCGCCGCGGGCAGGCCGAGAATCTCCTGCGCCTGCGACACCGCGGCCGCCCGCAGGCCTTCGAGCGCCGCGAGCACGTCGCCGCCGGCCGGGGGCGGCTCGGCGGTCGCGTCGGCCGCAGGCTCTGCCACCGTCGCGCCGCAGGCCGCGAGAAACTCCGCGGTGCGGGCGTCGCACTCGGCTACCTGCGTCGTTGTCCGGGCGATGTCCTTCTCCGCCTTGGCGAACAGCCGGGCCGGATCCTTCCGCTTCTCCTTGAACACCTCGCGGGCCGAGCCGGTCTCGAACTGGTCGTCCTCCTTGGCCTGCTGCGACTCCTTCTCGGCCGTCCTCGTGATCGACGCGGTCAGCACCTGCCGCTGGTCGTCGAGCTTCTTCTGCTCGCTCGACGCGAGGGTCGCCGTCTTCTGCAGGACCGCCGCATACTCCTGCTTCGTGGCCTCGATCGCGGCGGTGAACTTCTTCGTCGCCGCCGACAGGGCGGTGTCGGCCTCCGTGCGGCAGCGGCCCGTCTCCTGCTGATGCTCCGCCGTGATCTCCTTCTCCAGGCGGGCCCGCGTGGCGGCGGCCTCGCGGAGTCGCTGGATCTGGGAACGGAGCAGGTCGCGGTCGTAGGCGTTGGTCACGGTGGCGTCGTCCTCGGTGTGTCGCTGCGGGCCGGGGCCGGTCAGAATCCGTCGTTGTCGCCCACGTCGCGTGCCGCGCGGGCGAACACCTCGGCCAGTCGGCCGATCGCCTCGAGCGTCTCCTTGACCGCGGGCAGCAGCGGCTCGATGTGGTCCTTGTGGTAGGCCTTGCTCGTCGAGTCGTTCCAGGTGTCGCGGGCCGACTCGAACTTGATGTTCAGCTGCTTGAGCCCGAGCGCGAGCTTCGAGGCGCCGCCGGAGAGATCGCCCACCTTCATGCCGCGCCCTCCGCGGTCGGGCTCGGCGGGACGGCGGCGACCGCGGGCTCGGCGACCGCGTCGGGCTGCCGCGTCACCGAGGCCGCGTCGCCGGGGCCGCCTTCGGCGCCACGGTCGGCCGGCGACGCCATCTCGCGGTACGACTCGAGGGCCTTCAGCATCCGCTCGAGCTGGGCGGCCGCCCGTGGGCAGTCGACGTCGATCACCTCCCGAAACCGCACGAGCCGCACGCAGGTCTCGCGAAACTGCTGCGTGACGACTGGGGTCCAGCGGCGGACCGCCTCGGCCTTGCGCTCGGCGTGTTCGAGCATCGCCTTCGCCTTGTCGAGCGCCTTCTTCTCCTCGATGCAGGAGGGCTGGTTGTCGCCCACCTTCTTGAACGTGCGGCAGTGCTCGAGATCCTTCTTGGCCTTGTTGACCAGGTCGTTGCGCCGGCGGATCTCGGCCTTCCAAAAGGCCGCCATGTCGACCGTGATCCAATCGACCGCCCGCTGGCCCTGGATCTCCACCTCGCTCAAGGCCTGATTGCTCTCGTGGGCGAACTGGGCGAGCGCCGTCTTGAGGAAGGCGAGCGTGTCGAGCGATTTGACGTCGGCCTGCGTGGACATGGCGAGGGCGTTCTGGCGGGAAACCGGGGATGAAGGGCCTGGCTCAACGCTGCTGCTGGTATTCCTCGACCCGCTCCGCCTTGCGGATCAGGTAGGGCACGTAATCACCGGTGGCCTCGACGAACCGGCCGAACGTCGTCAGCTGCTGCTCGAACTCCTCGGCGAACTTCTGATGCTCCGCATCCCGCCAGGTGGAGCCGAGCGCGGCCAGCTGCCGCTGCACCATCTGCATCTGCGCCATGACCTCGGTGCTGAAGTGCCGCAGCCGGCCGGCGAAGCGGCGGAGTTCCTGCGGATCGACGATTGCCTGGCCCATGGTGGATTCCTCTGCGGCGGCTGCGGAAAACCTCCGATATCGTAGCGTGGGGGCGGGGCTTCCGGATAGCGGCAGGCTGCTACACTCGATCGATCGTCGGGCGGCGCAACCGGGGCCGATTCGCGGGCCTCGCCCTCCGCCCCGGCGGCTTTCATCGGAGGAGATTCACTCGTGACGCAGCCTGCCGCCCACCCCGCCGTCCCGCCGCCCCCGGTTTCCGCCGGCCGGCCTCCCCACGCCACCGAGTCGGCGGCGGCCGTGACCACGTCGATCGAGCCGACGACGGGCTGGCACGTCTCGCACATCTTCTACGCCTTCGACCGGGCGAGGCTGGCCGGACTGTCGCATGCGGCCCGCATCGAGGGCTGCCAGCAGTTTCAGGCGGCGCTCGACCCCGCCGGCCCGCAGGCCCCCACCCGCCTGCAGTCGTGGCTCGTGCCCGGACACAAGGCCGACTTCGGGATCATGGTGATGGATCCGTCGCCCCTGGCGGTCGACGCGGTGCATCAGCGGCTCCTCGCCGGGCCGCTCGGCGGCGCCCTCACGCCCACCTATTCGTTCGTGAGCCTCACGGAGGTGAGCGAGTACGTGCCGACCGTCGAGCAGTTTGGCCAGCGGCTGATCCAGGAGGGGGAAGTCGCCGACAGCCCGGCCTACAAGGCGAAGGTCCAGGGCTATGCGGCCCGCGAGGACGCGATGCGACAGGCGCGGCTCGAGCCGGAGCTGCCGCCGTGGCCCAACGCCTGCTTCTACCCGATGAACAAGAAGCGGAAGGTGGGCGAGAACTGGTTCACGCTGCCGTTCTCGGAGCGCAGCCGGCTGATGGCCGAGCACGGCCGCACGGGCATGTCGTTCGGTGGCCGCGTGACGCAGCTGATCACCGTGTCGGTGGGGCTCGACGACTGGGAGTGGGGCGTGACCCTGTGGGCCAGGCGGCCCGAATTTCTCAAGGAGATCGTCTACACGATGCGGTTCGACGAGGCGAGCGCCCGCTACGCCGAGTTCGGCCCCTTCTACACCGGCTTCGTGGCCACGCCCGAGCAGATCCTCGACCACTGCCGCATCGCGATCATGTAGGCCCGTTGCTCCGCAACGGGCCGCATCCGGAGTTCACGGCTTTGCGGAGAGGATCATCTCCACGTCGGTGCCGTGGGGAGGCACGCGGCCCGCGAAGGCCTCGAAGAGGAGCGCCTCGTTGGACTGCGAGCTCTCGAGCGGGAGGTCGAGCGTGGCCGTGGGAAAGTTCGAGACGCAGACGAGATCACCGCCGTCGGCTTGGTAGTACTGCCGCCCGTCCTGCGGATCCTTCCAGAACGTGCTGCCGGCGAACACCCAGTCGGCTGCGAGGGTCTGGCCGGTCTCGGCGTTGCGAATCCAGTCCTGGGCTCGGCTCTCCTGCGGCGTGCCGGCGGCGTCCTTCCACCGCATGCGGATGGCGACGGCCGGGCCGCTGGCGGCCGCGTAGACCGGGTCGAACGACACGGGACTGCCCGGGTCGAGGCCGATGGCCAGGAGCCCGGCGTGGATGATCCGGGCGGATGACCGGGTGGCGACGATCGCCTCGTGCTCCTTCGTCTTCTCGGGACAGGCGAAGACCTCGATCGGCCCCTCGGCCATCGCGATCCGGCAGCCCACCACCACCTCCTTCTTCGCGACGTCGACCCAGACGTCCTCCTGCGGCGCGAGCCGCTTGAGCTCCGGATGACGGTCGGGGGTGGCCGCCGGCGGGGCGGCTGCTTCCGCTGGATCCGCCGCGAATCCGGGGGACGCGGCCGCCAGGGCGAGCAGCAGGACGGCGGCCGGGATGCGCATCGAAATTCTCCTGCGGAAGGGGAGCGTCGCCCGTGGAGGCGTGCCCACGGCTCCGGTACGATACCGCGGCGGCAGCCTCCGAGGAAAACGGGCCCGGGCTGAACCGCGATGACATGGCCCGCGGCCCGGATGGAACGGCAATGGTCTCCACACGCGACAAGAAGACGAAGCGGACGCGGGCGAAGCAGGCGGCCACCCGCGAGCGGCCCGCCGAACGGGACACCCCGGCAGAGGCGGCTCGTGAGCCGCGGCGCGGCCGCACGCAGCCCGCCGCCCAGCCGCCGGTCGTGAAGTCACGGGAAGCGGCCGCCCGCATCCGGGCGCTCGCCGACGCGAGCAGCTCGCTCGACACGCGGCGCCGCCTCCGGGCGATCGCCCGGCACGTGGACCGCGGCCCGGGCAACGTGCACCGGATGACGCTCATCGAGCATGCGGTCTCCGCCTGCCTCGACGAGGCGGAGGCGGCGACCGCCATGGAGCAGTGGCTGCTCTGCGAGGCGGCGACGTGGGGCGTGGCCTGGATGGCGCGGACGAGGCGGGCGGGCAGCTCGTCGGGCGGGCTGCTCGAACGGCTGGTGCGGATGGCCCGCGCCGCGGTGACGACGCTCGAAGGCCGCGACACACGACCGGCTCGGTTCGTGCTGGCGGTCGCCCGCCTGTTCATCGACATCGAGGCCTGTCGCTGCCTGGAGCAGCCATCCGCCGCGGCGCTCGGCGAGGAGATCCTGCGGCTCGTGTCCCCCGCCGGCGCCGTGCGGCTGTCGGGCTCCGGCCAGATCGTGGAGCGGGTCGTGCGCTGGACTGCCTGCCGCGACGTCGCGGTCGCCACCGGCGGCCTGCCGTGGACCGACGAGGTGGAGTCGCTCTGGAGCGCGGCCGCGGCGTTCGCGCTGCGGCTCCTGGGGGGCCAGGGCAGACTGCTCGCCGGGGCCGGCAGGCTGCCGACCAATCAGACCGCGCCGCTCGTGGAGGCGCTGCTCCGCAAGGGGCGGCGCGGCGTGTCGAAGGCGGCGCGGCGGACGGCGCGGCGGACGGCGCGGGGGGTCGTCGCGGCGGGCCGCGAACAGAACTCCGGACTGCTCGACCGTGACTTCCACGATCCGGCGTCCGCCGTGGCGGTGATCCGCACGGGCTGGGGCCGGAAATCGATCCGCATCCTCGTCGAATACCGCGATGCCGTGCCCCGGCTCGAGATCGCCGTGGACGACCGGCTCATCGTCGATGGTGCCTGGGGGTGGGGCGTGTCGGCCGGGGGACGGCCGCTCGAGGCCGAGGCCGCCTGGAGCGTGTCGTGTTGGGAAACTGATCGCAAGGCGACCTTCCTCGAACTGACGGCCCCGCTCGGAGGCGGACTCCAGTTCGAGCGGCAGGTCGTGGTCCTGCCCGCCGACCGTGTCGTGCTCCTTGCCGACGCGGTGACCATCCGCCCGCAGCCCGCCGGGCAGCACCAGGGCGTAGCGCCCGCCGACCCGCTCGACTACGAGGGCAGCATCATGCTGGCGGCGGCGCTCGAGACGGAGCCGGCTGCCGAGACCCGTGAGGTGACCGTGTTCGACACGGCGAAGCGGTGCATGGTGTTGCCGCTGGCCCTGCCCGAGTGGCGGGTGGCCGGCCATGGCGGCCTCGTGCCCCATCCCGATGGACGGCTCGTGCTCACGCAGCGGGGCAACCGCCGGCTGTCGGCGCCGCTCTGGCTCGACCTCGATCCCAGGCGGGTGGGCGGTCCGCTCACGTGGCGGCAGCTGACCGTGGCCGATACGCGACAGAACCTGCCGCCGCATCAGGCCGTGGGCTTCCGCGTGCAGGCGGGGCTCGAACAGTGGCTCGTCTATCGGGCACTCGACGTGGCCCGCAACCGCACGCTGCTCGGCTGCAACGTGTCGTGCGAGTTTTTGCTCGGCCGGCTCAAGCGGTCGGGCGAGGTGGCCCGGACCCTCGAGATCCAGTGACGGTGGTGCATGCCGCCAGCTGACGCGCTTCGGGATCGCTGTCGCCGCAACGTGGAGGCCGTCCGCGACCGCGTGGCCGAGGCCTGCCGCCGCGCGGGCCGGGCGGCCGACGAGGTGACGGTGATCGCCGTCACCAAGTATGCGGGGCCCGAGATCACGAGACTCGTGCACGGGGCGGGCTGCCACGATCTGGCCGAGAGCCGTCCGCAGAGCCTGTGGGCGAAGGCCGAGGCGCTGGCCGACGTGGTGCCGGCGGCACGGTGGCACCTCGTGGGCCACCTGCAACGCAACAAGGTCCGCCGCACGCTGCCGCTGCTCACGCTCCTGCACTCGCTCGACAGCCTGCGGCTTCTGGAGGCGATCGAGGCGGAGGCCGCCGCAGCGGGCCGCGTCTGCCGGACGCTGGTGGAGGTGAACCTCGCGGGCGACCCCGACCGCACCGGTGCGAGCCCGGCCGACGCCGAAGCGCTCGTGGCCGCTGCGGCCGGAATGCCCCACGTGGAGGTGGTCGGGCTGATGGGCATGGCGAGCGTGCCAGACGGCGACGCCTCGGCGGCGCGGCGGGAGTTTGCCCGGCTGCGCGAACTCCGCGACAAGCTCCGAGCCGTGCCCGGCGGCGAAGCGCTGCGGGAGCTTTCGATGGGGATGAGCGGCGACTTCGCCGAGGCGATCCTCGAAGGCGCCACGCTCGTGCGGATCGGCTCGGCCTTCTTCGAGGGGCTGGGCTGATTCGAGCCGGGATGTGATGTGGAAACCGGCCCGTTCGGCGGTTTTCCCTGCCGAGGCTAATCCCTGACCGTTTGGCGAACCATGTCGCGCAGATCGCGTTTGACGGTTTCCCAGTCGAGCGGAACGAGCATGACCGGCATCGGCTCCGCCTCGGCATCGTCGAAGAAGCACAGGCCGGCGAGGATGCGGCTGGTGTCGGTCACGCCGAACCGTCTTTGATAGCAGTCAAGCATGCGTGCGAGTGACAGCCGCCGACTCAGGGCGTGAACGTCGATGAAGTCTTTCTTCGTTCCGCGTTGGGCGACGGCCAGAAGTTTCATGGCCGCGAGATCTGCGCAGGAAGCCAGCCTGCAGCCGACGGCTGGCCATTCCAGGAGCGGTTCCAGGAGCGGCGGCCGGAACTCGAGGAAGCTCACCTTCACGCCGCCGATCCGTCCATGCACCGTATGCTCGGCCAGCGCCGTGGGCTCGAGCGCGATGCCATGGCCTGCGAGTGATTCTGCCAGATCGACGGGCTGTCCCGGGAACCGCGGGGCGAACCAGTCGAAATCAACAGACCGGCGATGACCAAGATGGAGCGCCACGGCCGTGCCGCCGGCGAGGTAAAAGCCCAAGCCTGTGGCGGCGGGCGCGAGCCCCCGCAGGCAGGCGACCTGCTCGTCGGGCAGCACTTCGGGATGGATCACGATGCGGCTCTGTCTTCCCAGATGCGTCGTTCCGCATTCGCCAGCCAGGCATTGACGCGCTCACCCGGCAGACCGATCACGGTTTCCCACAAGCGAAGCTGAGGTCCGGAAAGCTGGCGGCCTTCGTGCCGCATGATCCACTCACGAAGGGCATCGTCGCCGTAG
Source organism: Planctomycetaceae bacterium (assembly GCA_046094845.1). Taxonomy (GTDB): domain Bacteria; phylum Planctomycetota; class Planctomycetia; order Pirellulales; family UBA1268; genus QWPN01. The sequence goes on along the minus strand of JBJTIE010000226.1, from coordinate 983 downwards.
TGTTTCCGAGCCCAGCGGATCGACTCCAGCGTGCCGGCCGAAAGAATCCGGCCGATCACGAAGTCGCGGTGCATCTCTGCATCGAGGCCGCTCGGATCGACATCCCAGAAGAGTGGGCCAAGAAACGCCGGTAGCTCGGTTCGTGGCCCGGTTTCCATATCCCAATCTTACCTGCTCGAGGCGGCAGGATGCCGATGTTTCGCGTGTATTGATCGCGGCAGGATGCCGCGTCGCTTCAGCGAAAATCGGCAGGATGCCGATGTTTCGCGTGTATTTAGTCGAAGCGGACTTCGAGAATCTCGTACTTCAGCGTGCCGGCGGGGACGTCGATCGAGACCTTCTCGCCCACCTTGCGGCCGAGGAAGCCCTGGGCCAGCGGGCTGGCCACGTTGATCCGGCCGGAGTCGAAATCCTCCTCGCCGGCGCCGACGAGCACGTATTCCTCCTCGTCACCGAACTTCAGGTCCTTCACACGAATCGTGGCCCCGAACACGACCTCGTCGCCGGCGTCCTTGGCCCGCTCGACGATCACGGCCCGGGCCAGCTTGTCGCGGAGGAGGTTGATCTTCGCCTGCAGCATGCCCTGGCTCTCGCGGGCGCCGTGATACTCGGCATTCTCGCTCAAATCCCCCTCGCTGCGGGCGGCCGCGACGCGGGCGGCGAGCTTCGGCATCTCGACCGACTCCATCTGATCGACCTCACCCTTGAGCTTGTCGTAGCCGGCGCGGGTCATCGGAATACGATCCGACATGGTTGCACTCTCCAATCGTGGGAAACGGAATCGCCTCGGGGCGCCGCGGGGCGGCTCACGCCGGGCGGGATGATTCGGGCACGTACAGCAGTCTGCCGCAGCTGCGGCAGATCGCGACCTTGCCGAGCATCAGGTCGCTGACCATGTTGCCGGTGATCTGCTGGAAGCAGCCGCCGCTGCTCTGGCCGTCGAGCGGGGCCATGCCGTGGGCCCCCTGCTGTGTCACAAGGCG
>JBJTIE010000225.1:0-8120 GCA_046094845.1 Planctomycetaceae bacterium | reverse complement strand
CTCGCGCTCGCGCTTGCGCGGCGCCCAACCGCGGCGGTCCGCCTCGCGCCCCGCGTCCTCCTCCGCCCGCTGGGCGGCGGCCAGTTGACCGCGGTCGCCAGCCCGTGCCGCCGCGAGCAGTGGACGAACAGGCTCCAGCCGCTGGCAGGCCGCCGCGGCGTCGGGGGCGGCCGCGTGCACCGCGTAGTGGGCCTCGACGAGCCGTGCGATCATGGGCCAGTCCTTGTCGCGCTGCGTCTTCTTCGCCGTCACCAGGTCGGGCAGCGACAGGACGTCGATCGCGCCGCCTGAAGCCGCGTGAGGTTGTCGGCGTCGGCCACCGCGAGGATGTCGGTGTCGCGGCTAAACTCCGCCCCGCCGTACAAGACGCACGCCTGGCCGCCCATCAGCAGCGAGCGCACGCCATTCCTGCGGATCGTGAAAAGGACTCTGACAATCGGGCTCGGGGTCAAGCGAACCTCCCAGCGCGAGATACGTCTGCCAGAGCCGGGCAGACTCCTCGAACCGCTCGGCGGGAGTCAGGGCATACCACTCGGCCCATTCGTCACCCACGAGCGAACGCATGTCGATCATCGCGGCGTCTCCTCCCGAGATGGTAGCGTCGCCCGCAAGCGGCCGGCAAATGGCCGCCATGCCGCGGTGGCCGGACGACGTGGCGCACCGCATTCCGCAGAGTGCCACTCCGCGGCTACAGGGGGCGATGCCGGTCGTGAAACGCCCGGGCTACGCACGGCGGGGCCTGCGCGAACCGGCATTTCAGCCTTGACGCAAAAAATGTACGCCTGTACACATTCTCGCAGCGATTGCATCGCCACTCGCAACGCCGCGTCCCAGAGGATCACTCTCGTGCCCGAAATATCGCGATTTCTCGGCATCGTGATCGGCATGTTCCCGCGTGAACATCCGCCGCCACACTTCCATGCCGTGTACGGTGACCATCACGTCACCGTTGACATAGAATCGGGAAGCGTCAGAGGCTGGTTTCCTCGAAGGGCGATGCGGCTGGTTCTCGAGTGGCGGGACCTGCACCGCGACGAACTCCTCGCGGGCTGGACGCTGCTTCAGGCCGGCCTGCCCGCGAACAAGATCGATCCGCTGGAGTGACGGGATGATCCCCAGAGTCGTGTCCGCCACGCCTGCCGGTGGCTACGTCGTTCACCTCCGGTTCGCCGACGGAACGGAGGGCAACGTCGATCTCGAGCCCGAGTTGCACGGCGCGCTGTTCGAGCCGCTGAAGAATCCGACGTTGTTCCGGCAACTCCAGGTCCACCCTGACTTTCACACGCTGTGTTGGCCGAATGGTGCGGACATGGCCCCCGAGTATCTCCACGAAAAGACCCGCGCCTCCGCGCAGCGTTGACGCCGACCACACGGCGTCGCCACCCGCATTCCGCAGAGTGCCACTCTGCGGCTACAGGGCCGGCAGTCGCGCAGCCCGTAGGTGCAGACTGGCAGTCTGCACACGGTGGCGGGCCGAACGGCACCGCGGTGGCCACACGACGTCGCCGCTTGACGCTTATACTCGGTTCATAACACGAGTTTTCAGCCAGGTGCTGTCCATGACCGGCAAACAATTCTTCGACTGGCAGACGTCGGGCGGCACCGACGACGTGATGCGGCTCGTCGATTGCCTGGAACGGGCCGACGTGCCCTGGTGCTGCATCGGCGGCGTGGCCGTCAATCACTGGGCGGCCGAGCAGATGGTCACCCGCGACGTCGATCTCGTGATCGCGCTCGACGCCGTGGATCGGGCGGTCGGGCTGCTCGAGGCCGCCGGGTTTACGAGTGAGCGATTCGACCGGTCGGTCAACCTGAAGGGCCGGTCGGCGGTGTCGGTTCAGCTCTCGACCGAGGAGTTTTACCGCGGGTTCCCCGAGCGCGCGGTGCCGGCCGACGTGCATGGCATCCTCATGCGCGTGGCCTCGCTCAACGACACCCTGGCCGGGACAATGAAGGCCTGGTCCGAGCCCACCCGCCGCCAGAGCAAGCAGGCGAAGGACTTCACCGACATCGTCAGGCTCGTCGAGGCGCACCCCGGGCTGTGGCCGAGCCTCACGCCCGAGCTCCAGAAGCTCGTGCGGCGGCCGGCGGGCTGACCGCTCCGCGTCGCCACCCGCATTCCGCAGAGTGCCACTCTGCGGCTACTGGCGGGCGGGGCTGACCGCACGGCACCGCCTCCGCGGAGCGCTGTAGGTGTAGACTGGCAGCCTGCACACGGCGGCACCGCCGGATTCACAGAGTGCCACTCTGTGCTACACCGCGCAGCGCTGTAGGTGCAGATTGGCAATCTGCACTCGGCGGCACCGCCGAATGGTACGGCGGTGGCCGAACGGGGCCGCCGGCCGGATTCACAGAGTGCCACTCTGTGCTACACCGCGCCGCGTGTAGGTGCAGAGTGGCAATCTGCACACGGCCGCCACCCGAACGGGTATTCTCGCCGCATGCCGCACCTGTTCGTCTTCCTCTCCGGCTTCGCCGGCCTCGTCTACGAGGTGTCGTGGATGCAGCAGATGGGCCTGCTCTTTGGCAGCACCTCCCACGCCGCGGCCGCGACACTCGCCGCCTTCTTCGCGGGACTCGCCGCCGGGAGCTGGTTCTGGGGCGGGCGGGCCGCCGCCGACGGCGATCCGCTCCGACTCTACGGCTGGCTGGAGGCGGGCATCGCCGCGGCGGCTGCCGTGTGCTTCGGGCTGCTGCACGCCTGCCGCGCGGCCTACCCCACGATCTATCAGGCGGTCGGCCCAGGTCCGTGGCTCGACGCGGCGAACATCGCGATCGCGGCCGCCGTCGTGATGCCGCCCGCGTTCTTCATGGGGGGCACGATCCCGGCCATGGGGCAGCATGTCGTTCGCGACCGGGCCACGCTCGGTACGACCGCCGCCCTGCTCTACGGGGTCAACACGCTCGGCGCCGCCCTCGGTGCCTATGCCGCCGGCTTCCACCTGCCCCTCACGCTCGGCTTTCGCGGCACGCGGCTGCTCGCGATCGCGGTCTCGGCCACCGTCGCGGCCGTCGTCCTCCTGCTGCCACGGCAGGCCGAGGCGGCCCTCACGCCGCCGCAGGATCGGCAGCCGGAACCGGTCGTGCCCGCCGCGATCGGCCCGCGCCGCCGCCACCGCCGCACTGACGCCAGCCGGCGTCGCCCAGCCTCCGCCGCCACCACCGCGCCGCCGGCGCTCGGCACGGCCGCCACCACGACGCTCGCCTTTCTCTCCGGCTTCGGCGCCCTCGCGCTCCAGGTGCTCTGGACCCGGATGTTCTCCCAGGTGCTCGAAAACTCCGTCTACACGTTCGCGGCGATCCTCGTGATCGTGCTCCTCTGCCTGGCCGGCGGGGCCGGGGCGAGCGGACGGCTGGCCCGGCTGGAGTTGCCGCCGGCCACCACGCTCACGGCCGTGCTCCTGGCCGGCGGCCTCGCCGTGGCCGTCACGCCGTTCGTCTTCGTGTGGCTTACCGACTCGTTGCGGATCGTCGCCTCGTCGGGCTCGTGGCCCGCCTACGTGGCGCTCGTGTTTCGCACCGGGCTCCTCGCCGTCGGCCTGCCGGCGTTGCTCCTGGGAATCGTGTTTCCGTATCTGCTGAAGATGGAGGAACGGCACGCCGCCCCGCCGGCCGCGAGCCTCGGCAGGCTCTCCGCGTTCAACACCGCCGGCGCGATCGCAGGCTCGCTCGCGGGCGGCTTCGTCATGCTCGGTGCGTTCGGCATGTGGCGGTCGATGCAGCTCGTCGCCGTGCTGTTCCTCGCGGCGGGCCTCGCCGTGGCCGTGCACGCTCGCCGGCTGCGGGTGGCGGCGGGCGCGGCCCTGCTCGTGGCGGTCGGCCTGCTCGATCCCGCGCGGCTGCCGATCACGAGCACCGACCCCGGGGCCCTGCCCAAGCGGATCGTCGAAACCTGGGAAGGAAGCGACTGCACCGTGAGCGTGACCCGCGATCCCTTCGGCCTCGGGATCGACCTCAACTCCCACTACGGCCTCGGCTCCACCGGGGCCCGGATGCAGGAGCAGCTCCAGGCCGACATCCCGCTCATGATCTACCCCGCGACGCGGAGCATCTTCGTCCTCGGGCTCGGCACGGGCATCACGGCCGGCAGCGCCCTCGACCGGCGGTTCCCCGCCGTGTCGCGCGTCGTCGCCTGCGAGCTCGTGCCGGAGGTGGTGACGGCGGCGCGGACGTACATGACCGGCTTCGACGGCATCGACTTCACCGGCGGCCTGTTCACCGACCCCCGGGCCACCGTGCTCGTCGCCGACGGCAGGCATCACCTCGCGGCCGCCCGCGACCGCTACGACATGATCAACGCCGACCTGTTCGTGCCGTACCGCTGCGGGGCCGGCAGCCTCTATGCCCGCGAGCACTTTGCGACCGCGCGGGCCCGGCTCGAGCCGGGGGGCGTGTTCTTCCAGTGGCTGCCGCTCTACCAACTCACGGAAACGGAGTTTGCGATCATCGCCCGCACGATGCTCGACGTGTTCGACCGGGTGTCGCTGTGGCGGAGCACGTTTCAGCCGGGCGAGGATGTGGTGGCCCTCGCCGGTCACGTGGGCGACGGGCCGCTGCCCGCGGTTGGAGGCGACGGCACGGAGGCCCGCCGGCAGGCGATCGCGGGCGCGGATCACCGCGACCTCGACCGGCTCATGCTCCCGTTCGATCCGGCCACGATGCCCTTCTTCTACTGCGGCAACCTCACGGCGGCCCGCGACCTCTTCGCGTCGGCGCGGATCAACACCGACGACATGCCGCTGATCGAGTATCTCGCCCCGCGGACCTACCGCGGCGTGCGTGGCGGCGGCACGCCGTGGTTCGTCGGCCCGCGGCTGGCCGACCTCGTGGACGCGGTGCTCGCACGGTGTCCGCCCGACGATGATCCGCTGCTCGCGAATCGCTCGGCGGAAGACCGGCGGTTGCCTCTCGCGGGCGCCGCCTTCCACCGCGCGCGGCTCGCGCAGGCCGCGGGCGACGAAGCCGCCAGCCGCGCGGCCTGGGAGCGGTTCACCGCCGCATGGGCCCCGCAGCGAGCAGGTGCAGACTGACCCGGACTGCACAGAGTACCACTCTGTGGCTACAGGCCTGGGGGCCTCCGCGGCCGCTTGCGATCCTGCGGAATCCTTGATACTATACATGCGCACACCCTCCCCCCAGGAGCCACGACATCATGGACGGCCTTTTTCGGCGGCGAAACCTGCCTCACCTCGACGTTCCGGGCGGCATGTACTTCGTGACGTTTTGCCTTGCCGGGAGCCTGCCGGCGAGCGGCGCGGTGGCGATCGCGGCGCAGTGGCGAGCGCGAGCCCTGCATCCGCCGCCCGGGCAGACGCCAGCCCGCTGGCGGGCCAGCTGTTCGGCTGCCGCGTTCGCCGCCACCGACCGGTTGCTCGACAGCTTGCCGGCGGTCCGCTGGCTTGCGGATCGCCGCCTCGCTGCAATCGTTCAGGAGGCGCTCCTGTATCGGCATGGCACCGCGTACGACCTGCTGGCCTACGTCGTGATGCCGAGCCACTGCCATGTCGTCTTTGCACCGCTCAATGACGAGATGGGCTCCCGATGTTCACGACAGGCGATTTTGCAGTCGCTGAAACGCCGTACTGCTGCGGAGTGCAACCGGCTGTTGGGGCGCCGTGGCACGTTCTGGCAGCCGGAGTCGTATGACCGGCTCGTGCGGGGGCAGGTCAGCCTCGATCGCGTGGTGTGTTACGTCGAGCAGAATCCCGTGAAGGCGGGACTGTGTACCACGGCCGCTGCATGGGAGTTTTCGTCCGCCCACACCCGCCCCCGGCCGCTGTAGGTGCAGATTGGCAATCTGCACACGGCCGCCAACCGGATCACACAGAGTGCCACTCCGTGCTACACGGGGGCCGACACAGAGTGCCACTCTGTGCTCCACCGCGCGGCGTCAGTGATTCCCGAGGATGCCGAAGGCCATCAGGAACGCGATCGCCACGCCCATCAACGCCTCGCCGGCGATGATCCCGCTGCTCACCGGCACGACATACGTCTCCGCCTTCGCCGGCCACAGCCGCGTCATCACCTCCGCGACGATCGCCCCGACGAGAAATCCGATGCTGTCGTGAAACTCGATCACGAAGGCGAGACCGAGGCCCGTCGCGCTCGGCAGCCAGCGGGCGATCCGCCGCGGGGCGAGCTGCTCGGCGACCGTGATGACCATGCCGAGCACGCCCCCCACGATCATGCCCATGCGGCAGGTGGGGTGCAGCGTGTCGATCCCCTTGGAGAGCACCTGTGCCACGCTGGCCCAGACCGTCGCCGCCGGGGCCGTGAACTGCGGTGACTCGCCGGAGATCACCGACGGATCGGGCACGAGCACATACCAGGCCGGCACGATGACGACCGTGCCGAACAGGATCCCGGCGAGCTGCGCCAGCGTCTGCTGCCGGGCATTCGCCCCGAGCAGGTAGCCGCTCTTGAGGTCGATGAGCAGATCGGCGGCGGCCCCGGCGGCACCGGCCGTGACGCCCGCGGTCATCAGGTTGGCATCCATGCGCTGCGGGAGCGCGACGCCGTAGAACAGCTGCGTGACCTTGCCCAGCGCGCCGATCGGCGTGATGTCGGTTTCGCCGGTCGTGCGGCAGGCCACGATCGCGAGCACGAAGGCCAGCAGCACCGCGACCACCCCCAGCCCCACGGGCACGTTCCACTCGTACCGCATGATCACGACGCAGCCGGTGCCGGCGACCAGCGTGCCGGCCAGGAACCAGCTCGCGGGCACCTCGATGCGGGCGAGCGGATCGTGGGCGACCGCCGGCCGGCCGAACAGGCCCCGCGCGGCGGACAACGCGTGCACGAGGCTCCGCCACTGGAAGGCGAAGGCCGTCAGCCCGGCCGCCACCATCATCCCCGATCCCGTCCACAGCCCCCAGCGGCGGATCGCCACCGGTGAGACATCCGGCGCATCAACGGCGCCGGCGGCATGCATCTCGGGAAACACTCCCGCGGCGTCGAGCCACGGGCCGAGGATCCCGAACAGCACGACGGCGCCGATCGCCATCGACACGGCGGTGCGCATGCCCATGATCGCCCCCGCCGCCATCATCTGCGGATCGATCGGGAGCACGAGGCCGAAGGCCGCCGCGGGTCGGCCGCCGATCAGAAATGGCAGCGGCCAGACGGCCGGGATCGCCAGCGCCGTCAGCCAGGCGGGCGCGGCCGCGAGCTCCCCCTGCCCCTCCACCAGCCACTTCACGATCGCGCCGACGACGAGGGCGATGAACAGGCTGCGGGCCTTCACGAGGGCGCCACCTCCGCCGGCATAGAGGCTGCGGAGCGTCTCCGCCGCGGCCACGCCCGAGGGAAACCGGAGCTGCTCGCGATTGATCATCTGCCGCTTCATGGGCACCGTGATCGCCACGCCCAGGATCGCGAGGAAGACGGTCCAGGCGGTGAGCACCGGCCACGCAATGTGCTCGCCGGAGATGATCAGGTGGGCGGCGATCGCGCTGACCATCGTGCCGCCGGTCGCGACGCCGGCGCTCGTCGCGGTCGATTGCATGCAGTTGTTTTCGAGAATGGTCATCTGGGTGCGGGCCAGGCCGAGCCGCATGAACGCCTGCCAGACGGCGTAGCTCACGATGCAGGCGGTGATGCCCACGCCGACACCCCAGCCGGTCTTGAGTCCGATGTAGAGGTTCGAGAGGCTCATCACGCCGCCGATGATCCCGCCCATGAGCATCGCGCGGATCGTGGCCTGCGGCGTGTCGTCGCCGCGGTAGACGGTCTCCAGCCAGACGCGATCGCGGTCGGCGCTGGGCACGGACGTGAGATCGACGGCGGCGGAGTCGGCGTGCGGCGCGGTGTGCATGGCACGAACAAGGTAGCAGGAGTCCGACCGGCCCTGTAGCCACAGAGTGGTACTCTGTGCCATCCCCAGCCCTGTAGCCACAGAGTGGTACTCTGTGCTGCCTGTGCCATCCGGTCGGTCACCGTGTGCAGATTACCAATCTGCACCTACAGCGCTGCGCGGGAGCGCGGCCCCAACCCTGTAGCCACAGAGTGGTACTCTGTGCTGCCTGTGCCATCCGGTCGGTCACCGTGTGCAGATTACCAATCTGCACCTACAGCGCTGCGCGGGAGCGCGGCCCCAACCCTGTAGCCACAGAGTGGTACTC
>JBJTIE010000224.1:0-2721 GCA_046094845.1 Planctomycetaceae bacterium | reverse complement strand
CCGCGGCGAGCTGCTGGTTGGCGACGACGAGTTCCTGGTTCTTGGCCACGGCGTTCTCGAACGTCGACACGAGCAGATTGAGCACCTGCTGCCGCCCGGCCTGCACGCGGAACTGCTGGCCGGCGAGCGAGACTTCGAGCGTCGCGTCGGCCGCTCCCTCGTCGCCGCCGAGCGGGGTGGCGAGCAGATCGTTCATTCGCGACAGCAGAAACGCCGGCTCGTAGGGCTTGGTGACGTAATTGTCAGCCCCAGCGTCGAGCCCGCGGATGATGTCGATCGGGTCGGCGAGCGTGGAGAGCAGGATGAAGGGCACGCCCCGCAGGGCCGGATCGGTCTTCGCCGCCTTGCAGAACTCGTAGCCGGTCATCACCGGCATCTCGATGTCGGAGATGATGATGTCGGGCCGTCGCTGTCGGGCCAGCCCGAGCGCGTCGGAGCCGTTCTCGGCCCAGCGCACGGCGTGACCGGCCTCGGTGAGCTTCCGCTCGAGGAACTTCGCCTGCATGCGGCTGTCCTCGGCGATGAGCACGTCCATGCCGTGGGCCGCCGGTTTCAGGTGAACGTGGCCAAGGCCGCCGGGGCGTCCTTGTGGATGCTGAACAGCTTGTCGAGGTTCGTCAGCTTGAACACCTGGAAGATCTCCGGCCGGATGCCGCACATCTTCAGCCGACCGTGGCCGGCCGAAACCTTGCGGTGCAGCTGGCCGAGCAGGCCAAGCATCGCGCTCGACATGAACTCGACGTTCGAGAAGTCGAGCAGCACGTCGGGACCCGACGCCTTGCCGATCAGCTGGGCGAGCTCTGCGCGAATCTCGTCGAGCACGGTGTCGTCAAGGATCTTCTTGTCCTTGAACAGGATCATGTGCACGTTGCCCGTCTTGCCGGTCTGAATTCTGCGGAACTGGTCCATGGCATCGCTGCGGTGGGGCACGAGGTCATGCCGCCCCCGAGCGGGGGCTAGGCGACGGCCTCGACGGAAAGGCAGCGTAGCCTCGCGGCGCGGCGCGAGGCAACCGTCACTTCTGGCGGTCGAACCGCAGCGGCTTCGTGCCTGCCGGGGCTCCCGGGAGGGAGAACTCGAAGGCATCGGCGCCGAGGGACTTCACCTGGCCGGTCATCGTGCCGGCCTTCTCGCTGACCAGGGCGATGGCGTCGGCCGCGGTCTCGATCGTGCCCGAGAGCTCGACCGCCGGCTTGCCCTGCGGAGCCGACTTCCAAGTGAAGGTCGATTCGGCCGTGATGGTGAGTTCCACTGTGTCGCCGCCGCCGCTCGCCTTCCACCGGCCGACGAGATCGGTCTCGGGGGCGGCCGGCGCCGCGGGGGAGGGCGTCGCCGCGGCCTGCGCGGGGGCCGGAGCCTCGGCCGGCGTCGGCGGCTGGAGCGCCTCGAGCAGTCGCTTGGCGACCATGTCGCCCGGCTGCTTGGCCACCACCACCTTGAGCGCCTCGGCCGCCATCTCGGCGTGACCGCCGACGAGGTAGTGGTAGGCGAGCACGAAGTGGGCCGCGGCATCACCGGGATGCGACTTGCAGAAGTCTTCGAGCTTTCGCAGATGCTGCGTGTAGGCGTCGACGGAGCCGTACACATTGCTGATCGTGGTCCAGTCCATGCCGGGCGCGACGGCGAGCACGGCGTTGAGCGTCGCCGCGGCCTCGGGATAGCGGCCCAGCGCGAAGAGCGTCAGCGCCCGCACCTCGTGGATCACGGAGTCGTTGGGAGTGAGCTTCAGCGCCTTGTCGAAGCCGGCGAGCGCGGCCGCGTAGTCACCCGCCTTGAACGCGTTCAGTGCATCATCGACCATCGGATCGGATGCACTCGTCGCTGTTGCCGACGCCGTGCCCCCCACGCCCCCTTGGGCATCCGACGAGTTCGTGAGATCGCCATCGTTGGTCACGTAATTATTGACCACGACCGGCTGCGAGTAGTCGTAGGGCGACGAGGCCACGACGGTCGCCGGGATCGACGAGTAATAGGGGTTCACATAGCCCCCGGAACCATAGCCCATCCAACCGTAGCCCAGCCCCCAGTTGCTCACCGTGCTGGCGAGTCCCCATGTTGCCGCGCCGAGCGCGAACGGCGCCCACCAGCCGCCGCCATACCCGCCGCCCCAGTTGCCGCTCCAGCAGCTGTTGTACCAGCCGCCGTAATGCGGATTGACGTAGCCGTTGTTCCAGTTGTTGCACCAGTGGCCTCCGTTCCAGCCCCCGTTGTTCCAGCCCGGATACCCCCAGCCGCCGACGTTGACGTTGGTGAAGTTGTTGTGGTTGTTGTTGATCCAGGTGTTGCCGCTGTTCCAGAAGGTGTTGCCGTCACCGATGCCGGGGCGATTGCCGCCGATGCCCGGCCGATCGTTCCACTGACCGCCGGGGCGGTTGGGGCGATTCGCCAGATCGCCGGGGAGCGTGACGGGACGATTGCCGCCGATACCGGGACGGTTCGCTCCTCCGGGGCCGACCGTTCCCGGTAGCGTGACGGGGCGATTGCCGTCGGCCAGTCCTCCACCGCCCGGCCGGTTGCCAGGGCCACCGCCGGCCCCAGGGAACTCAGGCCTGGGAAATGAGGGCTTCGTGGTGCCGCCCAGCGAGGGCCGGCCGCCCGGGCTGGGGCGGGTGTTCATGCCAGGCAGACTCCCGGGCAGAGTCGTCGCGCCGCCGGGCCGTCCACCACCTGGCAAGCCCGGACCGGGCCGCACTGATCCGAGGCCGGGGCGGGGCATTTGGG
>JBJTIE010000223.1:0-2561 GCA_046094845.1 Planctomycetaceae bacterium | reverse complement strand
CTGCAGGGCGAATACGTCTGCCTCCTGCAGGACAAATCGGAGTCGAACCTTCCTGCCCGCGAGAGACGAGAGATCCTCTTTCTTAGTCCAAAGAGAAACCTCATCGATGGAATCGCCGACCAACGGTCGATGATCGTGCAGTGAATAGCCGGGTAACGCCTTGCCCTGCTCATCCTGAATCTCCAGTCTGACACAACCCCCGGCGCTGGTGGAGTAGTTCAAAGATAGCTCTTTGCCCGCGAAGACCAACGGTTTGGTAAGCATCTCACCTACATCCGCACCTGCATGCAGCGAGGCAAAGCCATCGGTTCGCAACGTGAAGCGACGGAAAGGGCTGGTGTATATCGACATCTCGTTAGGACCGGTCGGTACCACGTTGAGGGCAGCGTAGTTAGATCGATTCCCCCATCGATTGGGATCGAGCCCAGGTCGAATGAAGGCTTCGCGAAAAGTCCGGTCAAAGGGTTTGTCACCGCGAGCGGTCATAAACAGAATATCGGTGCTATCGCCCCGTTGAGGATGAAAGCGGGTCGGCATCGCGATATAGAGATGAGGTGCACGGAAGTAGGGATGCGTCAGCGTGGTGTAGAGATGCTCGCCGGCGAAGTTCGGATTCAGTGGTATCGGTTCAGTCCAATGAAGAAAATCGTCTGAAGTAGCCCGCGATACGCTGCGCAGTCCATCGAGTCTCCACTCGGTAGCCGTGCTGACTCCAGCGGTGAACGTCCGCACATAAGCCACATACTTCCCCTCAGACTCCGACCAGAAGGAGACGTTTTGCGAATCGAATGCACCTTGGGTCAGGACGGGTTTGTCGCTTAATGTGCGCCAATGAATACCATCGCCCGACGCGAACGCGATGAGTCCCCCGCCGGGATTGCGATGGATCACTCCGGCCAGAGCCTTGAAACGCTCGTCCGCCGGAACGCCAGGACGCGTGTCGAGGAACGGAGAGAAATTATGGCAAACGCTCTTCTCGTGCAGAATGACATTGTTCTCTTTGGTCCCATCGATTTCATGCAATCCGAGATTGGGCCGAGTCCAATGGATCCCGTCTCTGCTCTCGCAGTAGCGAGTGACTTCGCTGCTATCTCCATCGAATCTCGCTCCGCGACCTTCTCGCGTGTAGAGTCGATACAGATCACCGTCCCTAATGATCGTTCCGTATTCCAGGTTATCTCCCGGCTCCGGGATCGGTGGAGCCAATTGAGGCTCGTGCAATCGGAGCTCGGTCCCCGACATCGTTTCGATGAGGAAGCGATCGACAAAGAGCTCCCTCCGCGATCCAAGATCGAGGGCGACCTGTGCGAAGACGATCCCCGTTGCTGGTAACCAAGCAACCAAGAGGGCGAGTGCGTATTTCAAGACTCGATTTCCTTCCTGCTTCAGCGGTTTTCTGAGCGGATAGCGATACAGTGGATAGTTCTACAACGGATGGCGAACCAGCGGATGGCCAATGCGAGCGTGTGGGTTGGGCGTTCTAGTGTACGGCCGTTTACTCCCGCCGTCCACCTGCCGGTCTGCCCATGGTCGCCGCGGTCACAGGGTTTCCCGGGCGAAGCCGACGCCGCCCACACGGAGGCCCCGCGGCTTACCGCCGTTACGAGCGGCGCCGGCCCGAGAAGACGCCGCTCCACCAAATCATCTCCGAGAACCTCGAGAGCTGGCTCGAGTGGCGGGAAGCTGCCGAGCGGCCCGTGCCGGCATACGTCGAGGAGGAGTTCCGCGGCTATCTCGAGTGCGGGCTGCTCTGCTTCGGCTTCGCCCGCGCGCTGTGCACCGGCTGCGGCCAGGGATTCGTCGTGGCATTCTCCTGCAAGGGCCGCGGCGTCTGCCCGTCCTGCAACGGCAGGCACATGGCACAGACGGCCGCGCATCTCGCCGATAACGTCATCCCACCGGTGCCCGTACGGCAGTGGGTGATTTCGGTGCCGAAGCGACTGCGGGGCATGCTCGCCGACCGACCTGCGGCCGTCTCAGCCCTGACGAAGATCTTTCTTGCCGAGATCGAGCGACTGCTGTGCGCTGCGGCAGTCGTAACGATTGACGCCGACGCCCCCGCCTCCACTCGCCCGCGACTCGGCGGCATCTCCTTTCTGCACCGCTTCGGTTCGGCGCTCAACCACCATGTTCACCTGCATGCTTGCGTCACCGACGGCGTCTTCGTGCCGGCTGCTGCCGAAGCAGGGTGTGACGCCCCGCCGACGTTCATCCCAGCCCGACCGATCACCCAGGCCGATCTGGCCGTGCTCGCAGAGCGGGTGCGTCGCCGCGTGATCCGGTGGTTCAGGCTCGCTCGCCTGCTCGACGCCGCGGCCGCCGCCGACATGCTCGCCTGGGAGAACAGCGGGTTTTCAGTAGATGCGAGTGTCCGGATCACGCTCGTCGATCGTGATGTGCCGAGCTATTTTCAGAGTCTGGAACATCTCCTCCGATACTGTGCCCGGCCCCCCTTCGCCCTCGAGCGACTCTCCGTGATCCGCGGCCCAGACGGCCGGATCGCCCGCATCCGTTACGTGCTGCCCAGACACAAAGCCGCCAACTGGGTCGGGCCCGGCCGC
>JBJTIE010000222.1:0-8469 GCA_046094845.1 Planctomycetaceae bacterium | reverse complement strand
GCGTTTGGCGGCAATCGCAGGCAGGATGCCGAAGCGCAGCCCCCAACGAGCGAGCGAAGAACAGGATGTTCGTAGCGAGCGTCCGGCGACGGGGCGTGGGCAACCCCTCCTGGGCTTCTGGGGAAAGACTGCGATTCACGGCCGGCGCGCCCCCGTGGTAGCCTTTTCGCTCGTCGCGGCGGGGTGTCGCGAGAACCGAGGGCTGGAGCATGGGCGACGTGGTCGGACTGGTTCGAGAATTCGTGATCGGCGCGGCAGTCGCCGTGGCCTGTGTGGTGGCTCCCTCCCTCGCCGGCGCGGAGGATGACGTGCTCGTCAACATCCGCGGTCCGCTCGTGGGCCGCGTGGGCGAGAAGGTGTCGTTCGACGTCGAACTGGTGAACCGCTCGGGACGCAACCTCGAGAAACTGCGGGTCATCGACTACTTCGACTCCGGCTTTCATCACGACGCATCGAAGAGCCCGATCGAGCAGAAGGGAACGATCGATCTCGCGGCCGGGACCGCGCGGCGGGTGACGCTCGAGTTCACGCTCGACGAGCCGGGCCGGCAGTGCCATCGTGTCGAGATCCTCGATCAGGCCCATCGGTTCGTCGGCGGAGCCACGGAGTGCGTGCAGGTGTCGGCTGCCGTCGCGGCGCCCGCGGTCGTCCAGCAGCCGGCCGCCGCGCCACAGACGCCGGCGTTGACTCCGCCGCCCGTCGCCACTCCCGCCCCGTCGGTGGTCGTGCCGCCGATCTCCGCGCCGGCGCCGTTTCCGGCAGCCACGGCCAGCGTGACGCCGACGGCTCCGCTCGCACCGCCGCCGGCTGCCTCCATCGCGCTCGATTTGAGTGGTCCGGTCGAGGCCCTCTCCGGTGGCGTCACGGAATACGTCGCCACGATCCGGAACACCGGCAACGCCCCCTCCGCGCCGATGACGCTCGACATCTCGTGGGACGACGGCCTCGTGCCGCTCGAGGCGTCGGACGGCTACAGCATTTCCGGCTCCCGTGTCTCGTGGAACCTTCCGGCGATCGAGGCTGGTGGCCAGACGAAGCGGCAGGTGAATCTCCGCGCCCAGTCACCCCCCAACACGTTCCGCGATTCGCCCCCGATCCGGGCCTGCGTTCGCGCCGAGTTGAGCGGCCTGGCGGGCGGTGGCGTGGTGGGCGACCACGAGTGCCTGCAGATCCGCGAGACGGCCGACCGGCCGCGGCTGCGGACGCCGTCCGAGGCCGGCATCCGGCTCTCGCTCGCCGATCTCGACGATCCCGTCCGCGTCGGCGATGCCACCACGCTCGTGTGTACGATCTTCAACGACGGGGCCGCGGCCTCCGGTCCCCTGAACCTCGCCGTTGACCTCCCGCGTGGGGCCCGGCTCGTCGGAGATGCCCGGGTGCGAGTGGACGACGGCCGGGTGCTCTTCGACGCGATCGACGTGCCGCCCGGAAGGCAGCAGGCGTTCGAGATCACCTACAAGCTTCCCGATTCGGGCCGCGGCACCGCGTCCGCGAGCGTCTCGGGCTCGACGCTCGACGGCCGGCTCGACCGCCAGTGCCAGACCGACTTCCTCCCGTAGCCTCGCCACGTCGTCCGCACACTCCGCGCCGTAGTCCGCACACTCCGTGTGCGGCCCACGGTCCGAATACCGCGGGCCCGTCTATTTCTGCGCTGGTCGCCCCCTGTGGTGAGAGTTCGGGGCTGCCCATGCCCCGTCGCCGGACGCTCGCTTCGGGCATCCATGCCCTGCGCTCGCTCGATGCCGCCTTCGCTCCCGGCATCCTGCCTCCGCTCGGCGGCATACGCCGGCTCTCGGGACATGGGCAGCCCCTCACGGCGGTTTGGTGTGCGGCGTTTCAGGGGTGATTGCGGCCCACTCGATCCCGGCCACTCCGTGTGCAACCGTCGGGAATGCCGCATCGACCCAGCCTGCAGCTGACAGTGCCCGGAGGTCAGCCGTCGCAGCGGGGGGCGGCGCGCTCTTGATCAGGAGCAGATCGGCATCGGCCGTGGCGGCGACCGCTGCGGCCAGTGAATCACTCGTCACCGTCCAGTCTTCAGGCAGGGGCACGGGCTGGATCGTGAGCCACGTGGCCACGTCGAGAATCGCCGTCGCATGAGCGTCATGTGCGGTCTTTACGACCGGCAACGCAAGTGATTCGGCGACGATGGCCGCCGTGAGTCGCATCGCTTCGATCGCCAACCGATGCATCAGGGCAGGGGGCTGCGGCACTCCCGTGTCGATCGCCCGCAGGCCATCGACCACCGCTCCGCCGCCGACGACCAGGAGCAGCGGTCGCCGAAGCGCGACGACGAGCAACTCGAGATCCTCGGACCAGTGCGGCCGTGTGAGCAGGCTGCCCCCCAGCTTCGCGACGAGCAGGCGCTGGTCGTCGGCATGCGCTCGCCTGCGAATCGTGCCCGTCGTCCAGCCTGCGGTCACGCGAGCACTCCCCGGGCGATGAGGGCGAGGGCATGTGCGGGCGCCGCCCGCGAGACGTCGGCTCCGAGCACCTCCGGCAGTGAGACGAGTGGGCCACCGAGGCAGGCCCGGTCGATCGCCATCCGCGCGAGTTGCTCGCCGTGGCCCGCGATCACCAGGCTCGTCGGCCGCCAGCCACAGCCCGTGACGACGCGACCGATGGCCCGCGCGACGAGCCGTGCCTGCCTGGCCGCGAACGCCGCTGCCGCTGCTTCGGCGTCGGTCGGCGTGAATGAATCCGGCTCAAGGAGCAGCGACCGGGCCAGGCGAATCCGGGCGGCGTCGCGGGTCGCCGGGCCGCCGTCGGCGGTGTCGGTCGCATCGGGACGCTCCGGCAGCGATCCGAGCAGCAGCCAGGCGTCGCGGGAGTCGGCGACTCGTTCGGCGGCGACGGGGCGTCGCAGGCCATGGTGCGGCAGCCACCGCACGACCGCCGCCAGCGGCGTCCGCTCGACACCCGTGTAGATGAGCTCACCGGCCAGCAGCCGGCCGGCGTCGTCGTGGGCCCGCGGTGCCGGCGTGCCGTCGATGATCGGCACGACGTCGACGGTGGTCGAGCCGACGTCGATCAGGAGCGAGCGATCGGTTGGCGCGTGGGCGGCAGCGAGTCGGGAGAGGGCATGCCAGTTGCTCGCCGCCGCGTGCAACGGGTGCTCCTTCGCCGCGTCAGCCGAGACGATCCGGCCATCGAGCAGGTAGATGCCGGGGCTGTCGCCGCACCGCACCGCAGCCGCCGCGGCGACGAGGGCATCGACGATGTGTGAGACTCCCGCCGCCCGCGACGGGTAGCAGTCGGCGATCTCGCCGGTCATCGTGGCCACGATCCGCCGTGGCGTGACGGGGCCGACGAGAGCGGCAAGAGCCTCCGGGAGCCGCTGCCACTCCCGCCACAGCGGAAAGGCGACGGTCCGCGTCCATCCCCGGCCATCGGCGGCCTTGAGATTCGCGCCGCCGACGTCAACCGCCACGAGATCCGTCTGGTGTGGCACGGGCATCGCTGAAAAGCCTGAAGGAACCCGGAGGCAACCGATCGCCCCCCGGGAACATCGGCTCCCGGCCGGCGGCGGCATCGAGCATCGCCCGCACGAGGCCGCCGCTCAAGCCCGACGCGTGGCCCACGAACGAGGTCGTGACCCGCGGGTTGATCTCGAGCACGCGGTCGCCGCGGCCGTCGCTCCGCTCGCCGAGGATCAGATCGACTCCGATCCAGCCTGCGGCGGATGCCACGTCGCCTGTCGCCCGCGAGACAGCATCGACCGCCCGCCGGGCCAAGGCCTCGGCGCGTGCGGCGAGGAATCGATCGGAAAGCGGCTCGCCGCCAGCGTATGTGACCGCAGAACTCGTTGTCGTGAAAACCTGTCGCAACGGCGGGAGCGGATTCACGCCGCGCGGTCCGCAGAGGCACGACACGCCCACGGCCATGCCGGCGACGAAGGCTTCGATCCGCACCGGCTGCTGCACGGGGTGCGGCGGAGCGGTGCCGCGGTCCACGACGACGAAGCCATCGCCTCCGGTACCGTCGCGGGCCTTGCGGACCGCAGGCCGGATGAAGGCCTCCGGCCATCGTTCTCCGGCGGCGAGTGTCCGCCCGGCCGGCACCGGCACACCAGCGGCCGCCAGCGCCTGGATCGTGGCCTGCTTGTCGCTCGCGATCTCGATGAAGGCTCGAGGTGGTGCGAGCACGGTCGCGCCTGCAGCTCGCACGGCGGCGACCCGAGAGGCGAGGATGCCGTCGGTCTCGGGGGCCACGATCAGCACCGCATCGGCGGCCGTCGATGCGGCAACGAGCGTGTCGAGTTCACGGCCTGTGGCGACGGGCAGCACGCGCACGCCGGTCGGCAGCGAGAGCGACAGGTTTTCCGCAACGAGCACCGCGACCTCGAGACCGCCGCCTGTCACGGCATCGGCGACGATGGCCTGCAGCATCGCCCGCCCTTCGGGAGCGAGCGCATCGAGGCCGCCGCCGGCGCAGCAGTATTCGTAGATGAGGAACCGCATGCGGAGAGCATAGTTTCAATCGCCCCTCATTGGACTCGTGAGGGGCATGGGCAGCCCCGAACCCCGTCTACAGGAGGTCGCCCCGCCGAGGGATAGTGCGGGTCTGCGGTATTCAGACCGGGGGCCACATGCGGAGCATGTGGACTACGGTGACGGGCACGGGGCCGCGTTAGAAGATCCCGAGCTGGTCGCGGGCGGCTTCGGTCATGCGGTCGGGAGTCCAGGGGGGATCCATGACGATCCGCACCTCGACGGCCGAGACGTCGGGATGGGCGCCGAGCACCCGCTTTGTGTCGCCGATGAGCTGCGGGCCGGCAGGGCAGGCCGGGCTCGTCATCGTCATGTCGATCGCGACGTGCTGTTTGCCGGCCGCATCAGCGGCCGGAGAGAGTGTCACCCCGTAGATGAGCCCAAGATCGACGATGTTGACGAACAGTTCCGGATCCTTCACGTCCTTGAGCAGTTCGCGAACGGCATCCTCGCCGAGCGGCTGGCCAGCTGCCGCCGGAGATGTCGTCGGCGGGGGGGCGACGGCGGCAGGCATGGCCGGCGTTGCGGGGCCCGCCGATCCGGTGGCCTGAATCGGGAGGCCGTGGGCGGTAGGGCCCGTCGAACTCGGATCCTTCCGCAGCCGCACGAGGACCGCGTCGCCCTCGACCTTGACGTCGTGAGCACGCGTCGGCCGGATGGCCGGCATCGTCAGCGCGGCCCCGGTGCGGATGTCGAACTTCGCCCCGTGTCGCGGACAGGAGATCGTGTGGTTGCGGAGTTCGCCGTCGGCCAGCGGGCCTCCGTCGTGGGTGCAGACGTCGTCGATCGCATGCCACTGCCCATCGACGTGGAACAGGGCCACCATCTCGCCATCGACCTCGACGAGCGTCTTGCCCGGGTCGGGGACTTCCGAGGCGTCGGCGACTTTCACGAATTCGGCCATGCGTCGCGGCACCTCAGCTGATTCGGCGGATTCGCTGCCCGATCGCACGGGCCAGGGCCTCGCGGACGGGGGCGATCGTGATGCGGTCGAACACCTGCTGAAAGAAGCCGGCCACGACGAGCCGCGCCGCCTCGTCGGCCGTGAGGCCGCGGGCCTGGGCGTAGAAGATCTGGTCGGTATCCACCCGGCCGCTGGTCGCGCCGTGGGTGCACCGCACGTCGTCGGCCTCGATCTCCAGCCCCGGGATCGAGTCGGCCCGCGATTCCTTCGACAGCATCAGGTTGTCGTTTCGCTGATAGCCGTCGGTCTTCTGGGCCGCCTTGTCGACCTTGATCATGCCTCGCCACACGAGCCGGCTGCGATCCTGCAGGGCGCCCTTGTAGAGGAGGTCGGTCTTGCAAGCCGGGGCCTCGTGATGCTGTAGCGTGTTGTAGACGAGCTGCTGCCGGCCTTCGGTGAACATCACGCCGTTGACCTGGGCGTCGGCGTTGCGGCCGACGAGGGCGACGTCCTGGGCCACCTGCGAGAGCCGGCTGCCGAGGGCGCCGAGCGTCCACTGCAGCCGGCCCCCCGCATGCACGACCGCCTTCTGCCGGGCGAAGTGCCAGACACCGGTGTTCCAGTTCTGGAGATTCACCATCCGCAGAAAGGCCGACTGGCCGACGACGATCTCGGTGCCGCCGCAGTGGAGGCCGCCGTTGCCGCTGGCCCCGCCGCCGGCCGTCTCCGTGAGCACGGTGGCCTCGGCACCGTCGCCGAGCACCACGAGCACGTGTCCCGTGTCGAGGCCGCCGTCGGAGAGGGCGGAGAGCACATGGAACGGCGTGGTCACGCGCACCCGCGGCGGCACGTAGAGCACCGCACTGGCCCGATGAAATGCGGCATGCAGCGCGGCGAACCAGTCGCAGCCAGGGTCGATCACCGAGAACCAGTGGGGCCGGAACGCGTCTGGACGCTCCGCCAGCAGCCGATCGGCCGAGCCGAAGACAACGCCCTGCGCAGCCAGTTCGGGTGCGATCTCATCCACCACGACATGGCCGTCGAGGGCCGCAAACCGGCCGGCGAGCACGGCCGGGGCCGCCTCGGCCGGGGATTCGTCGAAGTCCTCGGCGAGGGCCGTGGATCCGGCAGTGAGCAGGCCCTGGGGCAGGGGGGCGTCGGCCGCCGGGGCCGGCCGGAACGTCCAGCCTGCCGGCTTGAACAGCCGCAGGTCGGTCCGCATCCAGTTCTCGTCACGCCGGCTGGGCAACCCGAGGGCCGCGAGGCGAGCCACGGCCTCACGGCGGAGGTCGGAGGACCATTCGGGCGCCGCCGAGCCGCGGAGCATCAGCTCGAGCAGGTCGCTGGTGAACGGCGTGGCGGCAGGCGGGGGAGCGACGGCGGTCGTCATGATGTCAACCCACCGAGCCTTCCATCTGCAGCTGAATCAGCTTGTTCATCTCGACGGCGTATTCCATCGGCAGCTCCTTCA
Source organism: Planctomycetaceae bacterium (assembly GCA_046094845.1). Taxonomy (GTDB): domain Bacteria; phylum Planctomycetota; class Planctomycetia; order Pirellulales; family UBA1268; genus QWPN01. The sequence continues at coordinate 1,604 of JBJTIE010000222.1, read as the reverse complement.
CGAGCGGCTCGATGAACCCGCCGACGATCATCGTGCTCGCCTCGGCCTCGGTCAGGCCGCGGCTCATCAGGTAGAAGAGCTGCTCCTCACCGATCTTCGACACGCTCGCCTCGTGGCCGATCGAGACGTCCTGCTCCTCGATCTCGATGTAGGGGTAGGTGTCGCTGCGGCTCTTGTCGTCGAGGATGAGCGCGTCGCAGACGACGCTCGATCGGCTCTTGCGGGCTCCCGGCTCGACCTTCACGAGACCGCGGTAGCTGGCCCGGCCGCCGTTCTTCGAGATGCTCTTGGAGACGATCCGGCCGCTGGTGTGCGGGGCGGCATGGACGAGCTTAGCCCCGGCGTCCTGGTGCTGGCCGGCCGAGGCGAAGGCGATCGAGAGAATCTCGCCGCGGGCGCCCGGCTCCATCATGTAGACGGCCGGATACTTCATCGTCAGCTGGCTGCCGAGGTTGCCGTCGATCCACTCCATCAACGCTCCCTCGTAGGCCATGGCCCGCTTCGTGACGAGGTTGTAGATGTTGTTGGCCCAGTTCTGGATCGTGGTGTAGCGGCAGCGGCCGTGCTTCTTGACCACGATCTCGACGACGGCCGAGTGGAGGCTCTCCGTCGAGTACATCGGGGCGGTGCAGCCCTCGACGTAGTGCACGTGGGCGCCCTCGTCGACGATGATCAGCGTCCGCTCGAACTGCCCCATGCTCTCGGCGTTGATGCGGAAGTAGGCCTGAAGCGGGAACTCGATCGACACGCCCTTCGGCACGTAGATGAACGAGCCGCCCGACCAGACCGCCGAGTTGAGGGCGGCGAACTTGTTGTCGGTCGGGGGGATGATCTTTCCGAAATACTCCCGCAGCAGGTCGGAATGCTCGCGGATCGCGGTGTCGGTGTCGGTGAAGATCACGCCCTTCTTGGCGAGATCCTCCTGGAGCGAACCGTAGACCACTTCGCTCTCGAACTGGGCCTTCACGCCGGCGAGAAACTTCCGTTCGGCCTCGGGGATGCCGAGCCGGTCGAAGGTCTGCTTGATGGCGTCGGGCACCTCCTCCCACGTCTTGCCCTGCTGCTCGGCGGGCTTGAGGTAGTAGTAGATGTCCTGGAAGTCGACGCCGATCCGGCCGCCCCAGCTGGGCATCGGTTTGGAGTGGAAGATCTCGAGCGACTTCAGCCGGAAGTCGCGCATCCACTCCGGCTCCCGCTTCATCTCGGAGATCTGGCAGACGATCTCGGCGTCGATTCCCTTCCGGGCCTTGAACACGGCAGGCGAATCGGTGCGGAAGTCGTACTTGTTGATCTCACCGATCGCGAGGGTCGGGGACGGTTCGATGGCAGTGGACATGGGTGTCGGATCTCTGTGTGTGTGCGTTGTCGGCAGTGCTTAGGCGCCGACTGGCTCGGCCGCTCGTTCCAGGTTTCGTTCGGCGGCCGCCGCCTCCGGATAGGCGGCGCGGATCCGCTCATAGCCCTTCTTGTGGAGTTCGGCCGCCAGCTCCGGACCGCCCGACTCGACGATCCGGCCGCCGAGCATCACGTGCGTGCGAAGCGGGATGTTGTGTTCCAGCAGCTGCTCGTGGTGGGTGATGATGAGAATGCCCATCTCGGCGCTG
>JBJTIE010000221.1:0-9183 GCA_046094845.1 Planctomycetaceae bacterium | reverse complement strand
GATCGGAACCTCGGGATTCACCTGCGCGAGCGGCCGCGGCCATGTCGGCGGTGTTCACGATCTCTCCCCGGGCGCAGTTGATGATGATCACACCTGGCTTCATGCGGGCGATCGATTCGGCCCGCACGAGGTCGCGGGTCTCGGGGGTGAGGTTCGTGTGGAGCGAGATGTAATCGGCCTGTGCAAAGAGGTCGTCGAGCGAGGCTGCGCGGGGAATGCCGTGCCGGGTGGCGAAGGCCTCGTCCCAGTAGACGTCGTAGCCGATCGGCTTCATGCCGAAGGCCAGCGCCCGGGTCGCCACCTCCTTGCCGATCCGCCCCATGCCCACGATGCCGATCGTCTTATCGAGCAGCTCGTGGCCCGTCTGCCGCTTCCAGCCGCCGGCGCGGGTCGAGTCGGTGTGGAAGAGCAGGTTTTTTTCCAGGGCCAGGAGCAGCAGGAACGCATGCTCCGCGACCGTCGTGTGGTTGACGCCGGGGGTGAAGAGGAGCGGGATGCCGAACTCGGTGCAGCTCGCGACGTCGATCTTGTCGACGCCGATGCCGTACTTCGAGAGCACCTTGAGCCGGGGCCTCGCCTTCTCCAGCACGGCCCGCGTGATCGCGTCGTCGCCGCAGATGGAGCCGTCGATCTCGCCGACGAGCGCGAGCGTGTCGGCCTCGGAGAGCGGGCCGCGGGCCGTGACCAGCTCCCAGCCGGTGGCGGCGAGCTTCGCGTGGTGTTCGCCGGGGGTGTCTTGAAAGGAGGTGGTCGTGAGAAGGATCCGGGGTTTCATGCGTCCTGTCACCGATGGGGAATGGTCGCCGACACGGTAGCCCGCGGCGGAAAAAACCTCAATCTCGGTCGGCTCCGTCGGCACCGCCGCTCGCGCCGTCCGTGGCCAGATGGCTCACCGTCTGTTCGCGCACGAAGGCCTGGAGCAGTGCGGCGTGGCGGCCGGTCCACTTCCAGAGATGGCAGTGCCGGGCATCGGCGGCGCCGGCCCCGGCCGCGCCCGCGCGGTGGAGCCAATACACCTCGCCGGGGCCGAGCGGATGGCGGGGGAACTCCGGCCACCGCTGCTCCGGCACGCTCGTCTTCACCCAGCTCCAGCAATTGACGTGCAGCCGGTAGTCGTCGGGCTGGCGGATGCACCAGAGCCGGTATTCGAGCTCGGTGACGGCTGCGAGCCCGACGGCCAGCGGCTGGAGCCCGTGCGTCGGTGAGGCGAGCAGATCGGCGACGACGCCGATGCCCACGGGGGAGGTCGTGACGACGATGGCGGGATCGACGTCGGCACGACCGCATGCCGCAGCCGCGCGGGCGGCCCGCAGATCGGCGAGCGTGGCGAGCCGCGTGGTCAGGTCGGCGGCCAGGATGGCCCGCTCGGCGCTCCAGGACGGGCTGTTCGGCACGGCCTCGGCGAGCGGCTTCCGCTCGCGATGCTCGACGGCGAATGCCCGCAGGCCCTCCAGCCAGGATCGGGTGTCGTGGGTCATGCCGACAGTCTACGGTTCCTGACGTCGCCGGCCTTCCGTCTCGAGGCGGAAACGCCGCCGCCGGGTGGGTGGAGGCGCGACGCGCTTCCACCCGACCCGGCGACATGGTTTTCGAATTGTAACGGTGCTGCGCCCCGTGAGGCACCGCTCCGCCGCTGCCGGCCGCGAACTACCGGGCGAACTTCTGACGGAGCCACTCGTTCTTGCGGCGCTCGAGTTCGATCAGCTTGGCGACCGGGCCGTTGCGGGTGGCACCGACCGACGACTGACCGTTGCGGACCTGCGAGGCAAACGCCGTCGAACCGATGACCATCGTCGAGACGACCGCGAACACGAACAACACGCGCTTCATGGGAGGGCTCCTGGGGGGATTCAAGACAAGAACTGGAGTCAGACCGACACGAGGCGGACCGGCGGGGGCGTGATGCCGGTCCGCGTGAACGCTTCGGGTGAAGGGATCGACACCAGGGCGGCCGATTTGTGAATCTGGAAGCGGCGGCCCGCAGTCGCGGGAGATCTGGCACAGGCCGTCGTGTGGCGGCGAAAAACCGCTGAAAAGTGTCGACGCTCGGCTTGACCGCGCAGCAATTATGTGCCGCGTGGCTGGAGCGGGTCGTCGGGCCAGGCGTGCTTCGGGTAGCGGCGGCGCAGCTCCTTCTTCACCTGCGGGTAGGTGTTCTGCCAGAAGCCGGCGAGGTCTGCCGTGACCTGCTGCGGCCGATGATTCGGGCCAAGCAGGTGGAGCAGCACCGGCACGCGGCCTCCCGCCACCCGCGGCGTCTCGCGAACGCCGAACAGCTCCTGGATCCGCGCCGCCAGGATCGGCGGGCCGCCCGCGTCATACGACAGCTTGAGCCGCCTGCCGTTCGGCAGTTCCGCGTGCGTGGGTGCGAGCCGGTCGATCTCCGCCACCCGGTCGTAGCCGAGTCGGCCCTGGATCGCAGCCATCCAGTCGGCCCGCACGAGTTCGTCGAGCGACCGCAGGCCGTGGCAGAGGCCGCCGACGATGTCCTCCAGCACGGCGGCGTCGAGTGACGGGAGCCCGAGGTCGGGCAGCGTCGTCGTCAGCCAGCGGGCCCGGGCGAGCAGGCTGCCGGCGGCCGTGTCGGGGCCGGGAAGGATGCGGTCACCTTGCACCACGGCCTCCCGCGCGAGCAGCGCCGCCGCGGCCGCCGTGTCGCGGATCGTGATGGGCGTCTCGTCGAGCACGAGGTCGATCCAGGTCGTCTGCAGCCGGGCCTCCACCTGCCGCCGCGCCGGGGAATAGACCAGCCGCTCGGCCGTGCGGAGGTTGGCGGTCGCGAGCGGCTCGCGGTCGAGCCAGGTCCGCTCCACCGCCGACGCCAGCCGCACCCCCGCCTCGCCGCCGATGTCGTCCACGTCGATTGCCAGGAAGAGCGGCTCGCCGCGCACTCGCGACGATTCGAGCCGCACTCCCCTGCCCCCGACGAGCGTGCCCCGATCCTGCGTGCCCGGCCGCAGCCGCGCGAGCCGATCGGGAAACGCCTCGAACAAGGCGAGCATCACGGCTTCGGCCGGGTCGGCCGCCCGAGCTGCCCGCGGCGCCTCCACCAGATGAAAGAGCTGCTCGGCCGCACGGAGCACGTTGCGGGCGCCGGCTGGATGGGGGTCGAACGCGGGATCGTCGATCCGCACTCCCGCGTGAAAGGCCTGCAAGGCCGCGATCCGGTCCACGATGTCGGACCGCGTCCGCACGGTCTGCCGGTCGCGCGGGCCTCCGGTGCGCCGCGGTGTGCGGAACGGATCCCGGTCGGAGAGCAGCGCTGCCGCGATCGAGGCCTCGCGGAGCACGCCATGCTCTGCGCCAGCGAGCAACAGCCGCGCCAGTCGCGGATGCGCCGGCAGTTTCACCAGCTCTGATCCCAGCGGCGTGATCCGATCGCGGCCGGCAGCCGCGGAATCGACGGGCTCGATCGCGCCCAGATGCAGCAGCACCTGACTCGCCCGCTCGAGCGCGTGCGGCGGTGGCTGATCGAGCCACGGAAAATCGCCCGCCTCGCCGAGCGCGAGCAGCTGCAGGAGCGGCCCCGCGAGGTCGCCACGAACCGCCTCCGGCACTTCAGCCGCGGGCCGATGCTGATGGGAGGCCTCGTCCCACAGCCGCCAGCAGATGCCCGCCTCCGTGCGGCCTGCCCGGCCCGCCCGCTGATCGGCCGCAGCCTTCGAGATCGGCACGAGCTCCAGCCGGGGCAGCCCGGTCGCCGGCGCGAGCCGGCTCTGCCTCGCGAGCCCGGAGTCGATCACCGCGGTCACCCCGGGAATCGTGAGCGACGTCTCGGCGACGTTCGTGGCGAGGATCACCTTGCGGCGGCCGACGTCGGCGAGCACGCGGTCCTGTTCCTCCGGCGGCAGGTCGCCGAAGAGCGGCAGCAGGGCATGCCCCTGCCGCGCGACCAGCGGCTCGAGCTCGCGTTCGCACTGCCGGATCTCGCCGACGCCCGGCAGAAAGACGAGCACATGGCCCGTCGTCGCCCGCAGTGCCTCGGGCACCGCCGTGACGACCTGCTCGACCAGCTCACGGCGGTCGCCGTGCTTGAGAAAGCGGACGGCCACCGGATGGAGCCGGCCATCGGCCGCGATCACCGGGCAGGGCTGGTCGGCCGACGGACCGAGCATTGCTGCCACCGGGCCGGTGTCGAGCGTGGCGCTCATCACGATCAGCCGGAGATCGGGCCGGAGCGTCTGCCGCAGCCGCACGAGCAGGCCGAAGATCAGGTCCATCTCCAGCGACCGCTCGTGAAACTCGTCGAGCACGACGGCGTCGATGCCCGTGAGGGCGACGTCATTGACGAGCCGCCGGAGCATGATGCCGGTCGTTTCGACGACCAGCCGCGTGTCGCGGCCCACCCGGGTGTCGAACCGCACCTGGTAGCCGACCTCGCCGCCGACCGGCGAGCCGCGGAGCTTCGCGATCTGACCGGCCACCGACCGGGCCGCGAGCCGCCGCGGCTGAAGGAGCACGAGCTTCGCCGACGGTGCAATGTCGTCACAGACCGCCCCCGGCACGAGCATCGTCTTGCCCGATCCCGGTGGGGCCGTGACGACGACCGCGCCGGATCGCGAGGCCGCGACGGCCGCATCGAGCACCTCCGCGACGGGGAGCGACTCGAGGGCGGTGGCCCGGTCGGCCGTCGTGGTCGGCGGCGTGGGAGGATCGAGCGTCATGTCGCCGCATCCATCCGCCTGAAGATCGCCAGTTCCGCGGTGAGCCCCGGGCCGAAGGCCATCGCCAGGCAGGGGCCATCGGCCTCGGGCAGCATCCGTTCGAGGATGAACAGGATCGTCGCGCTCGACATGTTGCCGTGCGCTGCGAGCACTTCGTGCGACGCGGCGAGTGTGTGGTCCTCGAGCCCCAATGCGTCGCGGACGTTCGCCAGCACCCGCGGGCCACCGGGATGCACCGCCCAGGCGGCGACGTCGGCAGCCGTCAGCTGCTCATCGGCGAGGGCCGCGGTCACGAGTCCGGCGATCTCACGGCTGATGATCCCCGGCACGCGGGCCGAGAGCGACATTTCGAAGCCGTGGTCGCCGATCAGCCAGCCCATCTCGCCCGTGGAGTCGGGCAGCAGCCGCGACCACTGGCGGGCAAGTGCCCAGGCGGCGTCGGCCGCCAGCGGATGATCGCCGCCGACACCGACGACGGCCGCCGCCCCGTCGGCAAAGATGCTGTTGGCCACCACGGCGTCGCTGCGACTCCCATACTGAAAATGCAGGCTGCAGAGCTCGACACAGACGACGAGGACGACCGCGCTCGGCTGCGCGGCGGCGAAGGCTTCGCCCACCTGCAGGGCGTTGAACGCCCCGTGGCAGCCCATGAAGCCGACGTGCGTGCGGCTCACGTCGGCGGGAAGCCCGAGCCCGCGGACGATGTCGAGATCGACGCCCGGATTCGCGAAGCCGGTGCACGAACAGGTGACGAGGTGCGTGACGACCGCGGGGTCGATGCCGCTGCGAGCGATGGCCGTGCGGGCGGCATCGAGAGCGAGCGGTCCCGCCTCGGTGGCATAGCGGGCCATGCGGGCGGCCGTAGACGGCCCGCCGCCGGTGTCGGTGCCAGAAGGAGGAAAGAACGTCTGCGCGAACGGCTCGCCGGCGGGATCCTCAAGCAGCACCGACCCCCGCGTGCGGATTCGTGTCTGGCGGTAGATCGCGGCCAGGGCCCGCTCGTGGCCGGGCTCGGCGTTGGCGAAAGTGGCTGCAAGCGTGGCCGCGTCAACCTGTGCGATCTGTCGCTGGGGCGTGGCGGTGCCGATGCCGAGAAGAGCGAGGCTCATGATGCAGCTCCTGCAGGTGGTCGATCCATGACATGATCCAGAGTCAGGCTTCCCGTGACGGCCGGGACGGCGAGCCGCGCCGCCCACGGGGCCAGTCGTGCCGCCCGCACGGCGAGCCGCACGAGCCGTGGCAGCCGGAGCCCGGTGGCCACGCGTTGGCAGCGGGCATGTCGCGGGCCGAAGTACCGCGCATGCGCCCGCGCGTAGCTGTCGGCTGCGACGTCGGCGGGAGCCAGGGCGTGGCGGTCGCGATCGACGACGGCCTCCGCCGCGAGGCGGCCGGCGGCGAGCGCCCAGCCCATGCCCTCGCCGGTGAAGGGCTCGACGTAGCCGGCCGCATCGCCGACTCGCATCACGAGGCGATGCGTGCCTTCGACGAGCGGTGCGGAGCGGGTGAGCGCCGGCGTGGCCCGCATCACCACCGACTCGAGCCCGTCGAGCGCCGCGACGTCGCCCGAGCCGCAGGCCTCGCGGACGATCCGCCGCACGACGGCGGCCGGGGGCATGACGGCGAGTTCGTGGCGATCGACCGCCGCGGCGACGTCGATCCGGCCGTCCTCCAGCCGCACGATGCCGCAGTAGCCGGTCGCCGCGACCGCCATCAGCAGCTCGCCCGGCGGGAGCGTCGCGGCCGTCGCCGGCAGCACGCCGCCGATGCCGATTCGGCTGCCCGGGGCGACCGTGCGGGACCGGCTCGGCGACGCCTCGCCGGCGAGCCGCACCTGGTCGCCGAGCCCCGTCGCCACGAGCACACGCCGGCCTTCGATCCGCGCCATGCGGGAATCGGGCGACGTCCGCACCGCCAGGCCGACCCAGGGCTCGGCCGGGCCGGGCTGCTCGTCGATCGAGAGGGCGGTCGTCTGTGGCAGCCAGTGGCAGCCGGCGGCGATCGCCGCGGCCAGGAGGTCGGCATCGAGCGTCTCGCGGGAGAGCGTCACTCCTCCGCGGACGTCGATGGGGGCCACGCGGCCGCCCGCCGCGACGCTGATGCGCCGGAGCGGCACGCCACGGGCGAGCGGCCCGCGGTCGGCGGCAAGGGCGAGCCTGGAAAGTTCGCCCACCGCAGCCGTCGAGAGGCAGCAGCCGCAGAGCTTGCCGCGGGGCATCGTGCCCCGGTCGATCACGAGCACGCGAAGCCCGTGCCGCGCCGTGCGGAGCGCCGCCGAACTGCCGGCCGGTCCCGCGCCGATGACCACGACATCCCACCGGGTCGCGGCGGCCGCCTCGAGCGAGAACGTGGCGTCGGTGGACGTCATGTGGCGGCCTCCGCCGGGCCGCCGGTGCGCCGCCAGACGATCACCGCACGTTCCGGCCAAACGCGGCGGATGGTCGCGGTCGTCAGGCCGGCCGCGGCCACGAGCCGGCGGTACTCGGGGATCGTGCGTGCCGCCCGCACCGAGAGTGGCCCGTCCACCCGCGCCACCCGCGACGACGAGAGCACGGTCGTGCCGACGACGGCGAGCACGAGCCCGATGCGGCTGCGGATCAGATCCGAGATCACGATTCCCAGCCGGGCGGCCGCGGCCATGTGCCGCAGGAGCGAGGTCGCCTCGGCATCGTCGAGGTGATGAAGGAAGAGCGAGCTCACGGCGACGTCGCACGGTGGGCAGCCGTCGCGCAGGGCGTCGCATGCCCGAAACGTCGCTCCGCTCGCCCGCTTCCCCGCCAGCCGCCCGGCCCGCTCGATCGCCCGCGGGCTGATGTCGATGCCGACGACCGCCGGCCGCAGGCCGGCCAAGCCCGTCGTGAGCCGCCGCTCCAGGGCGACGGTCACGTCGCCGCCCCGGCAGGCGACGTCGACGACGGTCAGCGTGCCATCCGCGGCGGGCCGCAGCGCCTCGATGCCCCGGGCCACGTGCACGGCCGTTCGCGACACGGCGTTGATCGTCGCCAGGGCGCCGAGGGCCGCCACATGGTCGGCCGCCGGAAGGGCGGGATCGTCCATGAGCTCCGGCGCACGAGAGTGGGGCAGCGGCCAGAATGCCATCGGAAGGCTCGACGGGAGAAAACGTGCCGACGCGATTCGAGCCGACACCTTGGAGTATAGGGTTCACGCTACAATCGCGGCTCCCGTGGAGGTCATCGGCATGCCTGCTTCATTCGACGACGATCGGTTTCCCCTCTCCCGGCTCGCCACATGGTCGCTGGCCGTCGGCGGCGTGCTGGCCGTGCTCGGTGGCCTGGCGATCGCCGCTCCCTGGACGGCCGCCACCGTCGTCGATGCCGTCTGTGGCATGACGCTCATCGCGGGGGGCGTGTCGCAGGTGGGGATGTCGTTCGGCACGTGGACATGGCGGGGCTTCTGGCTCACGCTCCTCTGCGGCGCCCTCTCGATCGTGGCCGGCACCGCGATGCTCGCGATCCCGGTCGAGGGCATTCATGCGCTCGTCACGTTTCTCGGCATCGTCATCCTCTTCGAGGCCGCGGCGAAGCTGGCGGCGGCGTTCTCCGTGCCGCGGGATTTCCCGTGGGGCTGGCTGCTCGTCGACGGCTTCGTGACGGCGCTGCTCGGCGGCTTCCTGCTCGTCAGCTCGCGTGAGCAGGCCGGCCTGTTCCTCGGCACGATCGTGGGCATCAATCTGCTGTCGAGCGGCATCGCGCTGCTCGCCTCCGGCTGGTGGCTGCGGCGCGACGTCGTGTCGTAGGCCCGTCGCTCCGCAACGGGCCCTCAACCTTCACCCCCAGAGGCTGGCCGGGTATTCGCCCTGCCGCACGAGGGTGGCGAGACTCGCCTGCACGACGGGCTTGTCCTCCGCGTAGGTCGCGCCGAACCACGGCGACGTCGTCCGCAGCACCTCGCAGGTGGCCTGCCCCTGCTTCACGAGGCTGCCGACCGTCGTGGGGATGTAGCACTCGCTCTTCATCTCGCCGCCATGCGCCGCGAGAAAGCCCCGGAACTCCGCGTCGAGCTGCGGGAAGATCCGCGGCGTGAAGCCCCAGAAGTTCATCGACACCGGCTCGTCTCCCGTGAGCGCGAGCGGGCCGTCGTCCCCGGCGCATTCGACGCCCGATGCCGTCCGCCGCACGCCGCTCAATTCCTGGATGTCGGCGAGGAAGCCGCGGGCGTCGGTGCGGCAGACGCCGCGGGTGACGGTGCCGTGATCGGAGAGCGTGTTCTTGAGCGTGAAGCCCACCATGCTGTAGGCGGTTGAATCGACCGGCTGGCCCGTGAGCCGACGGGCGAGCACGGCGAAGGAGTCGCGGCCGTAAAAGTCGTCGGCGTTGATCACGGCGAACGGCGTCGTCACGGCGTCGCGGGCGCAGAGAATGGCGTGCGTCGTGCCCCATGGCTTTTCACGGCCGGCGGGCAGCGTGAACCCGGACGGCAGGCGGTCGAGCGTCTGAAAGGCGAGGGCCGTGTCGATCCGCTCGGCGAATCGGCTCACCACGCGGTCGCGGAAGGCGGCCTC
>JBJTIE010000220.1:0-20358 GCA_046094845.1 Planctomycetaceae bacterium | reverse complement strand
ACGGGCTCTCGAAGATCGTATCCGGAGTGCAGGGAGCCCGTCACGGAATGACGGGCCTACGGTTGCGAACCAAACCGCCGTGAGGGGCTGCCCATGCCCCGAGAGCAGGACGCTCGCTGCGGGCATCCATGCCCTTCGCTCGCTCGGATGCCGCCTTCGCTCCGCCATCCTGGCTGCGCTCGACGGCATACGCCGGCTCTCGGGGCATGGGCAGCCCCTCACGGCGGTTTGGTTCGCAACCGTAGGCCCGTCATTCCGTGACGGGCTACCTGCACTCCGGATACGATCTTCGAGAGACCGTTTCCTGAGCAGCAATCAATGACCAGCGTGAATCGCGATCCAGCCGATGCAGGGAGAGATGCGGACCTGCCGCCGTTCTCCCGGTGGCTCAACGGCTGGTTCATGTTCTACGTGCGCCGCTACCTGCGGCGGCACTTTCATGCGGTGCGGATGTTGAAGGAAGGCGAGGGGGGTGGGGTGCCCGATCTCCGTGGTGAGCCGGTCCTGATCTACACGAATCATCCTGGCTGGTGGGATCCGCTGATCTTTTTGTTCGTGGGCGAGGTACTCTATCCCGACCGCATGAGCTACGGGCCGATCGACGCCCGGGCCTTGGGCAAATATCGGTTTCTCGAACGCATCGGGTTCATCGGCATCGAGCCGGGCACGTGGCGGGGCTCGGCCCGGTTTCTGCGGATGGCGCGGGCTGCGCTGCGACGGAGCGACGTCATCTTCTGGACGACGGCCCAGGGAGAATTCGCCGATCCGCGGGACCGGCCGGTCGAAATCAGGCCGGGCGTCGGCCATGCCGTGGCCGCGGCGAGCGGGGGCGTGGTCGTGCCGATGGCGGTCGAGTATCCGTTTTGGAACGAGCGGTTTCCCGAGGCGCTCGTGGCCTTCGGCCCGGTGCTGCGGCCCGCAGACGGACCGAGCCGTTCGGCCGACGAATGGACTGCGATCTTGGCTCGGGAACTGGAGGCCGCCCAGGATCGGCTCGCCGCTGCGGCGCGACGGCGGGATCCGACGGCCTTCCGCACGCTTCTCGCGGGCCGCGTGGGCGTGGGTGTCGTCTACGACGGCGTGCGTCGTGTGCGGGCCTGGTTCCGTGGCGAGCGCTTCGACGCGGCGCACGGCGGGAGCGACTCATGAGCCCGCTCGCGATCGGCATCCTCGCCGCGGTCGCCGCGGCGCTGGCCGCAATCCCCGCGCTACTTACGCTGGCCAACCTCCGGGCCTTTGCCCGCACGCCGCAGCCGACGGGATCCACGCCGGCGTCGGCCGTGTCGGTGCTCGTGCCGGCCCGCAATGAGGAGGCTGCGATCGGCCGGCTCTGTCGCGACGTGCTCGCGAGCATCGGCGTCGATCTCGAGCTGGTGATCCTCGACGATGACAGCCGCGACGACACCGCGGCGATCTCGTTCACGATCGCCGCCGCCGATCCCCGCGTGCGGCTCGTCCAGGGCCGGCCGCTGCCCGCGGGCTGGTGCGGCAAGCAGCATGCCTGCTGGCAACTTGCCCAGGCCGCACGGCACGACACGTGGGTGTTTCTCGACGTCGACGTCTCGCCGACACCGGATGCGGTCGCCCGGGCCGTCGCCTTTCTCGACGCCTCCGGTGCGGCGCTCGCCGGCGGCTTCCCGCGGCAGCTCACCGGCTCCCCGCTCGAGTGGCTGCTGCTGCCACTCATTCAGTTCATTCTGCTCGGATTCCTGCCGCTGGCCCGCGCCCGCCGCGACAACTCTCCAGGACTCGCTGCCGGCTGCGGCCAGTTCTTCGTCACCCGCCGGGCCGATTACGAGCGATCCGGCGGCCACGCCGCCATTCGCGCCTCGCTCCACGATGGCATCAAGCTGCCGCGGGCCTATCGCCATGTGGGTCTGAAGACCGACGTCTTCGACGCCAGCGACATCGCGGCCTGCCGGATGTACACCCGGAGCATCGACGTCTGGCGCGGGCTCGGCAAGAACGCCACCGAGGGCATCGGCAGTCCCGCCACGATCATCCCGTTCACGCTGCTGTTGGCCGGCGGCCAGATCCTGCCCGTCGGGCTCGTCGTGGTCGGACTCGCCACCGGCTGGCGGGGCTGGCCAGGGTGGGGGATCGCCTGCGCGGTGTCGGCCACTGGGCTTTCATTTCTGCCGCGGCTGCTCGAGGCACCGCGGTTTCGTCAGAGCTGGGCCAGCGCGATCGCGCATCCGCTGGGCGTCGCCGTCTTTCTCGCGATCCAGTGGTGGGCCCTCGTTCGCCGCGCGCTCGGCCTCGAGACGTCGTGGCGCGGCCGCTCACTTGCGCCGCAGTAGCGCGCGGCCGCGGGTGACGCGGGCGACGGCCTCTTCGACCGTGTCGGCGAGGGCGGTGAGATGGCCCATCTTGCGGCCGGGCCGGGCCTCCGATTTCCCGTAGAGGTGGAGATTCACGCCGGGCACACCGAGGGCCGACTTCCAGTCGGGCTCGCCATGCTCCCAGCACTCGCCGAGCAGGTTGGCCATCGCAGCCGGGGCGACCTGCCGCGTGGAGCCGAGCGGAAGGCCGCAGATCGCCCGCACCTGCTGGGCGAACTGGCTCGTCTCGCAGGCCTCGATCGTGAGGTGCCCTGAATTGTGCGTCCGCGGCGCGATCTCGTTGACGAGCACCTCGCCCGAACGGGTGACGAAATATTCCACGCAGGCCACCCCGACCACGTCGAGGGCGGCGAGGATCCGGCGGGTGGTATCGACGGCCGCGGCGAGCACCTGTTCCGGCAGTCCCGCGGGCACGCTCGACACGTCGAGAATATGGTGGGCATGGGCGTTGCGCGACGGGGCGAAGGCCGTCGTGACGCCATCGACGCCGCGGGCGGCGACGACGGAGATCTCGCAGTCGAAATCGATCCAGGCCTCGAGCACCAGTTCCTGTGGCCCGTTTGGCCCGGTGCCGAGCACCTCCCAGGCCGGGTCGATGTCGGCCGCAGACGTGAGCTTCCGCTGCCCCTTTCCGTCGTAGCCGAAGGCCGCCGTCTTCACGACGGCCGGCAGACCGAGGTCGGCGACGGCCGCATGCAATTCCTCCCGGCTCCGGACGGCTCGGTGCGGCGCGCAGGCGAAGCCGTGTTCCGTGAGGAACGCCTTCTCGCGGGCCCGGTCCTGGGTGATGAAGAGCACGTCGGGATGTGGCCGCACGGGCACGGCGGAGGCGGCGAGCGCCCGGGCCGCCGCGGCCGGCACGTTCTCGAACTCGAACGTCACCACGGCCAGCGACTTCGCCACGGCCGCCAGCCACTCGGCGTCGGCGTAGTCGCCCACGTGCACGCGATCGCAGAATCGGGCGGCCGGGCAGTCGGCCACGTCGCTGATCGACTCGACCCGGTAGCCCATTCGCCTGGCGGCCTGGGCGAACATCGCGCCGAGCTGGCCGCCGCCGAGGATGCCGAGCGTGGCGCCGGGCAGGATCGGCGGTACGGAGGACTGCGGCACGTCTTACCGCTCCGACGGCCGTTCGGACCAGGCACTCGACTCGCCGTTGAGATCCTCCCGCAGCACGCGGGCCGTCTGCTCCGCCCGGTAGGCGAGGAGCCGGCCGCGGAGCGCCGGATCCTCGAGCGCGAGGATCGCCACGGCGAGGAGTGCCGCGTTGGTCGCGCCGGCGGGGCCGATGGCGAGCGTGCCCACGGGAATGCCGGCGGGCATTTGCACGATCGAGAGCAGGGAATCGACCCCCCGGAGCACGGCCGATTCGACGGGCACACCGAGCACGGGCAGATGGGTTTGGGCGGCGAGCATGCCGGGCAGGTGGGCCGCGCCGCCGGCGCCGGCGATGATCACCTTCAGCCCCCGGTCGGCGGCCGACGTGGCATACGCGGCCAGCTTCTCGGGCGTGCGATGCGCCGACACCACCTCGGCGGCATGCGGCACGCCGAACTGGTCGAGCACCGCCGCGGCCCGCTGGAGCGTGGCCCAGTCGGATCGGCTTCCCATCACGACGCCGACGAGCGGGGCGGGCGAGGCTGACGCTGGCACTGGGGCACCACCGGGTGACGAGGGACGACGCGGACGTTCGGAAACGCGGCCATCGGCCCGCTTCCCCGCTGCATCTTGCTCCGGCCTGCCCGGCGATGCAACCTGACCGCATGGCCCGCCCGCTTCCCGACGTCCTGAAGATTCAGTGGCCCGAGGCCGCCGCCAGCCCGCCGGCCGACACGGAGGCCGCGCTCGACCGCGCCGCCGGCATCCTTCGGAATGGCGGGCTCGTCGCGATCCCGACCGAAACCGTCTACGGCCTGGCGGCCGACGCCCTCGATCCGGATGCGGTTGGGGGCATCTTCCGCGCGAAAGGGCGGCCGGCCTCCAACCCGCTGATCGTGCACGTGAGCGACGTGGCGATGGCCCGCGGGCTTGCAGGGAGCTGGCCGCGGGCTGCCGATGCAATCGCCACGACTCTGTGGCCCGGGCCGGTGACGGTGGTCGTGCCTCGCGGGCCCTCGATTCCCGATGGCATCACGGCCGGCGGACCGACCGTCGCCCTCCGTTGTCCCGACCATCGCCTCGCCCGCCGACTGATCGAGAAGGTGGGCCGGCCACTGGCTGCGCCGAGTGCCAATCGCTCGGAAGCGGTGTCGCCCACGACGGCCGCCCACGTGCTGGCGAGCCTCGGCAGCCGTGTCGATCTGATCCTCGACGGCGGCCCATGCGGCCAGGGCATCGAATCGACCGTCGTCGATTGCACGTCCGATCCGCCGCGGATCCTGCGGCCCGGTCCTCTGGATCGCGAGCGACTGGCGGCCGTGGTCGGCGGCCCGGTCGTATGGCCGGACGATGTCGTCGTCGGCACCGCGCCCCTGCGTTCGCCCGGCCTGCAGCCGAAGCATTACGCACCGCGGACGCCGCTCGACATGCCCGCCGATCCGGCGGCTCGGGTGGCCGCACTCCTCGATTCCGGCGCCCGGGTCGGCTGGCTGACGCGAGCCGCTGCCGAGCCGCTCGTGCGGCGGCTGGCCACCGCCCGGGAACTCGTGATCGTGCCGATGCCCGAAGCCCCCACCGACTATGCCCGGCTGCTCTACGCCACGCTCCACGCCCTCGACCAGCGGGAACTCGGGCGAATCGTCGTCGATCCGCTGCCCGACACGGAGGCCTGGCGGGCGATCCGAGACCGACTTTCCCGGGCGGTCACGCGGCCGTCGCCAGGATCTCCCGCAGCGCCGACGTGATGTCGGGGTATTGGAAGGTGAAGCCCGTGTCGATCGCCACCCTCGGGATCACCCGCTGCGAGGCGAAGAGCACCTGCGCGAACTCGCCGAACACGAGCCGCAGGCCGAGGTAGGGGGCCGGCATGAAGGCCGGCCGATGCAGCTGCCGGGCCAGCGCCTTCGTGAACTCGGAGTTGCGGACAGGCTGCGGTGCGACGGCGTTCATGGCCCCGCGAATCTCGCCGTGATCTGCCGCATGGACATAGAGCCGCGCGAGGTCGGCCACGTGCACCCAGGGCATCCACTGCCGGCCGTTGCCGAGCGGCCCGCCGGCCCCCAGCTTGAAGGGCGTGAGCATCTTGGCGAGGGCGCCGCCCGATCCGGAGCCGAGCACGATGCCGGTGCGGGGGGTGACCACGCGCACGCCCAGGTCGGCCGCGGCCAGTGCCTCCCGCTCCCACTCAACGCACACCCGCGCGAGGAAATCATCGGCCGGCGGGGCCGACTCGGTGAGCTCCTCGTCGCCGCGGCTGCCGTAGTAGCCCACGGCCGAGGCCGATACCAGCGTGGCTGGCTTCACGGCGGCCTGGGCGATCCCCTGCACGAGGTGTCGCGTGCCGACGACGCGGCTGTCGCGGATCCGCGCCTTCTGCGCCGCCGTCCAGCGGGCGCCGGCCACCGACTCACCTGCCAGATGGTAGACGACGTCGATGCCCTCGAAGGCTTCCGGCGGGGGCGGCCCCTCCAGCGGATCCCAGCGAACGATGCGGCCGGCGAGGTGTCCGATCGACTGTCGGGCACGATCGGGATTGCGGGACACGACGACCGGCTTGTCGAGCAGCCGCAGCAGACGAGGACCTACGAAGCCTGTCGCGCCGGTGACCAATGCCTTCATGAACGCTGCTCTTCTGTGTGGACGGTGACGGGAAATCGCTGCATGGCGGAAGAAAGCTGTCTAAACTATGAGACCGCGAAGTATAGACAGGTGCTTGGATTCCGGCCTCCCTCCATTCCCTCCGCCGCGACGTTCTCGTCTCGACCGCGGACAGCGCCGCCTACAGCCTGATGGTGGGCTTTGGCGAGACCTACATTCCGGCCTTCGCGTTGGCGTTGGGGCTGGGCCCGGTGGCGGCAGGGCTCACGGCGACGGTGCCGCTGCTCTGCGGTGCGGTGCTCCAGCTCGTGACCCCGAAGGGCGTGGCCCGGCTGGGCACGAACCGCGGCTGGGTCGTCGCCTGCACGACGCTCCAGTCGTTGAGCTTCGTGCCCTTGATCTGGTGGGCGATCCGCGGCCATGCGGAGCTCTGGGAACTCCTCGCCGCGGCGAGCGTCTATTGGGGGGCGGGCCTGGCCGGCGCGCCGGCCTGGAATGCCTGGATCGGCACGCTCATTCCCGTGGCGGTGCGGACGTCGTTCTTCGCCCAGCGGGGCCGCCTGGGCCAGTTCGCCACCTGCGTCGGATTCGTGATCGGTGGCCTGGTGCTCCAGTGGGGCGAGTACCGCGGGCAGGTGCCGACGGCCTTCGCCGTGATCTTCGCCCTGGCCGGTGCGAGCCGGCTCGTCTCCACGGCGCTACTCGCGGTCTGCAGCGAGCCGGCGCCGCCACGCCGCCGCGGCGCGGGCGAGGCGGAGCAGGGCCACTCGCTCGGGCTGGCCACCGTGGCCCGGGGAATGCTCGCATCGCCGTCGGGCGCGGTCGTCTCGTTGCTGTGGAGCTTCGTGTTCGGCGCCCAGTTCGCCGGACCCTACTTCACCCCCTACATGCTCCGCGAACTCGGCTTCTCCTACCACGCCTTCATGCTCGTGATGGCCGCGAGCTTTCTCGCGAAGGCGGTGGTGTCGCCGCTGCTCGGTCGGCTGGCCTCGAAGATCGGCGCCGTTCGCCTGATCGGCTGGGCGACGGTGGCGATCACGCCACTCTCCCTGCTCTGGCTGCCGTCGGTGAATCTTGGCTACCTCGTCACGGTGCAGGTGATCGCAGGCGGCTGCTGGGCGGCCTACGAACTCGCTGTCTCGCTGCTCTTCTTCGAGGCCGTGGACGATCGCGAGCGAACCGCGACCGTGACGATCTACAACGTCGGGCTCGCGGTGGCGACGGTGGCGGGGGGCTGCTGCGGCGGCCTGCTCCTGCGGTGGCTCGGCAGCGGCCACGCCGCCTATGCGGCCGTGTTCATCGGCTCGAGCATGATCCGGCTCGCCGCCCTCCCGCTGCTGCTGCGGCTCCGCTCGTAGAATCAGCCCGCAGGCATCCGGGCCTCGTGGGCGAGGCTGTCGAGGAAGGTGCGGGCGGCGCCGAAGTCGCCTGCCGGATAGTCGTCAACCCGCTTCGTCAGCGCATCGATGAACTGCGACACCGTCATCTGGACGTCCTGAAACTGCTCGTATCGCATGCTGCCGCCGGAAGCGGCCCGCTCGGCGAACAGGTGGTCGAGGCGGTCGCGATACGGCTTGTACACGTCCTGCGTCAGGACCATCGGATAGGCGATGTGGCCGGTGACAGGATCGAGCTTGGTCGAGCCCAGACGGGCCGGTGCGGCCATCTTCGCCATGCGGATCGCCTGCTCCTGCGTGACCGGCGGGCCGGCCTCCGCGGCTCGGGCCTCCTTGTTGATCTTCCGCATCTCGAAGTAGGTTTCCGTCCACCGCAGCTTGTTTTGGATCTCGAGCGTCTTTGCCTCCTCCCAGCCCTTCGCGGCCTGGGCGTCGAGCACGTTTTTCGTGCCCTGGGCCCGCAGCACCTCCGACATGCCATAGTCCGCGGCCTGCTGGGCCGTCGAGGCATAGCCGCCGCGGTTGAAGCCCCAGCCGCCCCCCCACTGGGCATCGGCCGCGCCGCCGATCGCCACGGCGGCGATCCCGGCCAGGGTCAGAATCCGGGCTGCGGTGGTCGTCCGGCTGCCGCGCAGGGCAAGGGCGGACGCGGGAACTGAACGGGGAGCGGGCCGCGGGCGGGACATGGTCACCTCGGGGCAACGGAAAACCTGCCGGGCGCAGGACGGTCCCGCGTGCCACGGCAGCGGAAGTATACTTCCGGAGTCTGGAGACGGCGACGAGCCGAGCGGCGGGTGCCGCCGGACGCAGCCGCCGTGCCCCCGGCATAACCGGCCTTTTCGGAGCATCGATTCATGGGGCGTTTCATGCCTGCCGTCTCATTCACATGGGCTGCCACTTCGTGCGTCATCGCGGTGATCGCCGGCTGTGCCAAGCCGCCGGCCGCGACCAAGCCCGTCGCCACCGCAGCGGCCCCCGCGGCGCCGGTGTCCGCGACGCCGGCCGTCGATCCGCACTCCGGCATGGACGCCGCCGAACTCGCCGCGAAGCTCGCCGCCGCCACGCCGGATGCCCGCGTCGAGCTCATCGACCACATTGCCGCCCTCGGACAGAATGCGAAGTCGGCACTCCCCCAGCTGCTGGTGGCGGTGCGTGATCCGGAACCGCGCACGCGGTGGCGGGCCGCCCGGGCCCTGGGGCTCATCGGCGAGGATTCGATCTCGGCCGTGCCGATCCTCGTCGATCTTCTGGAAGACGCCGATCCGATCGTGGTCACTCAGGCGGCGGCGGCGATCGGCATGGTGAAGGCGGACGACGGCCGCACCGACACGCCGCCGCAGGATGCCGCGATCTATGCCGCGGCCGTCGCGCCCCTGATGAAGACCGCGGTCCACGCCGATCCCCGCGCCCGCCGGGCCGCGATGAATGCGCTCCAACGGCTCGTGCCCGATCCGGCCCAGCTCGCGCCGCTCTTCTGCGACCAGCTTGCGGACTCGGAACCGGCGGTCGTGATGCCCGCCCTCCACACGCTCGGCGACATGGACGCCGCGGCCGTGCCGTTCCTGCTCGAGGCGCTCAAGGAGCCGAAGTCGCGATATTGGGCCACCGTCGCCCTGGCGGAGATCGGCCCCGAGGCCGCGGCGGCCGTGGAGCCGCTCGCCCAGTTGGCGGCCGCGGGCGAACTCGACGAACGCATGCAGGCGACGCTCGCGCTCGCGGCGATCGGCCCGGCTGCCGCCGCGGCGGTGCCGGAGCTCGTGAAGTCGCTCGAGTGCGACGAGGAACTGCTCCGGAATGCCGCGGCGTTCGCCCTCGGCAGCATCGCTTCTCCCGCCGCCGATGCCCCGCTCGAGAAGGCGGCGGCCGGTCCGAATGACTTCCTCGGCGCGATCGCCGCATGGGGCAGGGCCCAGATCCATCCGCAGGATGCCGCGCTTGCCGCGGCCGCCGTGGCACGGCTGAAGAAGGGGCTCGAAAGCGACGTGCCCGGCGTTCGCAAGGCGTCGGTCTCGGGACTGTCGGACCTGGCTGCGATCATCGACGAGGCGGCTCGCGAGGACCTCGTGGGCATGTTCGTGAAGCTGCTGCACGATGCGGACGCCGACGTCGGCACGGCCGCCGGGGCCGCGCTGGTGCGGCTGCAGGCCGCCGCCGTCGATCCGGTGCGGGCCATGCTCGCTGACGCCGACACCCGGCTGCGGGCGCTCGAGGTGCTCGCGGCGATCGGTCCCGCGGCACGGCCCGCCGTTGCGGAATTGGCCGCGTTGCTCGCCGATGCCGACCCGCTGGTTCGGAGCGAGGCGGCCGTCGCATTGGCTGCCATCGGCGCCGAGGCGGCTCCGGCTGTTCCGGCCCTCCAGAAACTTCTCGTTGACGACGCCCCGGCGGATGCCCGGTACGCCGCCACCTACGCCCTCGGCCGGATCGGTGTCGTTGCGAAGCCGGCGGTGCCGCGGCTGTTGGAGCTGTCGAAATCGTCGGACGAGATCATGGCGACCGTGGCCACGTGGGCGACGCTGAAGATCGAGCCCCAGGATGCCGCGTTGGTCGAGGCCGCCATCCCGCTGCTGCGGAAGGCGCTTCGCGGCCAAAACGAGATGGCCCGGCTGGAGGCCGCCGTCGCGCTCGGCGACATCGGCCCCCAGGCCTCCAGCGCCATCCCGATCCTGGAGCTCGTGTCGGAGGAGGATGCATCGCGACAGGTGCGGGCCGCCGCCGCCGAGGCCCTGGCCAAGGTCCGGCCGGGGCAGTGAGCCTGCCACGACCGGTCGCCGACCGGTCGTGCACCGCGGGCCAGTCGGGCAAGGTCTGACGCCCGTCGCTGCCGTCGCTCCAGCCCGTCGGGTCGGCTGGCCGATGCTCTCGAGGCTCGAAGGGATGCGGGCAGCCACCGGGAGTGTGTTCCCGGCTTCACGCCGCCCGTCTCGACGGAGGGGGCGATGGCGACCTACGGACGGCTGCAGAGGCTCTGGCTCACGCGATTGTCGCAGCCGGCCGGCGAACGGGTCATCCACCGTCATGTGCTCCGCACCGGCGTGGCCCGCGTCTTGGAACTCGGCCTCGGCACGCTCCTCCGCGCCGAACGGCTGCTCACCGCCGCCGCATCGCGGCCCGCGGCCGCCACCCCGGTGCACTACGTCGGCCTCGATCGCTTCGAGGGACGGGCGGCTGGAGATCCGCCGGGCGTGTCGCTGAAGCAGGCGCATCAGCGGCTGCACAAGCTGGCGAAGGTGCAGCTCGTGCCCGGCAACGTCGATACGTCGCTGGCCCGCGTCTGCAACCACCTCGGCACGTTCGACCTCGTGCTCGTGTCGGCCGACACGGACGAGCGGCACCTCGAACGCTGCTGGTTCTTCCTCCAGCGGCTCGTCACGCCGACGACCACGATCTTTGTGCAGCCCCAGCCGGCCGCAGCCTGGACGACGATCACGAAGGCCCGCATCGACGAACTGGCCGCCAAGACGATCCAGCCCGCCCTCCGCCGCGCGGGCTGACCAGGCATCCACGCTGCCGCAGGAGCGAAGGCACGAGGAATCGGGGCCGCATAGGTTCGTCCGGCGGTAATACGCTCCGTCGTCGCTTCGGGATTCCTCCCGCCACCCGTGTACCCGGTGGCACGCACAGAGCTACGGATATCCCTGCGCTCCTCCTCCGGTCTCACCGACCGTCCTCCTCACGATCGAGTATCGAGTCCCGCATTCGTCGTGTGGCAGATAGACGCGGCGGAACCTTGACTCAAGATCGTGAGGAGGTCGGTCGGGGACGCCGCGCAGCCGTCCGGTGAATCGTGCGGACCGAGAAGCCACCCATCCCGAACGAGAAGTGAACTCGCACGATCCGCCGGCGGCGAGCACGTCACCGCCGGCCGAACCAATACGGCGTCAATTTTTCCGCCGCGATCCTCCCCTCCGGCACGTCGTCCCCCGCAAGACGCGGGCCGGTGGCGGGACGGCCGCTTCTGGGCTACAGTGCAGTGAATTCAGCCCTTTTTCGCCCTTGCTCACCCCTATGTCAGCCCCCCGTACGCTTCTCGACAAGATCTGGGACAACCACGTCGTCTCCACGCCGCCCGGCGAACTGCCGCTGCTCTACATCGACCGGCATCTCGTGCACGAGGTGACCAGCCCGCAGGCGTTCGAGGGGCTGCGGCTGGCGGGGCGAAAGGTGCGGCGGCCCGAGGCGACGTTCGCCACGCCCGACCACAACGTGCCTACGACCGACCGGCGGCTGCCGATCGCCGATCCAGTGTCGAAGCAGCAGATCGACACGCTGCGGGCGAACTGCCGTGAATTCGGCATCCGGCTGTACGATCTGGGCGACGCCGACCAGGGGATCGTGCACGTCATCGGTCCCGAACTCGGCATCACGCAGCCCGGGATGACGATCGTGTGCGGCGACAGCCACACGGCGACCCACGGGGCGCTCGGCTCGCTCGCCTTCGGCATCGGCACCAGCGAGGTGGAGCACGTGCTCGCGACGCAGACCCTGCGGCAGGCGAAACCGAAGTCGCTCGAGGTGCGGGTCGACGGCCGGCTCGCCCCGGGCGTGACGGCCAAGGACCTCGTGCTCTACGTGATCGGCCGGCTGTCGACCGAGGGGGGCACGGGCTACGTGATCGAATACACGGGGCCGTGCATTCGCGGCCTCGGCATGGAGCAGCGGATGACCGTGTGCAACATGTCGATCGAGGCCGGTGCGCGGGCCGGGATGATCGCGCCCGACGCGATCACGTTCGACTACATGCGGGGCCGCGACTTCGCGCCCAAGGACTTCGACAAGGCGGTCGCAGCCTGGGAGCAGCTGCCCAGCGACGCTGGCGCGGTGTACGACCGTGTGGAGGTGTTTCAAGGGGCCGACGTGGTGCCGCAGGTGACCTGGGGCACCAATCCCGCGCAGGTCACGGGCGTCGATGCGATCGTGCCCGATCCCGACGGCTTCAGCGACCAGAACGATCGCTCGAGCGCCGCCCGGGCTCTCGAGTACATGGGACTTTCGCGGGGCACGAAAATCGTCGACATTCCTCTCGATCGCGTGTTCATCGGCTCGTGCACGAACAGCCGCATCGAAGACCTGCGGGCCGCGGCCGACGTGGTGAAGGGATATCGCGTGGCGGCGAACCTGCATGCGATGGTCGTGCCGGGCAGCGGCCGCGTGAAGCGGCAGGCCGAGGAGGAGGGGCTCGATCGCGTGTTCCGCGAGGCGGGATTCGAGTGGCGGGAGGCGGGCTGCAGCATGTGCCTCGGCATGAATCCCGACACGCTCTCGCCAGGCCAGCGGTGTGCCTCCACGAGCAACCGCAATTTCGAGGGCCGGCAGGGCAAGGGCGGACGCACGCACCTCGTGTCGCCGGCCATGGCCGCCGCCGCCGCCGTGGCGGGCCACTTCGTCGACATCCGCGGCTGGGAGTACAAGTGAGATGCAGCCCTTCACCACGCACACCGGCGTCGTCGGCAGCCTCGATCGGGCCAACGTCGATACCGATCAGATCATCCCCAAGCAGTTCCTCAAGCGGATCGAGCGGACCGGTTTCGGCCAGTTCCTCTTCTTCGACTGGCGGTTTCTGGCCGACGGCAGCCCGAACCCCGAGTTCGAGCTCAATCGGCCGGAGGCGAAGGGGGCGACGATCCTGCTCGCCCGCCGCAACTTCGGCTGCGGCTCCAGTCGCGAGCACGCCCCGTGGGCGCTCGCCGACTACGGATTCCGCGTGGTGATCGCGCCGACGTTCGCCGATATCTTCTTCAACAACTGCCTGCAGAACGGCATGCTTCCGATCCGGCTGGCGGAGGACGACGTGGCGGAGCTGTTTCGGCGGGCCGCCGCCGCGGCGGCCACGGGCGGCCAGTACCGGATGCACGTCGATCTGAACGCCTGCACGGTGGCGGACGACGCCGGCTTCTCGCGGTCGTTCACGGTCGATCCCTTCCGCCGTCAGTGCCTTTTGGAGGGACTCGATGACATCGGTCTCTCACTGCGGCATGTCGACCGCATCGCCGCCTGGGAGGCCGCCCACGGCCTGCCGGCGGTGGCGGGCTGACGACGATGCGAGCCATCCGGCTGGCGATCGCGGCCATGGCCCTGCTCGCCGTGCGGGGCAGCGAGGACGCCGATGTGCGGCCGCTGGTCGCCGATCTTCCGCGGGCCGGTGATCTCGCGATGGCCGCGGACGGCCAGATCGTGGCCTGTGTCGACGAGGCCAGCGGAGCGATCGTCGTGATCGAGCCGGGCACCGGCCGGTCGAGCCGTGTGGCGGTCACGCCGCCTGCGGAAGGTGGGGCCCGCCCCGTGGCCATCGCCTTCATCGACGATACGGTGCTGGCGGCCGTCTGCCGGTCAGCCGGCGCGTGGTCGCTGCGCACGTGGCGGCTGCGGCCGGCCCAGCCCGTCGATGAGGCTTCACCCTTGCAGTCGCTGGCCCTCGGCGGCGGCCCCGATCGTCCGCCTGAAGCGGTGCATCTGGTCGTCACCCGCCGCGGCCGCTGGCTGGCGGTGGTGGGGCTCGATCCGCCCGTGGTCCGTGCGGCGATCGGCGGCGTGCGGGTGGGGCCTGCCACTCCCCGGCTCTGTCCGCAGCTTGCCGCGGGACGGCGGCTGGTGGCTGCCAGCGTGGGACCGGACGACGAGCTCGTGCTCGTCACGGGGAGCGAAACGGCCGGGCAGGCGGTCGAGTCCGTGGCCCTCTACGGCACGGATGGCCGCTGTCTGCTCGATCTCGAGACAGGCCTGCGCGGGATTCGCGACATCGGATTCGCAGCGGACGGTTCGAGTCTCCATGTGGTGGCCGCCGCCGCTGCCGGTCAGCGTGCAGGCCTCTGGCGGCTCGATGCGGCCGCCCGAGAAGGGCGGCAGACGATTCGGCCGGAACTCGTGGCCGAGTTGCCGCAGCCGCGGGCGCTCGTCTGCACCAATCCCCGCGAGGCCGTCGTCACCCAGGGCGCCCCCGACCGCTCGGTCGTGATGATTCAAACGATCGCGGCACCCGCACAGGAGAAGCCATGAGCCAGTCTCGCCGCGAAAAGATCGAATCGATGCTGAAGGATGATCCCGACGACGTCTTCCTGCGCTACAGCCTCGCGCTCGAACTGGAGGCTGCCGGCGAGTGGGAGACCGGCATCGACATGCTCCAGGAGCTCGCCCGGGCCCAGCCGCCGTATGTGCCCGCCTTCCAGATGGCCGCCCAGCACCTCGTGGCCCACGGCCGCACCGAGGATGCCCGGCGGGCGCTCCGCGAGGGCATCGAGGTCGCCCGCAGCCAGGGTAACGCCCACGCTGCCGGGGAAATGGCGGAGTTGCTCATGAGCCTGGGTGAAGCCGGTGAGTGAAGAACGTATCGCCTGCAGAACCAAAACCCCGAACCATCACCACAGGAGGTCGACCTGCTGAAGAATAGACCGGCCTGCGGTGTTCAGACCGTGGGCCGCACACGGAGTGTGCGGACTACGGCGCACGCGGAGGCAGGGCGTTACAGGCAGGGCATCGGCTCGCCCGATTCGGCACCGCGGGTGATCGTGAACCCCATGTCTTCGATCATCTTGTAATCGGCCTCGGGGAGCTGGCCCTTCGTCGTCAGGTAGTCGCCCACGAAGATCGAGTTGGCGGCGTAGAGGCCGAGGGGCTGGAGGCTGCCGAGGTGAATCTCGCGGCCGCCGGCGATGCGGATTTCGGCGGCCGGGTTCACGAGCCGCATCATGGCCAGGCCCCGCAGGCAGTCGCGGGGTGAAACGCGATTGACGCCCTCGAGTGGCGTGCCGTCGATCGCATTGAGGAAGTTGAGCGGGATCGATTCGACCTGCATCGATCGAAGCTCGAACGCCATGTCGACGAGGTCGTCGTGGGTTTCGCCCATGCCCATGATGCCGCCGCTGCAGAGCTGCAGCCCGGCTTGCCGGCAGGCGTCGAGCGTCGCGACACGGTCGGCGTAGGTGTGGGTGGAGCAGACCTCGGCGTAGTGCCGCTCACTCGTGTTGAGGTTGTGGTTCACCTTGTCGACGCCGGCCGCCGCCAGCTGCTTCGCCTGATCGGGTGTGAGCAGGCCGAGGCAGGCGCAGACGTTGAGTCCGTAGAGGCTCTTGATCTGGGGCGTGATCGAGCAGACGAAATCGATCTCCCGTTGGGTCGGGCCGCGGGCGGAGATCACGATGCAGAACGTCTTCGACTGCCGCTCCGCCGCGAGCTTCGCCGCCTCGAGCAGCTTCGGCGAGGAGAGCAGGTTGTACCGCGGAATCTCCGCATCGGAGACCTTCGACTGCGAGCAATAGCCGCAGTCCTCCGGGCACAGGCCGCTCTTGGCGTTCATGAGGAAGAAGAGCTGGACGGTGGAGCCGAAGTGCCGGTGCCGAACGCGATAGGCGGCGGCGAGCAGATCGAGCAGCTCGTCATCCGACGACTCGAGGATGGCCCGGGCCTCGATGCGCTCGATCTGGCCCCCTTCGAGCACGCGGGCGGCCAGGGCGTGCCAGCGACTGGCGGCTGACTCGGCGGAAGCTGGTGACGGCGATGCGGGGGCACAGGCGGTCGGCATGGCGTGAATCTCGCGGGGCGAACGGGAGGGCGGATGCCGCCCGGGCCCAGAATGTATGCGATCGGCCGCGGGCGTGCCAAAGCGCGGCGACGGCCGGCAGTCAGGCCAATTCCAGCGGGAAGGGGCTCAAGAGCTCGAGGCCCGTGGCCGTCACCACGTAGGCGTTCTCCAGCCGAATCCCCGCCTGCAGTTCGGGCGCGTAGAGGGCGGGCTCGACGGCGATCACGTCCCCTTCCTCCAGGACGTCGTCCCACAGCGGGTTGAGGTGGGGCGCCTCGTGAACGGAGAGGCCGATGCCGTGGCCGAGATGGCTCGACCAGCTCCCGACCGGGGCCGTGGCGAGCCACGCCTGCGCCTCCGCGTAGAGATCGCGGCAGCGGCTGCCCGCCCGGGCCTTCCGCTCGACGAGCTGCAACGCCGCGCAGACGTGCTCCCAGGCCGCGAGCTGGGCGTCGGTGGGGCGGCCATTCACGGCGATCGCGCGAGAGGAATCGGCGAAGTAGCCGCGGTATGCCGGACCGAGGTCGAGGATGTAGAGCTCTCCCGCCACGCAGAGCCGCTCTCGGGGCGGACCGCCCCGCACCCCCGAGGCGTAGTCGTTGCCCGTGGCCGTGAGCGGCTCGCCGCACGCCGCCACGGCCGCGGACTGCAGCGCCGAAAAGACGTCGAGCTCGCTCACGCCCGGCCGGACGATCTCGCGGGCCCTCGCGTACATCTCGCCTGCGGCCGCGATCGCGCGGCAGAGCAGGGCCAACTCGTCGGGATCCTTGCGACGCCTGGCCCGCAGCAGGTCGGGCTCGGCGTCGACCAGCGCGGCCGAGCCCAGTTGCCGGGTCACGTGCGGCGGGCAGGATGAAAACTCGACGGCGACCCGTCGCACGGGCTTGCCAGCCCCCAGCCAGTCACCGAGCACCGCGGCGGCCGCCTCCCGCTGGTCGTTTCGCAGCGTGCTCCGCCACTTGGCCTCGTAGGTCCGCACCTCCGTCACGGCCGCCTGCTCGACCGGCTTGTCGGGACAGACGAGCAGCGACTCGCCGGTCGTTCGCCAGGCGGCGAGCGGCGTGAACCGGAAATCCCAGCGGTGGCCCGTGAGGTATTCGAGGTGCTCGGGGGAGACGACGACGAGGGCATCGACGTCGTGGGCCGCGAGAGCCGCCAGCAGGCGGGCCTGCCGGGTGCGGCAGGCGGCAGGATCGAGCAGGGGGAATGCTCCGTTCATGCGTGCACCCTTCAGTCGAGCTTCGTGAGCAGGCTGGAATCGAACGCCGGAAACCGCGGGTCGAGTCGTTCGAGCGTCTGCCGCAGGAGCCGGGCCACCACGAGGTTGCGGTACCACTTCTTGTCGGCCGGCACGATGTGCCACGGTGCGTCGGGCGTGTTGCACCTCGTCAGGGCGTCGTCGTAGGCCTGCTGGAAGTCGTCCCACCGCGCCCGGTCGGCGAGATCGTCGGGGCCGAGCTTCCACTGCTTGCGGGGATCCCGCAGCCGCTCCTCCAGCCGCTCGCGCTGCTCCCGCTTGCTGATGTGCAGGAAACACTTCACGAACGTCAGGCCGCCGGTGCCCAGCAGCTTCTCGAACGCGTTGATCTGATCGAACCGCGGTTCCCACACCGATCGCGGCACGAGCTTTCGCGCCCGCACGACGATCACGTCCTCGTAGTGCGAGCGATTGAAGATGCCGATCCGGCCGTGGGCGGGCACGGCGGCGTGGATCCGCCAGAGGAAGTCGTGGGCCAGCTCCAGGGCGCTCGGCGCCTTGAAGCTGCGGACGTCGAGGCACTGCGGGCTGATGCCGCCGGCCAGCATCCGGATCGTGCCATCCTTGCCGGAGGTATCGATGCCCTGCAGTACGACGACCACGGCCCGTCGGCTTTCCGCGTAGAGGCGGGAGGCGAGCTCGTCGAGGGCATCGGCGTGCCGCTGCGTCTCCGCCTCGGCGTCGGCCCGGTCGAGACCCTCGTGAAAGTCGGGGTCGAAGTCCGCCAGCCGGATGTCGCGTCCGGGGGGCAGGGTGAGCGGCTGATGCACGGGAACACTCCGGGACTGGTGCGGGCCCGGAGTCTAGCAGTGGAGCGGGCTACCGCGTGGCCTGAAACAGGGCCGCGCGGGACGCGACGGCCCGGTCCCGGCGGCGGCGCGGCCGCGGCGGGGCGATGAGCCGGGAGGCCGTGAGGTCGTGCATGAGGGCGGCGTCGAGAGGCAGCGCCGGCGACTGGTCGGCAAGCGAGCCGTCGATCTGCTCCTCCAGCGCCAGGGCCTCGTCGATCGGCCAGACGGCGAGGCCGCGCACCAGATGGGACGCGCCGTTGATCGTCGCCGTGAACAGCGTGCAGGCTCCGGCCTTCGCGGGGCCGCGGTGCTGATCGGCGGAGTCGGTCGTCATGTCGATCGTGTTCATCGTGCGTTCCTCCGATGGCGGGCCGGCGGTTGCCGGTGATGCGGGGATACGATGCACACTGCGTGCCAAATGGGAATCGACCGCTCACGGCTGGCGCGACCCGCGCAATCGATTCAGCTTCCGGCGCGCGGCGTCACACTGCGCGGTCTCGGCAAGTGCGGGAGGCCGGCGGTTTGAAATTCTTGCAGGGTTCGCCCGCCGCGTCAGCCGCTCGACGGCTCCGTTCCGGCGGCGGAGCCGTCGTGGGGTGCCGACGCCCCGGCCGTGCCCGGCGCGTCGCCGCAGCGGATCCGATCCCGGATCTTCGCGGCCAGCTCGTAGTTCTCGGCCCGGACGGCCTCGGCGAGCTGTTCGTCGAGCGTGGGGCCGATCTCGTAGCGGCGCCGGACGCTTTCCCGCATCTCGTACAGCCGACGCACGAGCTCGTCGTCGGCGAATTGCTCCTCCGCGTCGTAGCGGGCGAACAGGTCCCGGAACCGGCCGAGCCCTGCGTTGATCTCGCCGATCGCAGCCTCCGGCCCCCCTTCCTCCAACGCGGCCAGGGCGCCGGCCTGCACGCGATGGAAGAGGACGAACGGTCGGTATTGCTCGTGCGACAGCGTCCATTCCTCGTCAGGCGAGTGCGTCCGCACGAAGTCCATGAACGCCAGGCTGTGATCGGCGTCGCGAGCGGCTCGGCGGTATTCACGGAGCGACAACCAGCACAGCCGGCGGTGGTAATACTGCACGAACTCCCGGTCGGCTTCCGCGCACTGCTCCTTCGACAGGCGGAACGAGTCTCCCTCGCGGATCGCTTCGCCGACGAGATAGTCGTAATAGGTCTCGGCGCCATTGGGCCGCTGGCCGTCGGGCCGGAGATCCGTCTCCATTTGCAGCACGCCCATGTCCACCCGCATTTGGAGCACTTCCCGCCCTGTGCGGGCCTTGATCAGCCGCGCGTTGACCTCACCCGGCTGGAACGTCCACTGCTTGAGGAGGGAGTCGATGTCACGAGGCGTCGCCATCTGGGAATCCTTGTGCCCTTCGGGTCACGCAGGCGTGGCTGCCTGCGGCACTCGATTATACCAGGGAGGCATGGGGCCGGTCCCACGCCCCGGCCGTGGCCGTCCGTGGACAGCACGGCCGCGGGTCAGTCGGGCGGCAGTCGCCGCAGTCGCTTCGTGACACCCCGTCGTTTTTTCGTCTCCAGCCGGCTGGCGATGGCGGATCGCGGCTTCTTGGTGCGGCGCCGGACGGTGGGCGGCGTCAGCGACCGCTCGATGAGCGCGACGAGCTTGGCCTGACAGTCGGCGATGTTCCGGCCGCGGTCGCGGTGCCGCTGGCTGGCGATCAGGATCGCGCCGTCGTTCGTCAGCCGCGGCCGCAGGGCCACGAGCATCCGCTGCCTCACGTCGCCCGGCAGATGGGTCGTATGCCGCAGGTCGAACCGCAGGATCGCCTTGCTGCTGGTGCGATTCACGTGCTGGCCGCCCGGTCCGCTGGAGCGGACGAACTGCCAGTCGATGGCCGCCGCCGGGATCAGGATCGGCCGGGGGCCGTCGATCACGATGTCATCGCCTGCCGCCACGGGCACCTCCTGTCGGGGCTGTCGTCGGCGTTGGGGTGGGGTGGAGGTTTGTCAAGCGGAAAACCCCCGCCGTGCTGGCGCCCTTCGGGAACGATGCGCAGGCCGCATCGTGCGGCGTGAAGTGCCGCTCTGCCGGCTTCTCTGGACAGTCGCCGCGCGGCCTCTCCATACTTCGCACCTTCTTCTGGGATTCGGATCATACGCAGTTTCCCCGCAGGCGGGCAGGAGTCGCTCTCACGCATGTTCGACATCGCGGTCAGCCAGGTGACGACGCCCCGGTGGGATTTGGCCCAGGAGCTTGCGGCCCTCACGGAGAACGGCCTCGCGGCACTCTCGCTCTGGCGGCCCAAGCTCTCGGATGCCGGCCTGGAGGCCGTGATCGCGGCGGTGGAATCGGCCGGAGTGCGGGTGTCGAGCCTGCAGTCGGTCGGCGGCTTCAC
>JBJTIE010000219.1:0-7830 GCA_046094845.1 Planctomycetaceae bacterium | reverse complement strand
GGCCAGCGCTAGGTCGGGCCCGGCCACGCCCGGCCGCTCAGGCAGAGCGGTTCCGCAACACGTAACGCAGCGCCTCGTTGACCGCCTCATCGGTCGGAAATGCTTCACGAATCTCCTTGTCGAGCCTAGCGAGATTCGTGCCCTCACGATAACGGTCGAGGTATTTTCCTCGCTCACCTCGCCCCAATTGGGTGAGGTCGTACTCGTCTCGCTGATCGGGTTCCTGCGGCCCTGATTCAGGTGAGTTCTTCATATTGCGTTCTTTCTCGGCGAGTCATCTTCCGGGCGCTGATGATCCTCGTGCGGTCGCCACGATCGGCGTGGACGACTGAAACGTATGTGCCGGTTACCGTCTGCCCGAATGTGACGTAGCGGTCTTCGTTGTGGGAGTGATCAAGATCGTGGTACGTGATGGCTAGCGGATCGCCGAAAACGGTTCCTGCCTCATGGAACGGAACGCCGTGCTTGGCGAGATTTGAGGCAGCTTTTTCCGGGTCCCACTCGAAGTCGATTCCCATTGAATGCTACCTCTGCTGTGATCTGTAGGCAACGCGGGAGGGCACGGATCGATGTGCCGCCGAGAGGAGACGGCATGGGGCTGGCGTGGCGAATCGCTGCCTGCCCCGAATCGTAGCAATGTGTACTTGCGTATACAATAAGGGCGGTGTAGGCCCGTCGCGCCGTGACGGGCTGCCCGTTGCGGAGCAACAGGCCTACGGGGAGGGGCCGCCCGTTGCGGCGTGACGGGCCTGCGAGGGGCCGGGGTTAGACGGCGCGGCGGCTGGCGACGGGGCCGCGGGCGGTGATGGCGGCGGCGATTGCGGCGAGGGCTGGTTCGTCGAGGTCGCAGGCCAGAGCGCGGGCGTTTTCCTGCACCTGCTCAGGGCTCGTGGCCCCGAAGAGCACGCTCGTGATGCCCGGCTGCTCGGCTGTCCAGGCGAGCACGAGGTCGGGCACGGCCACGCCCAGCCGGCTCGCGATCGGCCGCAGAGCCTCGACGAAGTCGAGGTTGCGGTCGAATTCGGCGCCGTTGAACATCGGGTACTTGTGCCGGCTGTCGGTCGTCGGGAACACCTGGCCGCGGTGCATCTTTGCGGCCAGAAGCCCCTTCATCAGCGGCCAGTAGACGACCATCCCGACGCCGTGGCTCATGCACCACGGCAGCACCTCCCGCTCGATCTCCCGCTGCAGCATGTTGAAGTGCATCTGACAGGCGGAGAGCGGACAGACGGCGTGAAACCGCGCGAGCTCGGCAACGGATGCATTCGAGAGGCCGACGGCCCGCGTCTTCCCTGCGTCGAGCAACCGCTTCAGTTCACCGGCCGACTCATCGATCGGGATCGTCGGATCGGGAGCGTGCAGATAGAGCAGGTCGAGGTGATCGGTGCCCAGTCGCACGAGGCTCTCCTCGACCTCGACGCGAATCCGCTCGGGCCGGCCGTCGTTTACCTGCCGCCGGGGCGGTGACCGCGAGGAATCAGGCTCCCAGTGGATGCCGCACTTGCTGGCGATCGTGACGGCGTCGCGCGGGATGCGATTCGTCGTGCCGGTGCCGCCGCCCCAGCCGAGGGCCTCGCGGATCGCTCGCTCGCTCTCGCCGTGTTCGCCGTAGCAGTAGGCCGTGTCGAGGTGCGTGATGCCGGCGTCGAACGCAGCCCGCACCGTCGCGACGGCCGCCTCGTGGGTGACGCCCGCCCGCGTCAGGCCCGCCAGCGGCCAGCAGCCGAGGCCGAGCGGGCCGACGGACACGGGCGAGCGGCCGAGGGGGCGGGGGACGGTGTTCATGCGGGGACTCGAGGCGGAGGTCGCAGCATACCGCGGTTTTCGCGGCCACGGCGCCGTAGTCCGCACACTCCGTGTGCGGCCCACGGTCTGAAAGCCGCAGACCCGCACCACTCCCTTCCGGGCTCGCCTCACTCCCCACTGCATTTAACGGCCGTCCGGCCCTCGCGCCTCAAACCGCACACGGAGTGTGCGGACTACGGGCGGTTAGGTATGTAGTCGCAGATTGGCAATCTGCGAAGTGCTGGCGAGTGCAGACTGCCAGTCTGCACCTACGCAGGAAGACGCGCGTCGAACGTGCCGGAGGCGAGGAAGTCGGCGATGAGGTCGGCGGCGGGGCGGTTGAAGAGGAGGCCCGTATGCCAGGTGGGGAGCGTGACGTGGGCGTGGGGCACGTCGGGGTGGGTGCTCTCCTCCGAGACGAGCGCGTCGTATTGGGCGGCGATCACGCCGATGTCGAGTCCCTCCGGCGTCGGCAATAGATTCACGAGGCTGTCGGCGGCGGTCGAGAGTACGGTGACGGGACGCAGGAAGCGGCCGAACGAGTTCACGGCCCGCGAGGCGACGAACGAGCCGTGGTTCGGCGGGGCGAGCATCACCAGGCGGCCGAGCTTCCGCGGCCGATAGCGGTCGAGCGCCGCCCGGGTCACGATGCCCCCCATGCTGTGCGTCACGACATGGATCGTGTCGATCACCGGATCGGCGTCGAGCCGCTCGAGTTCGCGGCTGAAGCGGTCGGCATGCACGAGCAGCGAGCACCGGATATTCCAGTAGCCCCACGGCGTCGTACCGTAGCCGCGGCGGCGCAGACGCCGGGCCAGCGGCGCCAGCAGAAATTTGTTGGCGAGGTAGCCGTGGATAAGCGCGACGTGTTCGGACTGGCTCATGAGGCCGCGGGGCGGGCGGCGGGACGCTGCGGGGCGGGGCAGCAGTCGAGGGGGCAGACGTCGTGGTTGGCAGGCAACTGGCCGATCGCGGTGCGGCCGGGCACGTTCCAGGCCCGCTCGGCGATCAGGTCGCGGACACAGGCGATGAACTCCGGGGCCGTGCCCACCGTCGCCGCCCGCTGCATGTCGATGCCGAGCTCCTTGCAGAGGTCGGCTGCTTCGGTGTCGAGATCGTAGAGCACCTCCATGTGGTCGGAGATGAACCCGATCGGCGAGATCACGATCCGGCGACCACCCTGGGCGTGAAGCTCCCGGATCGCGTCGCAGATGTCGGGCTCGAGCCACGGCTGCGTGGGCGGGCCGCTGCGGCTCTGGTACACGAGCCTCCAGTTTTTCACGCCCGCCTGCTCGGCCACCAGCCGGCACGACTCGGTGAGCTGCGGCACATAGCGGCTCGTGTCGGCCATCGACATCGGGATGCTGTGGGCCGTAAACAGCACCGGCACGTCACGCCGGGCCTCGGCCGGAAAATGATCGAGGGCCGTGCGGACATTCGCCGCCATCGGGCCGACGAAGCCGGGATGGTTGAAGAACACGCGGATCTTGTCCACCTGTGGCGCCCTTTCGCCGAGCGGTGCACAGGCTGCGGCGATGTTTTCCCGATACTGCCGGCAGCCGGAGTAGCAGCTGAAGCCGCTCGTCACGAACGCGATCGCCCGCTTCACGCCGGCATCGGCCATCTCACGGAGCGTGTCGGTGAGCAGCGGATGCCAGTTGCGATTGCCCCAGTAGACGGGCAGCCGCGGGCCGTTGCGTTCCAGCTCTGCTCGCAGTGCCTGCAGCAGCGCGATGTTCTGCTCGTTGATCGGGCTCTTGCCGCCGAAGTGGTAGTAGTGCTCGGCGACCTCGAGCATCCGCTCCCGCGGCACGTTGCGGCCCCGGAGAACGTTTTCCAGAAACGGAATCACGTCGTCTGGCTTGTCGGGGCCGCCGAACGACACGAGCAGCACGGCGTCGTACGCCGCCGGCCGGTCGGCAGGAGTTGGCTCACTCATCAGCGACTGGGTGCTACCAGGTGAAGGAAGGCAAGCGCAGAAAGGCAATGACCCCACGGGGATTCGAACCCCGGTTACCGCCGTGAAAGGGCGATGTCCTAGGCCTCTAGACGATGGGGCCGTCATGCAGTCGGAGTAACTGCTCGGGCAACAGAGAAGATTACCCGATGTCAGGCGTCCGGAGCCAGAGCCCCGGATTCCGGCGGCTGATTGGCGCTGCTCGACTCGTGCACGCCGCCACCGACCGACGCCTGATCGACCGGCTCGCCGCGGGCGATCGCCTCGAAGACCTCCCGGCGATGCACAGGCACTTCCTTCGGGGCCTCGACGCCGAGCCGCACCTTGTCGCCACGGATTTCCACCACAACGATCGTGATATCGTTGTTGATGACGATGCTCTCGTCTTTCTTGCGTGAGAGGACGAGCATGGGCCATTCCTTTGGCGCTGTGGCGAACCGGGCAAAGGGTGAACGTCAGGGTGAGGGCGACTGCCAGAAACTCCTTAATCCTAGTGACCCGAAAAAGCCAGTCAAGCAAATCTCGGACCCTGGACTCAAAAAGATCGGCAAGTACGGCTATTTGCGGCGATTCGGCCAACAGTGACGGCGGGCCCCCACCTCTTTTCCGGAGCGGACACAAGGGCTGTCTCGCGGAAGTAAGTGCGTTCTTGCGGGAGGGAATCCGGCGAGGGGGCGGTACAAGTCTCGTCGCAGGACCTCGAAGACTCGGTCCAAATGCTCCTCGAGCTTGCACCGACCCCCTCGCCTTCCCGTGAAAGGAAGCGATGTTGGCTGCCTCCGAAGCCCAGAGTTGGCGTCGTCCTTGTTGGTCTGCGCAGGCTCCCTATACTCTCGGCGACGGTGCTGCGGTCGGATTCGCGGTGCTGCGCCCTTGCCTCTGTCGGACGCCCTGTCAGCCATGAAATCCTGGTTTCGCAACCTGTTTACGGCCGTCTGGACGGTGCTCGATGGCATGCGGGTGACGATGCGGGTGTTCAGCAGCACCTATGACCAGAAGCGGCGGACGTTCACCGAGCACTTCGAATATCCCGAGCTGCCGGCCCCCGTGGCGGCCCGCTATCGCGGTTTCCATCGGTATGACCTGACGACCTGCATCGCCTGCGATCAGTGCTCGAAGGCCTGCCCGGTGGACTGCATCTACATCGGCAAGGAGCGGGTGGAGAACGGCAAGGGCTTCCGCGTCAGCGGGTTCACGATCGACTATTCGAAGTGCATGTTCTGTGCACTCTGCGTGGAGCCGTGCCCCGTGGACTGCATCTTCATGGGCTCCACGCTCGACCTTTCCTGCTACAGCCGTGACGGAACGATCGTGGACTTCGCCCGCCTGCCGGTCGAGGTGGCCTGGGGCCGCTCCACGCTCAATCCCACCGCGGTCGCGGCCTCGAAGGTGATCGTCGAACCCGTCCACGGCGGCCCCAACCAGTAGCCCAGCCCGCAGCCCGACACGAAGGTCTTTTCGATGCATCCTGTTTTGATCGCCGGCTACGTCGCCCTCTTCGTTGCGGTGGGGATCGCGTTTCTGGCAGTCAATCTGCTTGTGGGCTGGCTCGTGCGGCCTCGGATGCCCAACACCGAGAAACTCGAGGTCTACGAGTGCGGCGAGCCGACCATCGGCTCGAGCTTCGTGCAGTTCGACCTGCGGTTCTATGTGGTGGCGTTGCTCTTCATCATCTTCGACGTGGAAGTCGCCCTCTTCTTTCCCTGGGCCACTGTGTTCGGCAAGGCCACGCAACTCACCGACCCCGCACTCCAGACGGTGCAGGCCGATGGCATGCTGACGCCCGCCGCCACCGGTCTGATGCGGGAACTCGGCGTCCCAAAGCCGGCCGTGCCGGACACCGCCGGCCCGCTGCTCACGCCCACCATTTCCGAGGCCCGGGCCATCGAGGCCACCCGGGGCGACGCCACGCCGCAGCAGGCTCTCGGCCGGTGGTCGGTCGCCCGCACGGGATCGCTGCTGGCCCGCACCGCAGTCGTGGACATGGCCGCGTTCTTCGCCATCCTGCTCGTGGGCTTCGCCTACGTGTGGTACCGCGGTGACCTCGACTGGGTTCGCGCCGTGGCTGCCGAGCGGTCTGCCTGACGCCCGGTCTTCATCCCCCAACCCCGAGCCCAATCGACATCATGCGTGGCCCCGGATTTCTGGAACAGCTCGACGAGGCCCTGCCCGGAGCGGTCGTCGGCAAGAACCTCGAGGCGGTCGATCCGTGGATCGAGATCGCCGCGGAACGGATCGCGGAGGTCTGCGGCTGGCTGGCGTCGAAGAGCCCGGTGCGGTTCGACTCGCTGCAGTGCATCACCGCCGTGGACTGGTTCGAGCCGGATCCGAAGAAGGCCGCGAAGGTGTCGTGGCAGCCGCGGACCGAGCTCGTCTACCACCTGTGGAGCACCCCGGCCCGCGTGAGCCTCGTGCTCAAGACCTCGCTGCCGCGGTGGAAGGGGGACGTGCCCGGCCAACTGCCCGAGATCCCGAGCGTGTGCGGCGTGTGGCGCGGAGCGAACTGGCACGAGCGTGAGGTCTACGACCTCTCTGGCGTGTGGTTCACCGGCCACCCCGATCTGCGACGGATTCTCTGCCCCGAGGACTGGGACGGGCATCCGCTCCGCAAGGACTACGAGCAGCCGCTCGAATACCACGGCATCAGAGGAAAGTAGGCAATGGCGCAGCTGCTCGACGACGATCCGCGGATCATCGAGTTCGACGTCCGCACGGACGAGATGCTCGTCAACATGGGGCCCCAGCACCCGAGCACCCACGGCGTGCTCCGGCTCGTGCTCCGGACCGACGGCGAGGTGGTGTCGGAGGTCGAACCGCACATCGGCTACCTCCATCGTTGTGCCGAAAAAATTGGCGAGAATCTGACGCACCGGCAGTGGATTCCCTACACCGACCGGATGGACTACCTCGCGGCGATGAACATGAATCTCGGCTGGGCCTTGGCCGTCGAGAAGCTCATGAAGTACGAGGTGAGCGAGAAGGCCCGCCACCTGCGGGTGCTGATCGCCGAGCTGAACCGGATCGCCAGCCATCTCGTGGGCATGGGGGCATACGGCCTCGACCTCGGCACGTTCAGCCCGTTTCTCTACGCGTTTCGTGAGCGGGAGAAGATCCTCGACCTCTTCGAGGAGGCCTGCGGCGCCCGGCTCACCTACAGCTACATCACGGTCGGCGGTCTCACGGCCGACCTGCCCTCCGGCTGGCTGCAGAAGTGCGAGGCGTTCCTCGATCAGTTCGAGCCGATCATCAAGGAATACCACGCCCTGCTCACGACGAACGCCATCTTCGTCAAGCGGACGGCGAACATCGGCGTGATGTCGCGGGAACTCGCGATCGAATACGGCTGCTCGGGCCCCGTGCTCCGTGGGAGCGGCGTCGACCAGGACATGCGCCGCGACGGCGAGGCCATCTATACGGCGATGTACGACGGCTATGCCTTCGAGGTGGCCGTGATGAAGGACGGCCACTACCCGCGTGACCACGAGTATCCGCCCGTGCCCGCCGACGCGGTGCTCGGCGACTGCTGGCACCGGTTCTTCGTGCGGATGCTCGAGGTGGTGCAGTCGATGGACCTCGTGCGGCAGGCGATCGACCGCTATTCGGCCTGCAAGGGCACGATCGGCGAACCGCTCAAGCTCACCGAGAAGATGCCGGCCGGCGACGCCTACCTCGAGACGGAGGCGCCGAAGGGGCAGATGGGCTTCTATCTCGTGAGCGACGGCTCCGCGACCCCGTGGCGGGTGCGGGCCCGGTCGAGTTCGTTCTCGAACCTCGCCGTCGCGCCCGAGCTCTGCCGCGGCTGCCTGATCGCCGACGTGCCGGCGATCGTGGGCAGCCTCGACATCGTGATGGGTGAGATCGACCGCTGAGCCGGGAGACGGTCGGGCTCTTGTGAAAAGGGAATGGGTAGGACACACTTCGTGCAAATTTTCACGAAGTCGGAGTGTGCCGGCAAATATCGAACCGAATGGCTGAATTCCTCATCAACACCGTCGGGCTTTCCGAGTGGCTGGCGTGGACGGTCACCGCCGTCGTCGCGGCCGTGCTCGTCCTCAACGTGATCGCCGGCGGCGCCCTCGTGTTCATCT
>JBJTIE010000218.1:0-7718 GCA_046094845.1 Planctomycetaceae bacterium | reverse complement strand
GGCATGGGCAGCCCCTCCCGACACCGTTCTCTGGGCATGATGAACCGCAGCGGGGAGGCGAGGGGGTCGGTGCAAGCTCGAGGAGCATTTGGACCGAGTCTTCGAGGTCCCGCGACGAGACTTGTACCGCCCCCGAGCCGGCGATCGATCAGAGAGCAGCGAAGGCCTGACGGGCAGCGGCGATGAACTCCCGGACCTTTGCGGCGTCCTTGCGGCCGGGGGTTGATTCGACGCCGCTCGCCGTGTCGACGGCGGTCGCGCGGGTGATCCGGATGGCCTCCGCCACGTTGCCGGGCTCGAGGCCACCGGCGACCGCCAGCGGGATTCCGAGCGGGGGCTCCGCTGCGAGCGCCGTCCAGTCGACGCGGGCGCCGGTGCCGCCGAGCGCGGCGCCAGCGGCGGTGCGCGGCACGCTGGCATCGACGATCACCATGCCGATCGTCGCCCCGTCAGCCTCGGCCGCTGCGAGCCAGCGGCGGGCAGCCGCGAGGCCATCGGCATCGAGTCGCACGGCGCGGATGAGCTTCAGCCCGGCGAGGGCGGCCGCGGTGGCCGGCGGATCGACCGGTCCCGCGGCGCCGTCGAGATGGCCGTGCAGTTGGATCGCGTCGAGGCCGACCGTGGCGGCCAGGCGGCGGATCTCCGCCGGATCGGCGCCCGCAAAGACGCCCACCTTGAGCACGCCGGCTGGCACGACGTCTGCCACTGCCCGGGCTGCCGTCGGGTCGAGACAGCGGACCGACCCCGGCACGAAGTTGAAGCCGATCGCATCGGCGCCGGCCTCGACGGCGACCCTCGCATCGGCGGGCGCGGTGACGCCGCAAATCTTCACCCGAAACAAATTCTTCACCCGAAGGAGGCGGCTCGACTCTCGGCGGCATAGTCGGTGCCACCGGTCGTCCAGGGGCCGGTTTACCGGACCGGAACAGTTTACGCCCGCGGTAGATGGTGCAGGAAGGGACGCGGGTTGGCCGAAATCATCCTCGTCACCCCGGAGGCCAACCGCCCGATGCTCACGCCCCGCCGGCACCCGTCGTCCCGCCCCTTCATGGCCGCGCCCCGGACGCAGTTCTATCACCCGGCACAGGCCATCGACGCCGCCCTGCACTCCGTCGAGCGGGCGATCCGGCGGGCCGAGGGTGTGGCGATCGTGGTCGGGCCGCCGGGCACCGGCAAGTCGCTGCTGCTGGCGAAGGTGGCCGAGCACGCCCGCGACGACTTCGACGTGGCCTTCCTCTCCGGCGGGCGAATCTGCACGCGGCGGGCGCTGTGGCAATCGATCCTCGCCGCGATTGGCGAGCCCTATCGTGGCGACGAGGGGGAACTGCGAATGGCGGTGATCGAGCGAATCCGCGGGCTGGCCGCCACCGGCTCCGGGCTCGTGCTGCTCGTGGACGAGGCCCACACGCTGCCCACGCGGCTGATCGAGGAACTGCGGCTGCTCACCAACGTGCCGACGCCGCTGCCGGCCGTGCACATCGTGCTCGCGGGATCGACGAAGCTCGAGGAGCTGCTCGGCATGCCGCGGATGGAGAGCCTCGCCCAGCGGGTGGCCGTGCGTGCCTACCTCGAGCCACTCGACCACGCCGAGACACTGGCCTATGTTCGCACCCAGACGCAGGCGGCCGGCCTCGAGTGGGAACGGCTCTTCGATAGCGGCTGCGACGACGCGGTGTTCGCGGCGACCGACGGCGTGCCGCGGCTGATCAACCAGCTCTGCGATCAGGCGCTCGTGATCGCCGGCGCGGCCGGCCGCCGCGCCACCACGGCCGACATCGCCACCGCCTGGCGGGAGATTCAGCGACTGCCCCTGCCCGCGACGCTCGGCGGCATGGGGCATGCGGCCCCGCAGCCGGAGCGGCACGATCACCATTCATCCTCGCGGGATCGCACGGCGGTTCCGCAGGCGCACGACGACGAGCCCCTCGAGACGATCGAGTTCGGGGGCCTCGACGAGGATCCGTTCGAGGCGACAGCGGCCGACGCCGGTTCCACGCGGCAGC
Organism: Planctomycetaceae bacterium; assembly: GCA_046094845.1. GTDB lineage: Bacteria > Planctomycetota > Planctomycetia > Pirellulales > UBA1268 > QWPN01. The sequence continues at coordinate 5,715 of JBJTIE010000218.1, read as the reverse complement.
CGGCCGGTGTCGGTGAGCTCTGGCACGGCCCCGACGTGGAGCTCGTGTTCGATGCCGGCGGCGATCCCTTCGCTGAACTATTCGAGCACGACGGCGACTCCCATCCGGGGATGGCGGGACACGACGGCTTCAGCGGCTGCCCGCAGGTGTCGAGCCGGGAGGGCCAGGCGCTCGCCCGGCTGCTCGCGTCGTTCGAGCGGCAGCCCGACGCGGAGCTTCCGGTGCGGCGGCCGGCAGCCGCCGAGCCACCGCGGCCGACGACGCCTGCGGGCCAGGCGATGCCGACGGCGGGCGATCAGGCCAACGCCGCGATGGCCGACGACGACGCCGACATGGTGGTGATCGAGGAGGATCTCACCGAGGCGACGACCACGGCACCCGCAGTGGTCGCCGTGCGGCCGGGCGATTACCGCAGCCTCTTCTCCCGACTCCGCCGCGGCAGCCGCTAAGCGGGATGCCGTAGGCCCGTCACTGCGTGACGGGCCTACGGCCGCTGTTTTAGAATCCCACGTAGGTGACCAGGATGTCGCCGCACTTCTGGAAGCGGACGATCACCGAGCAGCCGCAGGCGTAGTCGTATCGCACCTGACCGCAGCCCAGGAGCGTGCACCGCGACGTCTCGCACGGGCAGCCATCGCAGCAGGCCGGCAGACAGACCGGCACGTTCACCGTGCAGCAGGTCTCCGGGCTCGTCGGCGTCAGCACCGTCTCGTAGGTCGGCTCCGGGCAGCAGCCACGGGCGTGCTTGTGCCGGTGGGCATGCTTGTGGTGGTACTTGATGCACGGATTCGTCGGGCAGCAGCTCACGGCGCCGCAGTCCGGCTCGCAGCCGCATGCAGGCTCGAGCGCACAGGCCGGCTCGAACGCCGAGCAGCCGGGCTCGACCGCGGCACAACCCGGCTCGCAGCGATGACGGTGACCAAAACCGGCGGCGGCGACGCCACAGGAGAGCACGATGGCCGCAGCGGCGGCGCAGGAACAGAGGCGAATCATGGAGAGAGACTCCGGGCGAAAGGAAGGGACCGACGCATCCGGGGCGGGGCTGCGGCCGGTGGAGCCACGAGGCGGACGCGGCTCCACCTGAACAGTGGCATACGCCGCGGGCGTGTCAAGAAATTCCGTCCGCCCCGGGCCGGTCGTGCCGGTTATGCCAGCATCTGGCGGAAGCGGGCGAACAAATAGGCGGAGTCGTGCGGGCCGGCGGCCGCCTCCGGGTGGTACTGCACGCTGGCGGCCGGGGCCGACCGGTGCCGCAGTCCCTCGATCGTGCCGTCGTTCAGGTTGCGGTGCGTCACCTCCAACTCGGCCGGCAGCGACTCCTCGTCCACGGCGAAGCCATGGTTCTGCGACGTGATCTCCACCTTGCCCGTGGTGAGATCCATGACGGGCTGGTTGGCGCCGCGGTGACCGAACTTGAGCTTGAACGTCTTGGCGCCGCAGGCGAGCGCGAGCAGTTGGTGGCCGAGGCAGATGCCGAACATCGGCACCCGGCCCACGAGGCCGCCGACCGTTTCCACGCACGACGTGAGCACCTCGGGGTCGCCCGGGCCGTTCGAGAGGAACACGCCGTCGGGCTTGTGCGCGAGCACGTCGGCGGCCGTGGCCCGACCCGGCAGCACGGTGACGCGGCAGCCGCTACTCGCCAGATGCCGCGCGATGTTCCATTTCATGCCGTAGTCGAGTGCGACCACGTGCTTCGTCGCGCCGAAGGCCGGCGCCACAGGCATCACGCCCCCTTCGGTCGGCTGCGGCAGCGGCGCGGCCCAGACGTCGAGCGGTTCGCTCCAGGCCCGCTCCGCCTCGGGCATCACTTCGCTCACGAGGTCGCGGCCCACGAGCGCAGGGGCCGACCGGGCCATCTCCACGAGTTTCGCGGCATCGAGAATCTCGCTCGAGAGCACGGCCGTCATCGCGCCGCGAATCCGCAGCCGACGGACGAGCGCCCGCGTGTCGATGCCGGTGAGCCCCACGACGCCCGCCCTCGCGAGGTAGTCGCCGAGCGTGCCGGTCGCCGTGAAGTTGCTGGCGACGCGGCTGGCCTCGCGGACCACGAATCCCGCCATCTGGAGCTTGCCGCTTTCCACATCGGCAGGATTGACTCCGTAGTTGCCGATCTGCGGGGCGGTCATCGTGAGGATCTGGCCGCGGTAGGAGGGGTCGGTCAGGATCTCCTGATAGCCGGTCATCGACGTGTTGAAGCACGCCTCGCCCGATACGGTGCCTTTGGCACCGAACGACTCACCGACATAGACCGTTCCGTCCTCGAGCGCCAGCGCCGCACGTGCCATCGGGTTCATTCCTCCGGGTTTGCCGCCATCATACAGGCGGTCCGGCGGCGATGAAGCCGGCAGCTACTTCGCCGGCGTCGGCGCTGCCGTGACGAGCACGTCCTGCGGATTCTCGACGAGCACGAGGCCGCGGAACCGCACCTCCTGGGGCACCTTGTTGGAGTGCAGCTGCAGGCCGATCGGACCCGCGCCGCACAGCTCCGGCTGCGGGTCGGTCCAGTCGAGCACCTCCTGCCCGTTCACGGCGAAGCGGATCCGGCTGCCGATGGCGAGGATTTCCATCTGGTTCCAGTCGTGCTGCCGCCCGGCCTTTTTGGCCCGCCCCTCCTGATCGCCGCTGATTCCGTTGCGGCGGTAGAGATCCCACAGGCCCCAGCCCGACGGAAACATCACGAGATGCCCCTGGTAGCTCGACGCCTCGCCGTCTTTCTCGAACTTCTTGCCCCAGATCGCGACACCCGAGTGCATCTCGCTCGTCACGAGCCGGCCCTCGAACAGCAGCCGGAAGTCACGATACGGCTTCGTCGTGAGCAGGTAGGTGCTCACGTTCGGGGCATTCTCGACCGTGTTCCGGCCGACGAACTCGGCCCCTTCGATCGACCAGTAGGGATCGACGTGCCCTTCCCAGCCGGTGAAGTCACGACCGTTGAAGAGCCGCACCGCCCTGGCCTGTTCCTCGGCCGGCAGCGTCACGCCCGCGGCCCAGTCGGCCGCGGCCGCCGGCTCACCGGGCGTGGGCTCGAGGCCGTCCGCGGGCGTGCCGTCGTCATCGAGCTTGCCGGCTGCCCAGAGCGTGCCGCGGGTGACGAGGTCGAGGAACTCCGGCAGCTTCACGGTGTCGGTGTAGTGGCCGATCGTCGTGCCGAAGACCCGCGTGCCGTGATAGTCGTTGGTCCAGACGACGGTCTGGTTGGCGTTGCGCTCCCGGCACATCGCCTCGGCGAGCGGCGTGGCCGTGGGAAACAGCTTGTCGCAGAAATAGAGTTCTTCCTTCGGTAGCTTCCACTGCTTCGGCAGCCCCGCGAGGATCGGATGGTCGGCGATCAGGTGCGCCGTGTATTCGTAGTGGGGGCCGTGGCCGGGCGACGTGATGCCGCAGAGCTCGAACCAGTCCTCCGTGCCGGTGCGGTAGCAGTGCATCGAGCAGTGCATCATCACCGCCGGCACGCCCCGCCTGTGCTCCGCGACGATGCCCTTCACGAAGTCGAGGTCCTTGACCTTCGCGAAGCACTCGTTGTGGAAGACCACGTCGTAGCCCTTGGCCCACTCGGGCTTGGAGTAGATCGACACCTTGTGGTCGGTGCTCGTGCCCCCCTCGTGGACGACGGTGACGTTCACTCGCGCCCGGGCCGCGAGCCCTTTGGCGATCACCTGCTTCTGTCCGTCGTAGTCATGGCAGCAGCCGCCGGTGACATAGAGCACCTCGAGCGGCTTGGCCGCCTCGGCCACCGTCGCCGTCAGCGCCACCACCGCCACCAGCCATTGCAACGTGTTCATCGACGTCTCCTCGGGGTGGGGGCAGGATACCACGGCGCCGGAGAGGCCGATCGCACGGCGGCGGCCAAGCTTACCGAAACCACCAGGCTCGCCAGCCAATCTGCGGCTACTTGCTCATGCACAGTCGCCGCACATATTCCGCCTCGGGTGAATGCTCCTCCCACGCAAAGTGCGAGCGGTTGTCGTGCTTGATGGAGTAGTTGTAGCTCTTGCCAAGCGTGTCAGCCAGCGGAAATGAGTTCACGGTTTCACGGCGACTGAGGATCACGACGTAGTCGCCAGGGGCGATTGTGGGCAGCGGATTCGCAGGCGGTGGGTTCACTGGAGGAGGCAGCGCATGAGGGTCCGGATTGATCGCGGCAAACACGACCGTAGGCCGAGGGTCGCCCTTGAGCATCGTGGTCACTTTCGCCTCATGCCTATGCCCGCTCCCCGTGAGCCCGGCCGGGCCGAGGGTCATGCAGGCCATGAAATCGCTGTCGGCCACCACCTTCTGCAGATGCTCCATCTCTCCCTCGCTCAGCGTGCGTTTGCGGGCGCCTTCATCCGTAGATGGGACAGATCCCGGTGTGTCCTTGGTGGTATCGGTCTTGTTCAGGCCGCTGAGGGAGACCCGGCGCTTCGACTTCTCGAGCGCCTTCTTCGCTTCCGGCGACAGCGTCTTGAGGCCGTTGAGGTACAACGACCCTTTGAACTCGGCGAGCGCCTCGGCGGCTTCTGGAGAAATCGTCGAGGGGCCGTCGAGCCGGATCATGTTGCCCTTGAATTGCGCCAGCGACTGGGCGGTTTTCACGTCGATCGTGTCGCCGCCCTTGATGGTCAGGGCCACGCCGCCGAACTTCGCCAATTCCGCGGCGACCTCGGGCGAGAGCGTCGTCAGGCCGCGGAGGAACAGCTGAGGCTCGGATTCTGCCACGAGCTTCTTCGCCTGCTCCGCCGTCAGGCTCGTGATAGCGTTCGTGTCCGTCGGCAATGCCTTCTCGTCGGCGGCGAGCGCCGGCCGCGGGGCGATCGCACCTGCTGCCACGACCGCCACCATGCAGGCCGTGGCGAGCACGCCCGCGACGAGCCGCGCGGGCGAGGCCTGCGGGGCCTCCACGCCGGCCAGCCGGCGGATGCGATCCACGAGGCTCCCGCCGTCGGCCGCCATCGCGAACGCCGTCGCCATCCGCCGCTCCTCGAGCGACACGAGCGCCCGGGCATACAAGAGCCGCGTGCCGGCCCGGTCCCGTTCCAGCATCCGCACCGCCAGGTCGTCGGCGCAGTGCTCGCGCTCCCCGCGCACCTGCGCCGAGATCCACCAGGCCGCCGGATGATGGAAGAACACAACGTCGATGCAGGCCTGCAGCAGGTTCACGAGCATGTCCCTGCGCCGCACGTGCGCCAGCTCGTGCGCGATGATCGCGTCGATCTCCTGCGGCCCCATGCCCACCAGTGCCCCCGCCGGCCAGAGGATCACGGGCTTCAGCCAGCCCACCACCACCGGCGCGCCGATCGCGTCGGAAGCCAGCGGTCGCACCATGCCGTCGATGTCAAGCGCCCGGCGCCAGCGGTTCACGCGGGCCTGCCAGCGGCCGTCGGCCACGGCCGTCGCCCGGGCGACGAGCCGGCGGGTGAGCGCCCAGCCGGCCATCATCCGCACCGCCGCCACGAGCATGCCCGCCACCCACGCCGCCGCCGCCAAGGGCAGCCAGGGCTCGACCCGGGATGCGACGTCCCGCGCGAGCACGGCCACGGCGGCATGCGACGACGAGGGGGCCGCGACCGAGTTCGCGGCACCCGCGCCGTGCGGAATCACGAGCACGGCCGGAGCACCCGGCATCGTGGCAACTGCCGCCGGGGCCGTGAGGCCGGGCTCGGACATCCGCTCGGAGCGAGGTGAGGGCGAGGATCATCGAAGGCCTCGGGGGTGGGTGATGGGGAATGGGGG
>JBJTIE010000217.1:0-21596 GCA_046094845.1 Planctomycetaceae bacterium | reverse complement strand
TGACCGTCGTGCCAGCCCGCGTCGCCGGCGTGCCGGAGATCGTGGTCGTCGCGCCACCGACGCCGTTCGGCTCCGACAACCGCCACGTGCTCGCCACCTGCCACGAGCTTGGGATCACCACCGTGGTGCGGGCCGGCGGCGCCCAGGCCGTTGCCGCGCTGGCCTATGGCGTGGAAGGGCTGCCGCGGGTGGACAAGATCGTCGGCCCGGGCAACCTCTTCGTGGCCCTTGCCAAAGAGCACGTCTACGGTGACGTCTCCATCGACGCGATTGCCGGCCCGAGCGAGATCGTGATCGTGGCCGACGACGCCGGCCCCCCCGAATACATCGCCGCCGACATGCTCGCCCAGGCTGAGCACTCGCCCGGCTCGGCCATCCTCCTCACCGCCAGCCCCTCACTCGCCGACGCCGTGGCTGCGGCCCTCGCCCGACGCCTCGCCGACCTTGAGCGCGCCGACCTCACCCGTGACAGCCTCGCCCGCTTCTGCGGGATCGTGGTGACCACGAGCGACGCCGATTCGGCGACAATAGCCGACGAACTCGCGGCCGAGCACCTCTCGATCGACACCCGCGATCCGGCGGCGACGCTCGCCACGATCCGGCACGCGGGCGCCGCCTTCCTCGGCCCCTGGAGCCCCGTGGCCGCCGGCGATTACGCCGCCGGCCCGTCGCACGTTCTGCCCACCGGCGGCACGGCCCGGTTCGCCGCCGGCCTCTCGGCCAACGAATTCCTCCGCGGCGGCAGCGTGATCCATCTCGCCCAGGCCGACCTCGCCGACCTCGCCGCCGACATCCGCACGCTCGCCGACACCGAAGGCCTCACCGCCCACCGCCGCAGCGTGGAAGCTCGCATTGTGTGAGAGGGCGTGCTTGCGCCGTGGTCCGCATGCGGACCACGGTCTGAAAACCGCAGGTCCTTCTATTCCGCTCCGGGGCGACCTCCTGTGGTGAAAGTTCGGGGCTGCCCATGCCCCGTCGCCGGACGCTCGCTACGTACGACCAATCCGCTAAAGCGGATCGGTGCCCGCATGCCCTCCGCTCGCTCGATGCCGCCTTCGCTCTCGGCATCCTGCCTTCGCTCGGCGGCATACGCCGGCGACGGGGCATGGGCAGCCCCTCACGGCCGTCTTGCCGGCAGAGGGCGAGCGGGGCGGTTGTGCCGACTGGCGCGGTCGTGACGCCGGCGCGGCGTGGGGCGTGAGGTAAGCTTTTGGCATGATGAATCCTGTCCCACCTCCCGTCCGCCCCGAGATCGCCGCGCTCGCCGGCTATGTGCCCGGGGAGCAGCCGCAGGGGGGCAAGTGGATCAAGCTCAATACGAACGAGAATCCCTACGCGCCATCCCCCGCGGTGGCGCGGGCACTGGCGGCCACGGCGGCGGGCCGCACGCTGGCGAAGTATCCCGATCCGTTGGCCACCGTGTTTCGGATGCGGGCGGCGGAGGTGCTTGGCGTCGATCCCGACTGGATCATCTGCGGCAACGGCAGCGACGACCTGCTCACGATTCTCGTCCGCACGTTCGTCGGGGCGGGGGAGTGCCTGCGGATGCCCTATCCGAGTTACATCCTCTACCGCACGCTGGCGGGCATCCAGGGCGCCGTGTGCGACGAGTTTCACTACGACCGCGACTGGTCGCTGGGCGACGGCTTTGCGGCGCCCCGCACGAGCGCCGGTGCCGAGGTGAAGCTCGCCATCATCGCCAATCCCAATAGCCCGTCGGGCACGCTGCTGCCGCCCGATCGAATCCGCGGACTCGCCGCCCGTCTCCCCTGCGCGGTGGTGGTGGACGAGGCCTACGGCGATTTCGCGACGGCGAACTGCCTCGCGCTCGTGAAGGAAAACGAGCGGGTGATCGTCACGCGGTCGTTCAGCAAGTCGTATGCGCTGGCCGGGCTGCGATTCGGATTCGCGGTGGCCCAGCCGGCGGTGATCGCCGAACTGCAGAAGGTGAAGGACTCCTACAACTGCGACGCCCTGTCGATCGCCGCCGCGACGGCTGCCATCGATGACCAGACCTGGCTGGCCGACAACCGGGCGAAGATCATCGCCACCCGCCGCCGGCTCACCGACGCCATGCGCGGCCTCGGCTACGACGCGGTCGAGAGCCAAGCCAACTTTGTCTGGTGCACCCATCCGGCGCGGCCGCACCGCCCGGTCTACGAGGCGCTCAAGGCCCAGGGCATCCTCATCCGTTACATGAACTACGCCGGCTGGGGCGATGGCCTCCGGATCACCGTCGGCACCGACGACGAGATCGACGCCTTCCTGGCCGTGATGAAGACGATCTGAACCCCTGCGAGCACGCTCATGCCCCGCACCGCGACCGTTTCCCGCAAGACCGCCGAGACCGACATCCGGCTCACGCTCGACCTCGATGGTACGGGCAAGGCCGACGTCCACACGGGACTCGGCTTCTTCGACCACCTGCTGACGCTGCTGGCCGGCCACTCGCTCTGCGATCTGAAGGTGGCCTGCACGGGTGACCTGCACGTGGACGGCCACCACACGGTCGAAGACGTGGGGCGGGCCCTCGGGGCGGCGATCGTCGAATGCCTCGGTGACCGGCGCGGTATCCGCCGCTACGGTCACGCGATCATCCCGATGGACGAGTCGCTGGCGACCGTGGCCGTCGATCTCGGCGGCCGCGCGGCCTGCGTGTTCGCCGTGGACTTTCCGGTGCCCACGATCGGCACGTTCGACGCCCAGCTCGTGGAGGTGTTTTGGGAGAGCGTGGCCGCCACGGCGGGCATGAACTTCCATGCGCTCCTGCATCACGGCCGCAACGGCCACCACATCGCCGAGGCAGTTTTCAAGGCGGCCGCGCGTGCCCTGCGCGCCGCGGTCGAGTCCGATCCCCGCCAGCACGGCATCCCGAGCACGAAGGGCACGCTCACGCAGATGTAGGCCCGTCACTCCGTGAAGGGCAGCCCGTTGCGGAGCAACGGGCCTCCTACTCGTTGACGTAGGTCTCGAGGAACCGGGCGAGGTTGTGGAAGTCGCTGCCACGTTCCACGTAGCGGACGACCGTGACGAGCGTGTTGGGGTCGACGAGCTCCTCGAAGGGCACGTAGTTGAGGTCGAGCTGCCCCGAGACGCTCACCATCACGCCGTTGAGGCCGCGTTCGGCAAGCGCCCGGTAGCCGCCGACGCCCAGCTGGCTGCCGAGCATCACGTCGAAGGCGTGCGGCTTGGCGCACCGCGCCTCGTAGCCGAGCTGCAGCCCCACCACCTTCCGCGATCGGCCCGTCTGCTTCTTGAACTCGTCGGATACGAGCTTGGCGAACATGCGGCCGAGCTGCACGTGCGAGATCGAGATGTGGCCGTGGTCGTCGCGGGGAATGCCCTCGAGGGCCTTGGCGGGCAGGTATTCGGCGAGCCCCTCGGCCATCACGATCACGCCGTACTGCTTGCCCTCCTGCTCCTCCCGCACCCGCATCGTCTTCACGATCCGGCCCACCACTTCGTCGATATTCATCACGGGCTTTACCCGCGTCTGGCCGTCGGGCGTGGTGACCGTCTCTTCGCCGCGGAACTTGCCGTGGATGTCCTCGACGCTGATCACGAGGCTCGCCTCGCCGGCGATCGCCGCGCCGTAGGAGAGCCAGCCGGCGCTGCGGCCCATCGTCTCGCAGAGAAAGTAGGCCCGGCTCGCCTCCGCGTCGTACAGGAGGTTGCGGATCTCGCCGCCGAGCGTGTCGACCGCCGTGAAGTAGCCGAACGTGAAGTCGATGCCCATGTAGTCGTTGTCGATCGTCTTGGGCAGGTGCACGACCGGAATCCGGGGGGCGTCGGCCGGCAGCCGATCCTGGTAGAGCTTGAACTTGTTGGCCGTCTTGAGCGTGTCGTCGCCGCCGATCGAGATCAGCGCCTCCACGCCGAGCGACCGCAGCCCATCGTAGGCGTTCTTCAGCGGGCCGACCCGCTCGGGATCCTCGAGGTGGCTCGGGTGCGACACGTGCTTGCCGGGGTTGGTGCGGGCGGTGCCGAGCATGATCCCCTGACCACTCCGTGTTCGCTTGAGGAACTCCGGCGTGATCTTGATGTAGTCGCGGCCCTCGGCGAGCGGCTTGGCGGGCGAATACTCGGCGAGCGACGAGTAGCCGTGCTTCATGCCGAGCACCTCGGTGCCTTCCCGCATGAACGAGGTGGCGGCCGTGGAGATGACGGCATTGGCGCCCGGGGCAGGGCCGCCGGCGAACAGGATCGCGACGCGGCGGAAGTGGTGGGCAGCCTTCGGGGGACGGGAGAGCGACTCACGATTCGACATCGGCAAACGACCTCTTTCGGGCAACGAAACGAAGGGAAGCGAGCAGTGTAGCAGCAGCCGTTCGCGGCAGCCGCTCGCTCAACCGGCGAGCATCCGTTCCACGAAGGTCGTGTCGACCTGGGCTTCGTGGAAGGCGGTATTGGCGAGCACCTCGAGATGCAGAGGCACCGTTGTCTTGATGCCCTCGACCCGGAGCTCCTTGAGGGCCCGGATCATGGTGTCGATCGCTTCCTTGCGGGTCGCCTGATGGACGATCAGCTTGCCGACGAGCGAGTCGTAGTGGGGCGGCACCACGTAGCCGGTCGTGGCGTGGGAATCCCACCGCACGCCGAAGCCACCCGGGGCGATGATGCGGTCGATCCGGCCCGGATTCGGACGGAAGTTGTGGGCAGGATCCTCGGCGTTGATCCGGCACTCGATCGCGTGGCCGCGGGGCTTGATGTCGTCCTGCTTGAGATCCAGCTTCTCGCCGGCGGCGACGCGGATCTGGGCCTTGAGCAGGTCGATGCCCGTCACCATCTCGCTCACCGGGTGTTCCACCTGGATGCGGGCGTTGACCTCGATGAAATAGAAGTTGTCCTGCTGATCGACGATGAATTCGACCGTGCCGGCCGAAAAGTAGTTGGCCGTCTTCGCCAGCCGCACAGCCGCGTCGGCCATCGTCTGCCGTATGGCCTGCGGCAGCCGTGGCGACGGGCTCTCCTCGATCAGTTTCTGGTGCCGACGCTGCGTGGAGCAGTCGCGTTCCCAGAGGTGGAACACGTTGCCGTGCTGGTCGCCCAGGATCTGGATTTCGACGTGCCGCGGCCGCTCGATGTATTTCTCGATGTAGATGCCGGGATTGCCGAACGCAGCCTGGGCCTCGGCCGAGGCCTGCTGCCAGGCGCTCGCGAGCGCCAGGTCATTGGCGGCCACCCGCATCCCCTTGCCCCCGCCGCCGGCCGTCGCCTTGAGCAGCACGGGGAAGCCGATCTCGCGGGCGACCTTCACGGCCTCCTGCTCGCTGCCGATGATTCCCTGGCTGCCCGGCACCGTGGGCACGCCCGCCTCACGAGCCAGAGCTCGGGCGGAGTTCTTGTCGCCCACACGTTCCATCGCCTCGGGCGTGGGGCCGATGAAGCCGATGTCGCACGACCGGCAGACCTCGGCGAAGTGGGAGTTTTCCGAGAGAAAGCCGTAGCCCGGATGGATCGCCTGCACGTTGCCGATCTCGGCCGCGCTGATCACGCGATCGATCCGCAGATAGCTTTCGGCCGCCTTGGCCGGGCCCACGCAGATCGCCTCGTCGGCGAGTTCGAGGTAGGGGGCGCCGCGGTCAGCCTCGCTGAAGATGGCGACGGTCTCGACACCGAGCTCACGACAGGCGCGGATGACACGCAGGGCGATCTCGCCACGGTTGGCGATGAGGATCCGTTTGAACATGGATTCCGTTCGACGTGGGGTGGCGGAGGAGGTTCAGGCCTCGGGATCGACCTTGATCAGCGGCTGGCCAAACTCGACCGGGGCGCCGTTCTCCACGAGGATCGCCACGACCTGCCCCGACACGCCGGCCGGGATCTCGTTGAACACCTTCATGGCCTCGACGATGCAGACCGTCTTCTCGGGGCCGATGCGGTCGCCCACCTTCACGAACGGGGCCGAATCGGGGCCGCTGGCCTTGTAGAACGTGCCCACCATCGGGCTCTTGATCACGAGCATCCGGGCCTCGGCCGCGGATTGGGTGGCCGCGCCACCGGCCGCCGGCTCGGAGGGGGCAGCAGCCGGGCGGGGCATGGCCACCGCCGGCGCGGAGTAGGCGACGACCTCGCCCCCCCGGCGAATCCGCACGCGATTGTCGGCCTGCTTGAGGTCGAGCTCCGAAAGATCGTGCTCCTTCATGAGCTCGATAAGCCGGCGAACCTTCTTCACGTCGAAGATGTCGCCTGGGGTGGGTGCGGCACACATGTGGGCAAAATGTCTCCTGGGCGGCCGAAATCACGGCCGAAGTGCGGGCGAAGGTAGCCCGCCCGGCGGTTTTCAGTCAAGGTAAAGGACGAGGGCCGGGTGCCGGGAGGCACGTGACCGAGCCGGCCGGCCCGCCCGCCGGCGGGGTCCGGACCGGCCCGAACCTTGCAATCCCGCAACGCACCGACCATGAGCCGAGCCGAAACGCCCGCCGATCTGCCACGACTTCCGGCTCGTGTCGCCGCGTCGAGCAAGCGCGACTACGGCCGGGTGACCATCATCGGCGGGGCGGCGGGGATGGCGGGTGCGCCGGCCCTCGCGGCGATGGCCGCCCTGCGGAGCGGCGCGGGGCTCGTGGAGTTGCTCGTGCCGGAAAACGTCTGTCCCGTCGCGGCGGGGTTCGACCCGTGCGTCATGACCCACGGCCTCGCCGCGGAGCAGGAGGGCTTTGCTGTCGCGGCCGCAGCTGGAATCGCCCCACGGGCGGCCCGGGCGGATGCACTCGGCGTGGGGCCGGGCATCGGTCGGACGCAGCCCGTGCAGTCGCTCGTGCTCGACCTGTGGCGAAATCTGTCGCGGCCTGCCGTGTTCGATGCCGACGCGCTGTGGTCCCTGGCCCAGGTTCCACAGGAGCGGCTGCGGATTCACGCCGGGCCGCGGGTGATCACGCCGCATCAGGGTGAAATGATTCGGCTGCTCGGTCGGCCCGCCTCCGCCGACGTCACCCGAAGCGATCTGGAGCAGGCTGCGGCCGAGCTGGCCTCCGACATCGGAGTGGTGGTCGTGCTCAAGGGTCCGGGAACGTGGATCGTGGGCGACGGTCGATCGGCCCGCAACGAGACCGGCAATCCCGGCATGGCCACGGCCGGCACCGGGGACGTGCTCACAGGCGTGGTCGCCGCGCTGCTCGCCCAAGGGCTTTCGCCATTCGATGCGGCCCGGCTGGCGGCCTGGGTGCACGGTCGCGCAGGTGATGCCGCGGCTCACGACCTCGGCCAGGTGTCGATGACGGCCCGCGACCTGCTCGACCGGCTGCACGTCGGCTTTCTCGCGGCCGTGACTGACCGCTCACCGGCGTGAACGGGTGGCGGGTGCGGCGAGCCTGGTGACATCGACCACGCCCTCGTCACTGGCGAGCCAGAGTCGAAGGCCCGGCGCCGGTGAGATCCTGTGGCCGCCGGTGAACGAGCCGAAGGCCGGAAGCACGAGGAGCGAGTCCTCCGCCACGAAGCAGCGGTCAGCGATCCGATCGCCGCTCGGGCTACGGATCGACACCGTCGGATGCAGGTGGCCGCCGATCGTGAAGGCCGCGCGGCCCGGCTCGTCGAGCGACGTGGCCGGCTCGTGCACGAAGTGAAACGGCGGCTCGTCGAGCGTGCGGATGCAGGAGTCGATGCCGAGTTCGGCCGGAAGCCTGCCGATTCGCTGATCGTGGTTGCCGATCACGAGCAGTACGGCCGTGTTCGCGATCCGCTGCCGCGTGTCGGCAAACTCGGCGAATACGCCCGGCGTGCAGCCCCCTGCCGCGTGAAACAGGTCGCCGAGGATCACGAGCCGCGTCGCCGCCGTTTCGCCGACCAGCCGCTCGAGCCGCGCGAGATCCCGCTGGGCCGAGCCTTCGGGCACGGGGATGCCGGCCTTGCGAAACGTCGCCGCCTTGCCGAGATGCAGATCGGCCACGAGCAGCGTGTGCGTGGCGGGCAAAAACGCCGCCCGCCCGGGCAGAAGCACGATGTCGGCGGGCGTCTCAGGCGACACGCGGTCGGCGGTGATGATCTGCATGGTGAGAGGAGTGTAATACGTCCTGCTCCGTCGCAGCGCGGCCCGTAGTCCGCACATGGAACCGTAGTCCGCACACTCCGTGTGCGGTTCGAGGTATGAAGGCCGAAAGGCCGAGCTACTCGTCAGGAGTATCGCGGACCTGGGGAGACGTAGCTCGGGTCTGCGGTGTTTTGGCCGTGGCCCACATGCGGAGCATGTGGACTACGGCGCACCTCAATACGCCGTGAGGGGCATGGGCAGCCCCGAACTTTCACCGCAAGACGTCGCTCCTCACGTCCCAGCCGCCGCCTCGAGTTCCCGCGCCATGTCGGTGATCCGCTCCAGCCAGCCCTGCGTGGTCAGCCGCGACTGGATGAACTCGGCCCAGATCGGGAATGCGAGCGGCGTGAGCCGGCTCGTCTCCACGACGCGGATATCCTGCGTCGCGATCCGCTCGAGGGCGTCGTGCAGCCGCCGAAACTCGAACTGCTGCTCCACGACCTCGCGACGCGCCTGGGCGAGCAGCATGTTCTCCGCGTCGTGCTCGGCGAGCACGTCGAAGATCAGGCCGGCCGAGGCCTGTGTCTGCCGATCGGAGCGGCGGCCTCCCGACACGAGCCCGGCCACGCGGGCGATCTCGCGGAAGTGCCGCCGGGCCATTTCCGTGCCGTTCAGGCAGGCGAGCAGGTCGTCGAGCAGGTGAACGGGCGAGAAGAGTTGCCGCCAGGACCGCTCGTCGGCTGCCAGTCGATCGCGGCCGGCCACCTCGAAGCCCCAGTCATTGGCGGCGAGCATGAGCGTGCTCGGCCGACGGCTGGCGATCCGCCAGGCCACGAGGGCGGCGAGCCCTTCGTGCACGAGCCGGCCGGCGAACGGAAACACGAACGTGTGATGCCCGTCGCGGCCCTGCCAGCGCTCGATGAGCAGCGTGTCGGGATCGGGGAGCCGGCTCCAGAGGGCCTGGGTGGCCAGGAGCGGCAGCACGGCGTTCACCTCGCGGGGCACGCTGCGGCCGGCGCCGGGCTCGGCAACGCGCTGCACGAGTTCGAGCACCGCCGCCGAGAGGAGCGTCGAGAGCGGCATCCGTCCGCCGTTCCACCGGGGCACCTGGAGCGTGGCCGGTCCGCGGGCCCGCTTCACCCAGGCGGTCAGCCCGTCGAAGCGGAAGAGCGAGAGCGGCTTGCCGGCGAAGAGGAAGCGATCCCCCTCGTTGAGCCGCGAGATGAACGACTCCTCGACGGTGCCGAGCCGGCCGCCCCGCAGCCACTTCACCTCGACTGCGGCATCGCTGGCGATCGTGCCGATGTTCACCCGGTGGCGGCGGGCGATCGCCTTGCTCGCCACGTACCAGCGGCCGAAGCGTTCCACGATGCGTGCATAGTCGGGATACGCGGCCAGCGCCGGCCCGCCGCGGGCGGCGAAGTCGATCGCCCACCGCCAGGAGGCGTCGTCGAGATCGGCGAAGGCATTCGTCGACATCACCTCCGTCCGCAGATCCGCCTCGCGGAAGCCGCCGCTGCAGGCGACCGTGACGACATGCTGGGCCAGGCAGTCGAGGGCGGCCGTGAGCGGCCGGCGGGCCTCGACGACGCCCGCCTCGACCGACCGCCGCGCGGCGGCGCACTCGATCAGTTCGAGCGCGTGGGTGGGCACGCAGACGAGCCGGCCGACCGCACCCGGCGCATGGCCGCTGCGGCCGGCCCGCTGGAGCAGTCGCCCGATGCCCGTCGGGCTGCCGGTCTGGAGCACCTGCTCGACCGGGCCGAAGTCGATGCCGAGATCGAGGCTCGACGTCGCGACCACGCACTTCAGCTTGCCGCGCCGCAGCCCCTCTTCCGCCTGCGTCCGCAGGTCGCGGTCCACCGAGCCGTGATGCAGGGCAAGCTGTTTCTTCCAGTCGGGCCGGGCCGCGGAGATCGCCTCGAACCACCGCTCGGCCTGCGAGCGGGTGTTGGTGAACACGAGCGTCGTGGTCGCCGTGTCGATCGCCGCGATCACCTGCGGCAGGAGTCGCATGCCCATGTGGCCGGCCCAGGGAAACCGTTCCATTGGCTCAGGGATCAGCGTCTCGATCTCGAGCTGCCGCGGAATCCGCGCCGACACGACCCGCGCATCGCCGGCCCGCGCCGGCCCCACGAGCGCGGCCACGGCGTCGTCGAGGTTGGAGAGCGTGGCCGAGAGACCCCACGACACGAGGCCGGGCCGCAGGCCGCGGAGCCGCGCGAGGCCCAGTTCCGTCTGCACGCCGCGCTTCGTGGAGAGAAGTTCGTGCCATTCGTCGACGACCACGGCCTCGAGGCCGGCGAAGATGTCGTGGGCGTCGTCGAGCGAGAGCAGGATCGAGAGCGACTCGGGCGTGGTGACGAGTGCCGTCGGCCAGTTCTCACGGAGTCGGCGGCGATCGGCGGTCGAGGTGTCACCCGTCCGTGTGCCCACGGTCCAGCCGCGGGCCACCGCGTGCGGCCCGCGCAGCGGCTCTTCGAGCGCCCGTACCGTGTCGGCGGCGAGGGCCCGCAGCGGCGTGATCCAGACGACACGCAGGCCGGCCGGCGGCGCGGCGGTGTCGGCATCGACGGCCTGGGTCCGCGCGATCGCCCCGAACCAGGCCGCCAGCGTCTTGCCGGTGCCCGTGGGGGCGTGGAGGAGGCCGCTCGTACCCGCGGTGCAGGCCTGCCACACCTCCTCCTGAAACGGAAATGACTTCCAGCGACGACTCGCGAACCAGTCATGGAACCCGGTGAAGACGGATGCGCGTGCGGCTCGCATGGAAGACGGTGCACCGGAGAAACCGAATCCCTCCCAGGCTACCATGAGTCGGATGGACGATCGCCTGAAAAACATCGCGCTGGTGTGTGTCGTATCTGGGCTCTGCGGGGGCGCTGGGCATCGTGATGACGGACTCATGGTCGCGGGCTGGCAGCATGCGGATGACGCGGCGCGGGTCGGGGTCGTGGATGACCTGACCGTGCTGCGGATCACGAGTCCGCGTGGCTTCGGGCGGTGTGATGTGACGGCCGGGGAAGCAGGCTGGCCCGACCGCGTCGCCGTGCTTCTCGAGGGCTTCGAGGAGCTGGAACGGTGCGAACTCACGTTCGGCAGGCTCCATGCGAGCGGCAGTCGCCGTGCGTCAGGGGCGTTCGAGTTGTTCCTCTGTGATTCGCAGCCGGCTGCAACGCCGCGGCGGCCGGTCGGCACGCTCGACGTGCGGGTCGACCGCCGGGACGACGGCGTGCTGGTCACGCTGCCTGCCGGACTGTGTGGCGTCGATGACACGCTTCACCTCGAGTGGACCGACTGGCTGCGATGACGAACGTTGTGCCGGCCGGCAGCGATCCCCGTAGGCCCGTTGCTCCGCCGTCCGTCGTCCGCACACTCCGTGTGCGGTTCAAGGCGTGGAAGCCGGTGGGCCGAGCTACTCGCCTGGACGTTCGCGTATGTGCAAGGGAATAGCCCGGGCCTGTGGTGTTTTGACCGTGGGCCGCATGCGGAGCATGCGGACTACGGTTGCAACTTCAACGGCCGTGAGGGGTTGCCCATGCCCCGGGAGCCGGCGTTGGCGGCAAGCGAAGGCAGGATGCCGAGAGCGCAGCCGCCATCGAGCGAGCGAAGGGCATGGATGCCCGAAGCGAGCGTCCGGCGACGGAGCATGGGCAACCCCGAACCCACGCCACAAGAGGTCGCCCCGCGGGGGAATAGAAGGATCTGCGGCACTTAGACCGTGGGCCGCATGCGGAGCATGCGGACTACGGGGGGGCACGCGGACTACGGCGTTGCGTCGATCATCCGCTCGAGGTCGGCGAGCGAGCCGGCGTCGGCGGGTTGCTTGTCACGTCGCCAGCGGACGATCCGCGGGAACCGGACCGCCACGCCCGACTTGTGCCGCGTCGAGTGGGCCACGCCCTCGAAGGCGAGCTGGAAGACGAGCGTCGGGGTGCAGATTCGCACGGGGCCGTGCTTCTCGATCGTGGTGGCCCGCACGATGCGATCGACCTCCACGATCTCGGCGTCGGCCAGGCCGGAGTAGGCCTTCGCGATCGTGACGAGCTTCCCCTCGTGCCACACGCCGAGCGTGTAATCGCTGTGGAGGCCGGCGCGGCGGCCGTGGCCGGCCTGGGCATAGAGCATCACGGCGTCGATTTCGAGCGGCTCGATCTTCCACTTCCACCAGTCCCCCTTCGTGCGGCCCACCGCGTAGGGGCTGGAGCGCCGCTTGAGCATCAGCCCCTCCACGCCCCGGGTGCGCGACTCGGCCCGCCGGGCCGCGAGGTCCGGCCACGAGTCGCCGGGCACCAGCGGCGAGAGGAACAGCCGGCCGTCATCCGCCGTGGCGGCGTCGGCGAGCACCGCGTCGAAGGCGTGGGGCACGCGGGCCTCGAGCTGCCGCCGACGTTCAACGAGCGGGCGGTCGCGCAGATCGACGCCGTCGGCTTCGAGCAGATCGTAGGCCACGAAGACGCACGGGATGTCGGCGAGGATCTTCTTCGTGACCCGCCGCCGGCCTGCCCGCTTCGAGAGTGCCGTGAAACCGAGCAGCCGGCCGTCCCGCACCGCGAGCAACTCGCCGTCGAGCACGGTGCCCGTGGCCAGCTGCCGGCCGGCCGCGACGATCTCGGGAAAGGCCTCGTTGACGAGCTCTTCGCCACGACTCCACACCGTGATGTCGTTGCCGCGGCGGACGAGCTGCGCCCGCATGCCATCCCACTTCCACTCGGCCTGCCACTCGGCGGCCGGCCCGAGTGCGGTGGCGACGGCATCGACCGCGCCTCGGTCGAGCGGCGAGGCCAGGAAAAACGGATACGGCCGCCGCATGTCCGCGGCGGACGACGCCGGGGCGAGCAGCGCCGTGAAGGCGGCGCCGTCGGCAACCGGATCGCCCATCAGGCGATGGGCCATCACGGCCGGATCGACGCCGGCGAGCTCGGCGAGTGCGCGGGCCACGAGCGTTCGTGACACGCCCACCCGCAGGCCGCCGGTGAGGAGCTTGTGCCACACGATCCGTTCCCGGGGGGCGAGCCGCTGCCAGACGGTCGTCACCACGTCGCGCTTGCGGTCATCGTCGGCGCCGCGGAGGTCGTGGATCGTCGTTCGCATCACCTCGGCAAGGCCGGGGGACGCGGCGGAGGCGGCATCGGGGGCCTGCGCTGGCAGCAGCAGGGCGAGCGTCTCGGCAAGGTCGCCCACGTGGGCATAGCACTCTTCGACGAGCCACGGCGACAGGCCCGTCGCTGCGGCGGCCCATTCGCGGAGCTGTGTCGACGACACCGACCGCAGTTGCCGGC
This sequence comes from Planctomycetaceae bacterium, assembly GCA_046094845.1. GTDB lineage: Bacteria > Planctomycetota > Planctomycetia > Pirellulales > UBA1268 > QWPN01. Next base: position 8,345 of record JBJTIE010000217.1, on the reverse strand, counting down.
CGCCGCAGAGCACGGCCAGCCCGCAGGCGGCATCGTCGGGTGCGGCCGCGGCGAAGAAGTCGCGGAGGGCCGCGAGTTTCTCGTTCGTGCTCGTCGTCGCGTCGAGCCGCCAGTAGAGGTCGGTGAAGTCGTTCATGCATCGACCTCGTCGGCCTCGGGAGCGTCGGCCTCGCCTTCGCCGGTGAACCGAGTGGGCAGGACGGAGGCGTCGTAGTCGAGGTCGCGGAGCAGCCGCGCGAGCGTGTCGGTGAAGCCGTGGGTCACGAGCACGCGACGGGCCCGTGAGGCCTCGATCGCCGTCATCAGACCGGGGAAGTCGGCGTGGTCGGAGACGACGAAGCCCCGGTCGAATCCCCGGCGGCGGCGGACGCCGCGTAGGAGCATCCAGCCCGACGCCATCGCCACGCTCGACTCGCCGAACAGCCGCAGCCAGGAACTGCCCTGCACGCTCGGCGGTGCGATCACGAGCGCCCGGCCGTCGCCCACGCGACGGGCCCGCGGCGGCACGCGGTCGATCGACGGCAGCCGCACGCCGCTGGCCCGATAGGCCTCGACGAGTTTCATGACGGCGCCGTGGGCCACGATCGGCCCGATCGACGGATCGACCATCGCGGCCAGTCGTTGCGCCTTGCCGAGTGCGTAGGCGAGGATCACGCTCGTGCGGCCGGCATCGCGATTGGCCCGCCACCAGCCGTTGATCTCGGCGGCGATCGCCGCGGGATCCTGCCAGCGATAGACGGGCAGGCCGAAGGTCGACTCGGTGATGAACACGTCGCACTCCACCGGCCGGAACGCGGCGCACGTGGGGTCGGTCTGCAGTTTGTAATCGCCGGTGACGACCCAGGTCACGCCGCGGTATTCGACGCGAACCTGCGCGGAGCCGAGCACGTGGCCGGCGGGGTGGAGCGATACGTTCACGCCGTTGATCGAGATCGACTCGCCGTCGCGGAGCGTGTCGATCGCCACCGAGGTGCCGAGCCGGGCCCGCATCACGTGCATGCCGGCGGCGGCGCAGAGATACCGTTCGCAGCCCCCACGGGCATGATCGCCGTGCGCATGCGTGATGATCGCGCGGCCCACCCGCCGCCAAGGATCGACGTAGAAATCACCCTGCGGGCAATAGAGTCCCGATTCGGTCACCTCCAGCAGATCGCGCATGCCCGCGATTGTCGCTCACGCAGGGCGGCGGGCAAAGCGGCTGCGGTGACGGCCGCGTCGCTCGAACGCCTCCGACCGTAGTCCGCACACTCCGTGTGCGGTTCGAGGTGTGAAGGCCGGAAGGCCTGCTATTTGGCCTGAGGTTGGCGGACCTGCGGGGAGGTAGCTCGGGCCTCCGGTGTTCTGACCGTGGGCCACATGCGGAGCATGTGGACTACGGGGGAGCGGGCGTGGGCAACCCCGACCCTACCGATACGCCTGACTGCCCACGGCGGGGAAGCGGTAGCCGCCGAAGCCGAGCGGGGCGTAGGTGGGCCAGTCACCCGGCACCGTGCCTGGCGGCGTGCCATACATCTTCCACGTCGGCGTCCGCGGGTTCGTCGGCGGTACGAAATACTTCGGCCGCTGGCGGTGGCCCGTCACGTAGGGCGAGGCGCCCGGGGCGTACGGCGCCTGGTTCTGCGGCGTGCCCGTCGAGGCGGGCGACCGCGGGCCGGACCAGCGGCGGCCACCGGCGGCATCGGTGCGAGTTGCAGCCGCGAGGCAGCCGACCAGGCATGCCACCACGACCGCTCGCCGAGAGAGAACCCGCGCCATGACCGAGTTATCGGCTGCGGGTCGCGGCGGCGTTGCCTGTTTTGGAGCCGGGGCGCCGGGTGCGGGTTGCACCGGTCGTAGCGGGCTTCGCCCAGCGGAATTCGACCGGCATGCCGAACACCTTTTCGAACAGGTCTGTCCGCCGTTCCGCGCCCCAGATGTCGACCTGCGGCTCCTCGTCGGCCACGGCCTCGATCACGGCCCGGCCATCGGTGATCGAAGCGATCACGTCGCGGACGGCCTGGGTGCGGCTGCGATCGAGTCCGCCGGCGAGCCGCAGGATCGCGGCCATCCGCTGCACCCGCTGCTGGTCGTCGGTGGAGAGGCGGGAGAGGTTCTCGTGCTTCCGCTTCGGATGGGCGCCGCGGTGATAGCGGGCCACGTTGGCGATGATCTCGAGGTCGTTGGCCCGGATGCCGGGGATGCGGGCGTTGCGGATCAGGTGATAGCTGTGCTTGTGGTGCTGGTCGTAGTTGATCACGTAGCCGACGTCCTGCAGCCGGGCGGCGCATTCGAGCAGCAGCCGGTCGCCAGGGACGAGGTCGAGCGATGCCGCCAGCTGGTCGTAGAGTTTTCCGGCGAGCGAGGCCACCGCCCGGCCGTGTTCGACCTCGCCCGAACAGGCGGCCGCGAGCCGCTCGATCGCCGCCTCGCGTTGTGCCGGCTCGTCGCCGGACGAGCCGAGCGACTCCTCGATCATCTCGCGAACGAGTCCGTCGCGGACGCCGCGGGTGTGCACGACCACGGTGTTGACGCGGAACCGCTTGAGCAACGCGTCGATGATCGTCAGCCCGGCCACGATGATGTCGGCACGATCGGGCGTCATGCCCGGCATGGTGCGTCGGCCGCGAAGCGGCATTTTCGTCAGCCGGTCGAGCAGATGGCGGATCTCCGCCTGCGACACGCGGTAGCCGGCCACAGGGACGTCGGCCTCCCGCTTGGCGGCCATCATCAGCTCGGCGAGCGTGGTGAACGTGCCGCCGCAGCCGACGAGGAAGTGCGGGGCGAACAGCGGCCGGGTGGTTCGCTTCTTGAGGCAGGCGTTGACCTCCTCCTCGAGGCGAGCGAGCCCGCGGGCGAAATCAGGCTCCTCGACGCCGTCGCCGATGCCGAACTGCTCCGTGAGCCGCACGGCACCGAGGGGCGTGGAGAAGATCGACTCGATCAGGTTGCCCGTGGCGAACACGAGTTCCGTGCTGCCCCCGCCGATGTCGGCCACGATCACGTTCTTGCTCGAGAGGTCGAAGGCATGCTGCACGCTGGCGAAGGCAAGCCGCGCCTCCCGCTCGCCCGAGATCACCTCCACGTCGAGCCCCACCTGCTCCCGCACGCGGCGGCAGAACTCGGGGCCGTTGCGCGACTCACGGACGGCACAGGTCGCGATCGTGCGGAGCGTGGTCACCTGATAGCCGGCGGCGATCTGCTTGAACGTGCGGAGGGCGGTGATCGTCCGCTCCATCGACTCGTCGTCGAGCTGGCCCTTCGACGACACGCTGCGACCGAGCCGCGTGGGCTCCCGCTCCTCGTCGAGGATCCGGTAGTTGCTTCCCCGGAGCGCCTCGGCCACCAGCAGCCGCACGCTGTTGGAGCCGATGTCGATCGCCCCGAGCCGGCAGGCCAGCTCGGCCGAGAGGAAAATCTGTTTGTCGTCGGTCAGGTCGGCCATCCGGTCTTCCTTCCACGGCGGGAGTCCCAATCATACTCTCCGCCCGCGCGGTACACTGCCGCTTTGATCGCCTGACTCATTTCGTCGAGCCGTGTCGCCCGCCCCGCTTCCACTTCCGCCGCCGCTGCTCCTCGCGACGTCCGACCGGTGGCGTGCCGATGCGGCCTGTGCCGTGACGGTCGGGAATTTCGACGGCGTTCACGTCGGCCACGCTGCGATCGTGGCTGCCCTTCGTCAGACGGCCGATCGGCTCGACGTGCCTGCGGTGGCCCTGACGTTCGATCCGCATCCCGCGAGCGTGCTCCGGCCGGAGTCGGCGCCGGTGCCGCTCACCACGCCCGATCGCCGCGCCGAATTGCTGGCGGGCCTGGGGATCGATGCCGTGCTCGTGCAGCCTGCCGACGAGCGACTCATGAGCCTGCCGGCTGAATCCTTCTATGGCGACGTGCTCCGCGGCCGGCTGCGGGCCGTGGCGGTCGTCGAAGGGGCCGACTTTCGCTTCGGGGCCGCCAGGCGGGGCGACGTCGCGCTGCTCCGCCGATGGTGTGCGGCCGACGGACTGGCGTTCGACGTCGTCGCGCCGGTGCTGGCCGGCGGTGAGCCCGTGTCGAGCTCGCGGATCCGGTCGCTGATCGCGACCGGTGAGGTGGAGGCGGCGAACCGGCTGCTCACGGCGCCGCTGCGGCTCCGCGGGACGGTCGTGCAGGGCAGGCAGCGCGGGGCCGGGCTCGGCTTCCCGACCGCCAATCTCTCCTCGATCGCCACGCTCGTGCCGGCGCAGGGCGTGTATGCCGCGCGGGCGGCCGTGGCCGATACCGACGGAGATCGCGCGCCCCATGCCGCTGCCGTGCACATCGGGCCCAACGTGTCGTTCGGCGAGACAGCGGTCTCCGTTGAAGTCCATCTCGTCGGCTTCAGCGGCGACCTCTACGGACGACGTCTCGACGTTGACTTCCTGGGGCGGCTGCGCGACACTCGTCGATTCGATTCGATCGACGACTTGAAGGCACAGCTCGCCGCCGACGTGGCGGCCGCCGTGGCGATCGTCGATCGACCGCCAACCGTCACCGCCAGGAACGCATGATGCGACTCGACTGGGCCAGCCTGCTGGAATTGCTGCGGCGGAGCGACCGCGTGGTGCTCACGAGCCACGTGCGGCCCGACTGCGACGCGCTCGGCAGCGAGCTGGGCATGGCCGGCATCCTCGAGGCCCTCGGCAAGGACGTGCGGATCGTCAACGCCCAGGCCACGCCGGCCACCCTGAAGTGGATCGACCCCCGCGGAAAGATCGAGTCGCTCGCCGAGAAGGTGCGGCCTGCCGACCTGGCCGACCGCGATCTCTTCATCGTGCTCGACACGAGCGCCTGGGCCCAGCTCGGCGCGATGGGCGAGGTGGCCAAGTCGATGCGCGACAAGGTGCTCGTGATCGACCATCACGTCAGCGAAGACGACCTCTCCGACCGCTGGTTCAAGGACACCTCCGCCGAGGCCACGGCCCGGATCGTCTATGAGATCGGCCTGCGGCTGAAGGTGCCGCTCACGGAGGCGATCGCCACGCCGCTCTATGCCGGTCTCTCGACCGACACGGGGGGCTTCCGGTTTCCGTCCGCGTCGGGCGAGAGCTTTCGCGTGGCCGCCCGACTCGTGGACGCCGGCGCCAGCCCGACGATGATCTACCGCGAGCTGTTCGAGCAGGACTCATTGGCCCGGCTCAACCTCGTGGGCCGCACGCTCGCGGGAGCCACCACGTTTCACGACGGCAAGGTGATTCTCTCCACGGTGCGACAGGGCGACATCAAGGAGGTGAGGGCGCTGCCGAGCGACACCGAAGATCTCGTGAACCTCACGCTCGCCGTGAAGGGCACCGAGGTCGCCGTGATCTGCATCGAGCAGCCCGACGGCCGGATCAAGGTGAGCTTCCGCAGCCGCGGGCCGGTCGATTGCAATGCGCTGGCGGCACGGTTCGGCGGCGGCGGCCACAAGGCGGCGGCCGGCACGATCATCGACGGGCCGTTCGACGTGGCCCGCGACCGGATCATGGCGGCGGTGGACGATGCCTGGAAGGCCACGGCCTGAACCACGGCCCGAGAGGTTTTTTGCAGGGGAGAAGAGGCATGGCACAACAGCTTCGTCCGATCGTTCACCCTGCCGACTCGCGCCGCGGCTTCCTCGCGAAGGCACTGTCGATCGTCGCCGGCGGGCTCGCCACGCTCGCTCCGGTCGGCGCCGGCGTCTGGGCCTTCCTCGATCCGCTGCGGCGCACGAAGGCCGCCGCCTCGTACCTGCCGGTCACCGAACTGGCGGCGATTCCCGACGACGGCGTGCCGCGGCAGTTTCCCGTGATCGCCGACCGGGTCGATGCCTGGACCGGGTTCGCGGCCGAGCCGATCGGCGCCGTCTACCTGCGGCGGGCGAAGGGCTCCGAGACGGTCGAGGCCCTCTCGGCCACCTGTCCGCATGCCGGCTGCTTCGTGGAGATGGAGTCGACGGGCACGTGCTTTCGCTGCCCGTGCCACAACAGCGAATTCACGCTCGATGGCGGCATCGTGGCCCCGAGTCCGAGCCCGCGGCCGATGGACGCGCTGGAGTGCCGCGTGGCGAAGAACGGCGAGGTCGAGGGGACGTGGCAGAAGTTCCGCGCCGGCGTCGCCGACAAGATCGAGCAGTGAGGGACGGCACGATGAAGAGCGCGAATCACGGCGACGCGGCGAAGAAGGGCGTGTTCGGCCGGCTGGCCGACTTTTTCGACGACCGCACCGGCTACCGGGCTCTCATGCACGAGGCGCTGTATGAACGCGTGCCCGGAGGCGCCCGCTGGCGGTATGTCTGGGGCAGCACGCTCGTCTTCGCCTTCATGACGCAGGTGATCACGGGCCTGTTCCTGTGGGCGAGCTACTCGGCCAGCGCCCAGACGGCCTGGGAGAGCGTCTACTACATCCAGCACGAGATGGCCGGCGGCTGGCTGCTCCGCGGCATTCACCACTTCATGGCCCAGGCGATGGTGGTGCTGCTCGCGCTCCACCTGCTCCAGGTGGTGATCGACGGCGCCTACAAGGCGCCTCGCGAGGTGAACTTCTGGCTCGGGCTCATCCTCATGATGCTCGTGCTGGGGATGGCGCTCACCGGCTATCTCCTGCCGTGGGATCAGAAGGGCTATTGGGCCACGATCGTGGCCACGAATCTCGCCGGCATCGTGCCGGGCATCGGCCCGTCGCTGCAGCAGCTCGTGATCGGCGGCAGCGAATACGGCCACCACACGCTCACCCGGTTCTTCGCGCTCCACGCCGGCTTCCTGCCTGGCGCCCTCATCGTGATGCTCGTGGTCCACCTGTCGCTCTTCCGCAAGCACGGCCTCCACGCCAAGCAGCCGATCACGAAGCCCGACGCGATGTTCTGGCCCGACCAGGTGCTCCGGGACGCAGTGGCGATGCTGGCAGTGATGGCCGTCGTGCTCGGCGTGATCCTCGTGCCGGCCCTGAAGGCGATGCTGGCCGGCGAGGCGGTGGACGTCGGCCACCTCGGCGCGGAACTGGGCGCCCCGGCCGATCCATCGCTCCCCTATGCGGCCGCCCGGCCGGAGTGGTACTTCCTGTTCCTGTTCCAGTTTCTCAAAGTCTTCGAGGGCTGGGGCGCGACGGGCGAGTTCCTGGGCGCGATCGTCGTGCCCGGCCTGATCATGGGGGTGATGTTCCTGATGCCGATCATCGGCAACTGGAAGCTCGGCCACCGATTCAACGTCGCCTTCACGCTCGGCATCGTCGCCGGCGCCGGCCTGCTCACGGCGATGGCCCTCAACGAAGACTACTACGCCGTCTGGGCCGACAAGGCCGCGCTCGCCGACGCCCAGAAGCTCTACGACGAGACCGGCGGCGACGAGGAGAAGCTGGCCGCGGCCCTCGGCGGCGACAAGGCCGCGATCATCGCCATGGAAGCGAAGTGGGAGAAGCTCGACAAGATCCGCCACTCGCAGGCCTTCCTCGACGCCTCGAAGCAGGCCAAGCTCGACGCCGCCCGGACCATCGAGCTGGCCGGCCGTCCCGAGAAGATCCCGCCGGCCGGCATGCTGGAACTCGTGCGGGCCGATGCCAAGAGCCAAGGCCCGCGACTCTTCGCCCAGCACTGCGCGAGCTGCCATGCGCACATAGATCCGGCTGAAGACACGCCGATGGGGCGCGATCGCGCGGCCGCGGCCCTCGCCAAGTCCTCCGCGGCGAATCTCCACGGCTTTGGCTCGGCGGCCTGGATGCGAGGCCTGCTCGATCCCGATCAGGTGGCCGGCCCCGCCTACTTCGGCAACACGGCCCACAAGGACGGCGATATGGTGAACTTCGTGCAGAACGACCTCACCGACGCCGACACCTGGAAGAAGGACGACATCGAGGCGGTGATCGCCGCCATGGCGGCCGAGGCGGGCCTCCCGGGCGAGAAAGCCGCAGAGCCGCTCGTGACGAAGGGCCGGGAGCTGATCGCCAGCGACGAGCGGTGCGGCAGCTGCCACCGCTTCCGCGACAACGGCACCGACCTCGGCACCGCCTGCGACCTCACCGGCTGGGGCAGCCGCGACTGGCTCGTGGGGATCATCGTCGATCCGACACACGAGCGATTCTACGGCGACACCAACGACCGCATGCCGAGCTTCGGCAAGGCCGACGAAGGCAGCCTCGCCCCACTCACCCGTGCCCAGATCGAGCTGATCGCCGACTGGCTCCGCGGCGAGTGGTACCGCCCCGCAGTCGCTGCGCACTGATCGCGTTCGCGCCGGCTTCGGGCTGCCCACGCCCTCTCGCCGGACGCTCGCTTCGGGCATCCCTGCCCTCCGCTCGCTCGATGGCGGCTGCGCTCTCGGCATCCTGCCTTCGCTTGCCGCCAACGCCGTCTCGAGGGGATGGGCAGCCCAAAGCCTCCCTGCATTGAACTCCACGGA
>JBJTIE010000216.1:0-6139 GCA_046094845.1 Planctomycetaceae bacterium | reverse complement strand
GCTCGGCGTGAGGCGATTGCCCTCCTTGTTCGCGATCACCTTGGGCTCCTTGCCCTCCATCACCGCGACCACGGAGTTCGTGGTGCCGAGGTCGATGCCGATGATCTTTTCGCCCTGCTTCGTCGCCATGTGGTGGGACTCCTCTCGTGAAATCAGCCGCTGGGGATCGGCCGCCGGATTCCGGTGTCAGAAATGTTTCGTTCGTCGTTGTCCCGAGGGGGATGCAAAGCCCGTGCCAGCCGCGGAACAGACCACTGCCAGCCCGGTTTTCGGCGTATTTACGGCCGGGATGTTCCGGGTACAGTTGAGGGCCGCGGCTCGGGACATTCCGGCGGCGGCCTGAAAGCTGCCATTTTGGCCGCTCGCGAAAGAAGCCATGGCCAAGTCGTCATCAGATTCGAAGTCGTCGAAGAGTGCCGCCGGAAGCGGCAAAGACGGGGGACTCGCCGGCCTGCGGGCCCAGATCGACGCCCTCGACCGCGACCTCGTCGGCCTGATGAACCGGCGGGCCGAAGTGGCCCGCGAGATCGGCCACCTCAAGAGCTCCGCCGGACAGGCCACCTACGACCCGGCCCGCGAGGAGATGGTGCTCGAGCGGGTGACGTCGTCCAACGCCGGACCGCTCTCCAACGACAGCCTCAAGGCGATCTACCGCGAGCTGATCTCGGGATCCCGCGCGATCGAGCAGCACCTCCGCGTGGCTCATCTCGGCCCGGCCTGGACCTACAGCCACCTCGCTGCCCTGCACCGCTTCGGCAACGCCGTCGACTTCGTGCCCGTCGCGAGCATCTCGGCGGCCTTCGAGGAGGTGCATGCCGGGCATTCGCACTACGGCGTGGTGCCGCTCGAAAACTCCACCGACGGCCGCATCGCCGACACGCTCGACAACTTCGCCCGACTGCCCGTCAAGATCTGCGCCGAGGTGCCGCTGCGGATCCACCACACGCTGCTCGCCGCCTGCGACCGCTCGGCGATCCGCGAGGTCTACAGCCGGCCACAGGCCCTGTCGCAGTGCCGCAACTGGCTCGCCCGCCACCTGCCGGCCGCCCGGCTCGTGGAGGTGACGAGCACGAGTGCCGCCGCCGAAACGGCAGCCAAGACGCCCCATGCCGCGGCGATCGCCAGTCGGCAGGCGGGCGTGCACTACGGCCTCGACGTGCTCGCCGAGAACATCGAGGACGTGGCGGGCAACACCACCCGCTTCGCCGTCATCGGCCATGCCGACGCCAAGCGGACCGGCAAGGACAAGACCGCCCTCATGTTCGAGATCGAGCACAAGCCGGGCGGCCTGGCCGACGCCCTCTCGATCCCGAAAAAGCAAAAGCTCAACCTCACCTGGATCGAGTCGTTTCCACTGCCCGGCGAGGAACGTGGCTACATCTTCTTCGTCGAGCTCGAAGGCCACCGCGACGACCTCCGCGTTCGCCGGGCCATCGCCGCCCTCGAAAAGCGGTGCAAGCGGGTGGTGATCCTCGGCTCCTACGCCCTCGCCGCCGCCGTCGGCTGACCCCGTCTTCCCCACCCCAGGAGTTTCCCGATGTCCCGCACCAAGATCGTCGCCGGCAATTGGAAGATGAACCTCGATCGCGCGAAGGCCCGCGAACTCACGGCGGCGATCGCGGCCCGGCGGGGCGAGGCGGCGGCGGTTGAACTCGTGCTCTGCCCCCCTGCCCTGTATGCGGAGACGGTGGGCGCGGCCCTCACGGCGATGAAGTCTAACGTCGCCCTTGGCGGCCAGAACATGCACGACAAGGCGAGCGGCGCGTTCACGGGCGAGGTGGCCCCGCCGATGCTCGTCGATCTCGGCTGCCGCTACGTGATCCTCGGCCACTCGGAGCGCCGGACGCTCTTCGGCGAGACCGACGCGACCGTGAACGCGAAGACGAAGGCCGCGCTTGCGGCCGGGCTGACGCCGATCGTGTGCGTGGGCGAGACGCTCGAGGAGCGCGAGGGCAGCCGAACCGAGGCCGTCGTCACGACGCAGGTGAACGGGTCGCTCGCCGGACTGTCGGCCGTGGATCTCGAAAAGGTCGTGATCGCCTACGAGCCGGTGTGGGCGATCGGCACCGGCAAGGTGGCCACGCCGCAGCAGGCCCAGGAGGTGCATGCCCTGATCCGCCGGCTCCTCGCCGGCCTGTCGTCGGCTGCCGTGGCCGCGAAGGTGCGGATTCAGTACGGCGGCAGCGTGAAGCCCGACAACGCCGCCGACCTAGCGGCCCAGCCTGACATCGACGGCGCCCTCGTGGGGGGCGCCAGCCTCAAGGCCGACGATTTTCTCGGGATCGCAAAGGCGTTCGCGTAGCCGCATCGCCGTCCGGGGCGTCCGCCACCATCGGATAGCCCCCCCTGGCACGAGCCGGGGTAGGCCGCTGCCGCTCCTCGCGATAGGATATCGCCCCACACGTTCCTCGGAGTTGTCGTCGTTCATGATCCCGCTGATCCGCTTCTTTCTGGGCTTCACGCTCGCGCTCACGTCGCTGTTTCTGATCCTGCTCGTGCTCATCCAGCGGGGTCGTGGCGGCGGACTGACCGGCGCCCTCGGCGGCATGGGGGGCCAGAGCGCATTCGGCACGAAGGCGGGGGACATCTTCACGAAGATCACCGTCGGCGTGGCGGCCTTCTGGATCGCCCTCTGCATTCTCTCGATCAACGTGCTCGGTCGGCAGCAGTCGCTGTTCAGCCCGTCGCTCGGCACCGCGGCACCACAGGCGGTCGCCCCGCAGACGCCCGCGGCACCACCCGGAGAGAACGCCGCCCAGCCCGCCGACTCCACGCCTCCCGCTCCCGCGTCGGCCCCTGAAGGCACTCCCGTCGAGCCGGCCGAACCGGCCACCCCAGCCGAACCGGCCACTCCCGAACCAGCGGCCAAGTAGCCGCCTCGCGCACCATGGCGTTGAGCATGACCGGCTGTGGCGATGGCGTCGCCACCGACGGCCCAAACACGTGCCGCGTCGAGTTGCGGTGCGTCAACAACCGCCACTTCAAGCTCGCGTTTCGCTGCCGCGACGGCTTCGCGGCGCTCGAGGGGCGGGCCGAGGCTGCCGTTCGCCGCCGGGTGCGCCGCGGGAGCGTGCATCTGTCGCTCGACGTCGCCGGCCCCGCGGCGCCGGCCGGCCGCCGACTCGACGCCGTCCAACTCGCCGCCTACCTCGACGCCGCCGCCGATTTCTGCCTGTCCCGGGATCTGCCGGCACCGCATGCGATCGAGAGCTTCCTCGGGCTCCCGGGCGTGCTCGTCGAAACGGCTCCCGACAGCGACCTGGCCGAGCGGGCCTGGCCCCTCGTGGCCGAGGCCCTCGACGCGGCGCTCGATCGGCTCGACGAGATGCGACGCCGCGAAGGGGATGCGCTCGCGGCCGACCTCCGGGCGACCTGCGGCGAGATCACGGCGTGTGCGGCCGCCATCAGGGAACGGGTGCCGCAGATGGTCGAGGCCCATCGCAGCCGGCTCGTGGAGCGGGTGGCCAGGCTGCTCGCGCCGCAGGGCGTGCCGCTGGCGGAGGGGGACGTGGCCCGGGAAATCGCCCTCCTCGCCGACCGCACCGACATCGCCGAGGAGCTCGTCCGCCTCGACAGCCATCTCGCCCAGTTCACCCACCTGCTGGGCACCGAGGCCCCGGGCCGGTCGCTCGACTTCCTGTCCCAGGAGCTCACCCGCGAAGCCAACACCGTCGCGTCAAAGGCCTTCGACGCCGAGATCGCCCACACGGTCGTCGAAATCAAGACCCGGATCGAGCGACTCCGGGAGCAGGTGCAAAACCTGGAGTGACGCGTCGGCGGCTTGCGGCACGGGATCCCCTCGCTCGCGATCAGGGCTTGTATTGACGCCCGCAAGCCCCCAGACGCATGCCGGGGGATCCCGACTCGGCGATCGCCCGCACCGCTTTTCAACCGACCGCGGCCTGCGGTACAACTTCGGGATGGACGTCCTACCGGGCAAACTCGTCGTCATTTCCGGCCCCTCCGGAGTCGGCAAGACCACGCTCCTCCGGCGGCTGCTCGCCGATCTGCCCCACCTCGTGCCCAGTGTGTCGGCCACCACGCGACCGCCCCGGGCGGGGGAGCGGGATGGGATCGACTACCACTTCATCCCCCTCGAGGACTTCGAGCGACGGCGGGCGGCGGGGGAATTCCTCGAATGCTGCCGGGTCTACGGCCGGCAGCACTGGTACGGCACGCTCGTGAGCGAAGTGGCCCCCCGGCTGGCTGCCGGATCGTGGGTGGTGCTGGAGATCGACGTCGAGGGTACACTTTCCATCCTCGCCCGGTATCCTGACACCATCACGATCTTCGTCGAGCCGTCCCATCCCGACCAGCTGGCCGAACGGCTGCTGGGCAGGGGTACGGAATCGCCGGAGGCGATGGCCCGACGGCTCGAGGTGGCTCGCCGCGAACTGCTCGAGGCCCACCGCTACCGCCATCGGGTCGTGAACGAGGATCCCGACGAGGCCCTGGCGGCGATCAAACGGATCCTGTTCGACGCCGGCCTGCCCGTTCAACCACATCCACCGTCCCGCCCCGCCCCCTCGCACACACAGGAAGCCCACACATGATCGAAGACCTCCGCGAAGAAGAGATCGTCAACAAGGTCGGCGGCCGGTTCAAGCTCTCGACGCTGATCCAGAAGCGGCTCGTGGCCCTCAACGCCGGCAGCCGGCCGCTCGTCGACGTGACCACCGACGACAAGATGCAGATCGTGATCGAGGAGATCAAGCAGGACAAAATCTTCCTCGACACGTCGATGAACCTGCGGATCACCGGCGAGTCGCCCGAAGCCGGCGGCCCGCTCGATTTCGACGCCTCCATCCTGTGATCGCGGCCGCGCTCGTCGCGTCAGCAGAGAGATGCGCATGGTCGAGGGTCGGGAAATCGTCGTTGGCGTATCGGGCGGGATCGCGGCCTACAAGGCGGCGGCCCTGACGAGCCTGCTCGTGCAGCGCGGTGCGGGGGTCACGGCCGTGCTCACGCACAATGCCCTCGAGTTCGTCGGCGCGGCCACGTTCGCGGCGCTCACGGGCCGCCCGGTCGCCGCGCGGTCGTTCGACCCGGCAGCCTTTCCGCTCGGGGCCCATATCGAGCTCGCCGCCCGGGCCGATCTCGTCGTCGTGGCCCCGGCCACCGCCGACGTCCTGGCCAAGGCCGCGTCGGGAGCCGCCGACGACCTGCTCACCACGCTGCTGCTGTGCGCCGAATGCCCGGTGCTGATGGCTCCCGCCATGAACGCGGCGATGTGGGCGAAGGCCGCCGTGCAGCGGAACGTGGCCCAGCTCCAAGCCGACGGCGTGTCGATCATCCAGCCGGGCACCGGCTGGCTCTCCTGCCGCCAGACCGGCGCCGGCCGCATGGCGGAGCCCGACGAGATCGTGGCCGCGATCGCCGCGGCCCTGGCCCGCCGCCCGCCGCACTCCCGCACCTGACGCGATGGCGAGAATCCTGCTCACCGCCGGACCGACGCGGGCCTATATCGACGACGTGCGGTATCTGACCAACGCCTCCAGCGGGCGGATGGCGAAGGCCGTGGCCGAGGCCGCCCTGGCCCTCGGCCACGAGGTCACGATCGTGAGCGGGCCGGTGCACGTCGAGTATCCGCGGCGGGCCCGCGTGATCCCCGTCGTGACGACGGCCGAAATGCTTGCGGCATCCCTCCGGGAGCTGCCCGCCTGCGACGGCGTGATCGCCGCGGCGGCCCCGTGCGACTTCGAGCCCGTGAGGCGGCGGTCCGGGAAGATCCCCCGACAGGGCACCGGGCTCACGCTCGAGCTCAAGCCCACCACCGACATCATCGCCATGCTCGCCCGCCGCGAGCGGCCGGGGCAGTGGTTCGTGGCCTTCGCCTTGGAGCCCGGGGCCGATCCGCAGCGGGCGTTCGCCAAGATCACCGCCAAGAAGTGCGACCTGATCGTGGTCAACGACGTGACGGCGCTGGAGTCGGCGGAGAATGCCGTCGCGGTCTACGACGCCCGCCACGAGCACGTGGGCTCGAAGCGGGCTTCGAAGCGGGCCGTGGCGGGCTGGCTGCTCCGGCTCATCGCGGAGCGGCTCGTGCGGCGGTAGTCGTGGCCGCACGCCACGCCTATACTCCGGCCCCGCAACGAGGGCACATCCTTGCTCCGCCTCTCCCCGGGGGAGAGGGCCGGGG
>JBJTIE010000215.1:0-6379 GCA_046094845.1 Planctomycetaceae bacterium | reverse complement strand
GGATGATCACGAGGAAGATCATCACCGAGGCATGCATCGTGAAGAGCATCGTGTAGAACTCGGGCGCCATCTGGCCGCCCTCCTGGGCGAAGAGCTTGCCCAGCACCGCCACCTACATCCACGGCAGCCACACGCTCGAGGTGGTGTGGACGATCATTCCGGCGGCCACGCTCCTCTTCCTGGCGATCTATCAGATGAACGCCTGGGCCGACGTGAAGATGCGGCGTCCCGACATGCCGCCGACGGTCGAGGTGGTGGCGCGGCAGTTCGAATGGCGGCTGCGGTATCCCGGCCGAGACGGCGAGCTTGGCACTCCGGACGATCTCCATCTCACCAACGACCTCCATCTTCCCATCGACGAAGACGTGCTCATCCAGCTCAAGAGCATGGACGTGCTCCACAGCTTCTTTCTGCCCAACGTGCGGATCAAGCAGGACGCGGTGCCCGGCATGAAGATCCCCGTCTGGTTCAAGGCCCGTGAGACCGGCGAATTCGACATCGTCTGTGCCGAACTCTGCGGCTGGGGCCACTACAAGATGAAGGGCCGGGTGACGTTCGAACCCCGGGCCCAGTTCGACGCCTGGCTCGAGCGCAAGTATGCCGAGCAAGAGGCCACGCAGCCCCCGCCGGAAGCCGG
The DNA here is from genome assembly GCA_046094845.1 of Planctomycetaceae bacterium. Lineage (GTDB taxonomy): Bacteria > Planctomycetota > Planctomycetia > Pirellulales > UBA1268 > QWPN01. Next base: position 5,742 of record JBJTIE010000215.1, on the reverse strand, counting down.
CGAATCGCTCGTCGCCAACTGATCACCTGACAGACCACCGAGGCCGAGAGGAATCCGGAGACCACCGTCATGACACCTCCCCCAGCCACCGCCGCGCCCGCCGTCGATCACGGCCACGTCACCGTGCCCACGCAGGTCACCGTGCCGGCCCATGCCGCCAAGGGCGGACTCGGCTACTTCCTCTCGACCTACGTGTTCTCAAAGGACCACAAGGTCATCGGCCTGCAGTTCCTGTTCTCGACGCTGGTCTGGTTCCTGATCGGTGGCCTGCTCGCGCTCGCCGTCCGCTGGCAGATCGCCTGGCCGTGGTCCGACGTGCCGGTGCTGGGCAAGCTCTTCGCCCAGGAGGGCGGCCAGATGGCGCCCGAGTTCTACACGATGCTCTTCACGATGCATGCCTCGGTGATGATCTTCCTCGTGATCATTCCGATCCTGGCGGGCGCGTTCGGCAACTACCTGATCCCGCTCATGATCGGGGCCGACGACATGGCGTTTCCCACGCTCAACATGCTGTCGTACTGGTTCATGTGGCCGGCCTTCTTCTTTTTCGGAGCCAGCTTCTTCGTGGAAGGGGGCGCTGCATCCGGCGGCTGGACGAGCTACCCGCCGCTCTCGACCAACACGGCCTCGTCGCCGGCGAGTGGCTGGGGTCAGACGCTCTGGCTGTTGGGCCTGACGATGGTCGGCGTGTCGTCGATGCTCGGCAGCGTCAACTACATGACGACCATCATTCTGATGCGGGCACCGGGCATGACGATGTTCCGGCTGCCGATGACGATCTGGGGCATGTTCATCACCGCGATCCTCCAGGCGTTCGCCCTGCCGGTGCTCACCGCCGCCGGGTTCATGCAGTTGGCCGATCGCACGCTCGGCACAGGCTTCTTCTCGCCCGAGGGACTGATCGTCAACAACGCGGTGCCGGGCGCTGGCGGCGGCCAGCCGCTCCTCTGGCAGCACCTCTTCTGGTTCTACAGCCACCCTGCCGTCTACATCATGATCCTGCCGGCGATGGGGATGGTGAGCGACATCCTCACCACGTTCGCCCGCAAGCCGCTCTTCGGCTATCGGCCGATGGTCTACTCCGTGGCGGGCATCGCCGGCCTCGGCTTCATCGTCTGGGGCCACCACATGTTCATGTCGGGCATGAACCCGGCCCTCGGCATCACCTTCATGGTGTCGACCATGATGATCGCCCTGCCGAGTGCCGTGAAGACGTTCAACTGGCTGGGCACGGTCTGGGGCGGACGCATCCAGTTCACGACGAGCATGCTCTTCGCCCTGGCCTTCGTGTCGATGTTCATCATCGGCGGCCTGTCGGGCATCTTCATGGCGGCCACGCCCGTGGACATCTTCATCCACGACACCTACTTCATCGTGGCCCACTTCCACTACGTGCTCTTCGCGGGCACGGCCATGGGCGTCTGGGCGGCGATCTACTTCTGGTTCCCGAAGATGTTCGGCCGCACGATGAACGAGTTCTGGGGGAAGGTGCACTTCTTCCTCACGTTCATCTTCATGAACGGCACCTTCTTCACGATGCACATCCTCGGGGCCGTCGGCTTCCCCCGCCGGCTGGCCGACGCCTACCACTACGAGACGTTCCATCACCTCCAACCGCTCAACGCCTTCATGACCTGGTGTGCGATCGGCATGGTCGCCTCACAGATCATCTTTGCGGCGAACTTCTTCTGGAGCATGTTCTACGGCCCCATCGCCGGCCGGAATCCGTGGAACGCAAACACGCTCGAGTGGACCGCCCCGAGTCCGCCGGGCCACGGCAACTTCGACTTCCAGCCTGTCGTGCACCGCGGCCCATACGAGTACTCGGTGCCCGGCTGCGAGAAGGACCACCTCATGCAGACCGACCCGCCGAACGCGGCGGCTGCGGCGGCGGCACTGGCTTCGCATTAGTTCACCGGAGACGCTTGAGGAGTGAGCCGATTCGTGACTGCGGGCCGGTGGGTTGGTGCCGGCGAGGGACGGTGCGAGTTCCCTCGCTGAAGGCCGCGGCGGCCTAAGGCTCGGGATCCTCGCACCGATCCCTCACCTTCCGGTTGGGGATGGATGCCGCCGGTCTTCGCTGCGTTCAATTTTTTTCATGAATCAATCGTCGCCGACATCTTGGAACTGGCCGCACCTGGTGAGCTGCATGCTCGTCGGGGTGACGGCGGTGCTGTTGTCGTTCGGGGCGCTCGTCACGACGTACGAGGCGGCGATGGCGGTGCCCGACTGGCCGGGCACCTATGGTCACAACATGTTTTTGTTTCCGTTCTCGGAGTGGTTTCACGGCCCCTGGGACCTGTTTCTCGAGCACGGGCACCGGCTGCTTGGGGCCCTCGTGGGGATGATCACGCTCGGGCTGGTCGCCGTCGTGTGGCGGTCGGGGGCGACGCCCGCCGTGCGGGCGCTGGCGATGGCCGCCGTGCTGCTCGTGGTGGTGCAGGGGCTGCTCGGTGGTGCCCGGGTGTTGCTCGATGACAAGACCGTCGCGAAGGTGCATGCCTGCACCGGTCCGCTGTTCTTCGCCGTGGCCGTGGCGGTGGCCACGTTGACTCGGCGGCAGACGATGGTGCCCCCTGCCGGTGCCAGTCGGGCGGCCGCTGCACTGCTCGTCGCGTCGTATGTGCAACTCGTGGCCGGCGCCCAGCTGCGACATGCCGATGCGACGATCGACCCCGCCACGTTCGGCTGGCTCGTCGCCCTGCATCTCTTTGGGGCCTGTGCCGTCGCGGCGCTCGCCGCCGCGGCGCTCGCGGGCGTGCCCGACGGGCCGTCGCCGGCGCGGTTCTGGGCACGGGCCCTCGTCGGCCTCGTCGTGTGCCAGTTCCTGCTCGGCGGCGGTGCCTGGGTCGCGAACTGGGGCATGCCCGATGGCATCCTCCCCGAGGGCTGGCAGTCGGCTGACGCCCGACTGGCCCGCAGCACCTGGTCGGCCTGGGTGGTCACCGGCCACGTCGTCCTCGGCATGCTGATTCTGGGCGGCTCGGTCGTGCTCGCGATCGTGAGCGGGGCGTTCGACCGCGGTCGGCTCCCGAAGGCCTCTGCCGGCGAGAGGGCCTTCGCATGACGGCCGTAGCCACCGCACCTCCCGAGCTGATGCCCACAGCCGACGTGGCCATGGCCGGCGCGACTCCGGTCGCCCGGGGGCACGCCGCCACCTCGCGGTCGCTCATGGTTACGATCTCACAGCTCGTGCGGCCACGGATCGCGGTCATGGTCCTCGCGACGGTGGCCACGGCGGCCTGGCTCACCGGCGGCCGGCCCGTGGAGCCGCTGCGGCTCGTGGCCGTGCTCGTCGGCACCGCGCTCGTGGCAGCCAGTTCGAGCATCGTCAATCAGATTCTGGAACGCCGCACCGACCGGCTCATGCCGCGGACGGCAGGTCGTCCGCTCGCCGCGGGTGAAATGGCCGTCTCGCGTGCAGCCTGGTGGTCGGCGGCGCTGCTCGTCGTCGGCACCGCGGTCGTCACCGCGGCGGGGGGCTGGCCCGCGGCGTCCGCTGCGGTCGCCACCTGGCTGCTCTATGTCGTCGTCTACACACCGATGAAGCTCGTCTCGCCGCTCAACACGGCGGTCGGAGCGGTCGCCGGCGCGCTTCCCGTGGGGATCGGCTGGCTGGCCGCCGACGGCCCGGCCCGGCTGGCCGCCGGCGATGCCCGCGGGGCACTTGCGGCGGCGGCGCTCGCCGGAGTGCTCTACCTCTGGCAATTCCCGCACTTCATGGCGATCGCCTGGCTCTACCGCCGCCACTACGCCGCCGCCGGCCTGCAGATGCTCACCGTCGTCGATCCCACGGGACTGCGGGCGGCCGGCCAGGCCCTCTCCGCCGCCCTCGCCATGGTGCCGGTCAGCCTCGTGCTCGCCGTGCCCTCGGGCAGTGTGCGACTGTTCCTCGCGGCGGCTGTGGCCGCCGTCGCGTATGCTGTCGCCACGGCTCGGTTTGCGATTCGCCGCGACGACGCCACGGCCCGCACCCTCCTGCTCACGTCGCTCGCGACGTTGCTCGGGCTGTTGTGTGCGGCCGTCGCCTTCGGCCGCCCCGTGTGACCCGCCCGACACCATTCCACGACACCAGTCATTGTCCCGCGCATTCCTGCAGACCATCATCCATCCCAACAGGCATCGACGATGAACGCCTCCGCCATCTCCGTTCCGCACGGCCACGACCATGGCCACCACGACGGCCACGGCCACCATGGCCACGTGACGCTGCAGTATCAGCCCGGCCTGCCGCTCTCGAAGGGCAAGCTGATCATGTGGCTCTTCCTCTCCACGGAGATCATGTTCTTCGCCGCGCTGCTCGGCAGCTACGTCGTGCTCCGGTTCGGTGCCGCCGTCTGGCCGAAGCCGCACCACGTGCACTTGAGCGAGCCGATCGGCGCTTTCAACACGTTCGTGCTCATCTGCTCCAGCGTCACGATCGTGCTCGCCCTCGAGGCCGCCCGGGTGAATAAAGTCGGCCTCGCCAAGGCCTGGATGCTGCTCACGCTCCTGCTCGGCACGCTCTTCCTCGGGATCAAGGGCTACGAATACCAGGCGAAGTTTTCCCACGGCATCTATCCCTGGGCTCCCCGCGGCCTGATCTACGAGCGGCCCGACCTCTACTACGGCTCCGCCGTGCGGGCCCGGCTCGGTGAGCCGGCGATGATCGACCGGCTGAAGGCGATCGACGATGCCCCCGCCGACTCGCTCTCGACCGAGCAGGTCGCCGCACGCACGCGGCTGCAACAGGTGCGGAAGATGGTGGCGAGCCCCGACCAGCAGGCCTTCGATCTCGCGGTCGTCGCCGATCAGATCATGCCGCTGCCCGCCGAAGGGGCCGCGCATGGGGAGGGGCATGGCGGCGGTCACGGCGGCGGCCTCAACGACGTCTTTCCCTGGCTGCGGCTGCCGATCGTGATCCCCGGCGGCAACATGTGGGCCAGCACCTACTTCCTGATGACGGGCTTCCACGCCATCCACGTGCTCGTGGGCCTGATCGTATTCGCGATCCTGCTCTCCTATCGTCTCGACGCCAAGCGGGCCGGCATGATCGAGAACGCCGGCCTCTATTGGCACTTCGTCGATCTCGTGTGGATCTTCCTGTTTCCGTTGCTCTACCTCTTTTAATTCCGTCATTTCGAGGCACCCCGACCATGAGCCATCCCGCACACGATCCCCATGGCCCCGTCACGCGGCCCGGCGAGACCGCCGATGAGGCCCTCGAGCATTCGGCCGCCCACGACCATGGCGATGGGCATGCCCACGGCGGAGTCGGCAAATACCTGCTCGTGTTCCTCGCCCTCTGCGGGCTCACGACGATGTCGTTCCTCACCTACTCCCCGGCCTGGCCGTGGCGCGACCAGCCGCAGGTCGGCTGGGCGTTCATGCTGGCCGTGTCGTGCACGAAGGCGATGCTCGTGGTGCTGTTCTTCATGCACGTGCTCTGGGAGGCCAACTGGAAGTACGTGCTCACGATTCCGGCCGCGATGATGGCGATCTTTCTTGCGATCATGCTCATTCCCGACATCGGGATGCGGAACCGCATGGTGTCCCAGGAGCGGGCCCTCCACATGGCTCGGGGGTCGGACGTCAAGCTTCTCGAGAAGGCGGCGGAGGCGGCGGCCGATGCGGCGGCACACTAAGCCCTTGGTCGACGAGCCAAATCCGCCGGGACGGCAGAGCTCTCGTCGCGGTGGACCTCGAAGACTCGGTCCAAATGCTCCTCGAGCTTCCGCCGATCCCGGCTGGCTCTTGTGGTTG
>JBJTIE010000214.1:0-8109 GCA_046094845.1 Planctomycetaceae bacterium | reverse complement strand
GGCCTGCTCGACGAGACGCTCGTGGTGTGGGGGGGCGAATTCGGCCGCACGATCTACTCGCAAGGTGCCCTCACGGAAACGAACTACGGCCGCGACCACCATCCGCGGTGTTTCACGATGCTGCTGGCGGGAGCCGGGATCTGGCCCGGGCTCACCTACGGCGCGACCGACGACTACTCCTACAACATCGTCACGCCCGAGCAGAAGGTGCATGTGCACGATCTGAACGCCACGATCCTGTACCTCATGGGCATCGACCACCTCCGGCTCACGTTTCCCTACCAGGGGCGGGACTTCCGGCTGACGGACGTCCACGGAAACGTGGTGCACGACGTCTTGAGCTGACATCAGGGTCGCTTTCGCAGAGCACCACTCTGCGGCTACAGATGTGGCGGGAGATGCGGCCCTGCCGCTGACCGGATTCCGCAGAGTGCCACTCCGCGGCTACTTGCCGCGGGAACGAGCCGGCTTCTTCGCCGTTTTCTTCCGTCCGCGGGCGGGCTTGTCGTCTGTCTCACCCTCCGGCTGCCCGGCGACCGCCGCGCCCGGCACCGTCTGCGGCACGATGATGCAGTTGTCGCCGAGCTCGAGGTCTTCCTCCTCCTGGATCGGCTTGCCTCGGTCGTCGAGTTTTACGTCGGCCTCGGCCGTCTTTTTCTTGGCAACCGCGAGTAACTGATCGTAGAGGCCCGCCCGGTCGGTGCCGTTGATCTGCGAGACGGCGGAGGCCACCTCGCCGAGATAGCGGAGGAAGATGCTTCGTCGTTGGCCCTCCTGGGCCACCCGCAGCCGCCGCCGCATGTACATGCCGAGTTTGCGGCCCACGGCCTGGAGCGCGAGCCTGATCTCCTTCTGGATCTCCGGATAGGAGGCGATCGCCTCCTTCGACTCGCTCGTGAACGGCACCCAGACGCTCGCCACGTGCACCATCGCCGTGACCGGGCCGCTCGGCAGGCCGCCCCGCGACTGCGAGAGCCCATAGGCCCGCCAGTTGGTCGAGGTCATCGTCTGCGTGACTGCACAGGCCGCGGGCTGGAACTGGAGTGGCACCCGGTTGGCATACCGGAGCACGTTCATGCTCTGACCGTCATCGGCGCTGACGTGCTGCATCGCGCCATGCAGGGCGTCGAGCTGCGGCTTCTTGAGCTTGGACGGCGACTGTCGCGGAGCCAACTGGGCCTCGGCGAGGATCTTGTCGGCCGCCTCGGCGCCGAGGCCCGAGAATGTGGTCGTAAGAAACTGTCGCAGGCTGCGGGCATCGCTCTCGCCGGCCAGCTCGCCGAGTGCGTCGCGGCTGATCTTCTGGGCCGCCACGCCGCCGCCATAGGCGAGCGCTGCCTCGATTACGAACGGATTGCCACGGTAGACGGCCGGCGGTCGTGTGGCCGCCGTGAAGAACTCGCCCGGCACCACCTGCCGCAGGCCCGCGAGCAGCCGCTGTTCGCCGATCGGCACCACGCAGTCGGTGGCCGGCGGTGGGATCTTGGTGTCTTGGATCGCCTTGAAGAGCGCGTCGGCCTCGCCGCGACCGAGCTTGCCGGTGGTCACCCGCGTGGAGAGCTTGGCCGTGTCGCAGATCTTCTTGGCCGTGCCGTGCGAGACCCGCGAGAACGACTGCGTGAGAAACTGGGCGAGGGTGTGCTTGGGATGCTCCTGGAGCATCGTCACCAGTCGGCCGAGCTCGACGCCGTAGGGATGCGGCTTGATCTCCTTCGGCTCCGGTGGCAGGTCCTCGGTCGAGCGTTCGAGGATCCGCTCGGGGCCGTCGGGTCCCTGGAAGTGGATGCGGGCGTGAGGGTTCGAGATCGCCGTCTGCTCGAGGTATTCCTCGACACTGCCGCGGCCCCGCTGAAACTTCGCCTCCATCTCGATCGTCACACGGGTGCCGTGCTCGATGGCGTCGCCCTTGTCGTTCTCGGCGACCCACTCGATGGAGTGCTTCTTCATCAACTCGATGCCGCCCTTGCCGGACGGAATGTCGACGCCCTCGCCCTTGCCGTTGAGAATCTCGGGCTGGTTGGTCTTGGTGTCGATTCGCAGTTCGGAATAGTGGGCGGCGTGCTTGGCGTCGATCTTGGAGATGATCTTCACCGGCTTGCCGGTGGTGAGCACGCCGTACATGCCGGCGGCCGAGATGCCGATGCCCTGCTGGCCGCGGCTCATCCGCAGCCGATGGAACTTCGAGCCATAGAGCAGCTTGCCGAAGATGAGCGGAATCTGCTTGGCCACGATGCCGGGGCCGTTGTCCTGCACGCTCATGCGATAGCGGGACCCGCTCTCGCCGACCTGCTCGATCCGCACCCAGATTTCCGGCAGGATGCCCGCCTCCTCGCAGGCGTCGAGCGAATTGTCGACCGCCTCCTTCACGCTCGTGAGCAGCGCCTTCCGCGGCGAGTCGAAGCCCAGCAGATGGCGGTTCTTGGCAAAGAACTCGCTCACCGAAATGTCCCGCTGCCCCGCGGCCAGGGTCTGGGCGGTGGCCCGTCGCTTGGCGGGCTGTGTGACGGGCTGCGCGGGCGGGCGTTGCTTGGTTGTGGCCATGGTGTGCACGAGGGCTCGGGTTCCCAGACTGTGATCGGCTGCGGCGGCCTTGGCAAGAGGGGAGGAGTTTGCGGGTTGGCGGGAGTCTGTCGACCGGGTCTCCGGGATTGGGATGCGGTGGCCACGGGACGGAAGCGCGAAAGTGTGCCTGTCGCGTCGAGGCCGCCCAGCCGGCATGCGGGCAGTGGCCGCAAAGGCGTCGCGAAGCCGAATGAAGGCGTGGCGGTGCGGGGTACGGATGCCATGTGCCGGTCTGGCTCCCGCATGCTCGGGTGTCACAGGGAGGTGGGCAATGCTTCGATCTGCATGGATGCGGCGCGGGCTCGTGGTGGCGATGATCGCAGCCGGCATGACGGCCGCCGAGTGCCGAGCGCTGCCGATCGACGGCGGCGTCGAGGGCCCGACGCCCGACGTCTTCTACAACTTCTACACGCCGCCTGTGCCAGCCGGTGGCTATCCCGGCATGGGCGCGCAGCTCTATGTGTCGCCGCGGCCAGTGCCCCCCCGTGTCGGTCACACCTGGAACACCTATCCCCCGTTCATGCCGCACGAGTTTCTCTACAAGCATCGGCGGCGGTATATCCGCCCCGCGGGCGTGACCGGCATGCGGACCGACGTGCGCGCCTACTGGTATTGAAGAGGAGCATTCTCCGATGCGGCAGATGATGAACGACGCGCGGCGGTGGCTGGCTACCATAACGCTCGCGCTGGCGGCGACCTGGCTGGCGAGCGATGCATGTCAGGCCGGCGGTCCGGCCTATCGCGGCTCGGGTGGATACGGCCCATCGCCCAACTGCACCGGGCCCGGATGCGGTGGCCACCACCACCACCACCACGGTTGTCAGCAAGGCTGCGGACACCATCACGGCTGCGGCCACTGTGGCGGTCATGGCTGCGGGCACTGCTGTGCCCACGGCCTCTGCGACGGTCACTGGCTCCATCACGACGTGATCGAAAAGCGGTACTTCCTGCGGAGCCAGGGCAAGAGCTGGCACAGCGCCTGGTACGACCCCGCCGAGGGACGGCCTATCGCACTCGTCGTGCCTCCCACCGCCGAGTTTCAGTCGCAGTATGGCTGGGGCGTGCCGAGCTCGCGGGTGGCTCCGATCTATCACCAGTTTCGCCGGCCCTATCCTGGGCCGGGCGCCGTGGCCGGCGGCGGGGGGCGATTCCTGCCCACGCCGAACCAGCCGAGCGACACCGTGCAGTTCGGCGTGAATGCCGTCCGCGGCCCGTGGGGCGGCTACTGACGGGGCGTGCCGCGGCGCGAGCCAGCCTCCAGGCCGAGCTGCTGCCGGGCGAGGTCGGCCCAGGGGCTTTCCGGCGCGAGCGAGAGGAACGTCGCCAGATGGTGCCGCGCCTCGTGGGAACGGCCCACGTCTCGGAGCACGCCCGCGATATGCCAGTGGGCGTCGGCGTAGTCGGGCTCCTGCCGCAGCACGCCCTCGAGCGCGGCGAGGGCGAGTTCGTGCTCACCCAGTTCCGCCAGCACGCAGCCCAGGCTCGCCCGCGCCCGCAGATGCTCGGGGTCGATCTCGATCGTGGCGTAGTATCGTTCCCGGGCCGCAGTGAGATCGCCGGCCCGATAGAGCAGTTCCGCGAGCGTGAACATGACGGCGGCCGACGGCCCTTGGGCCTGGAGGACGGCCCGTAGCGCCTCGGCGGCCTCGGCGAATTCCCCGGCCGCTTCGAGATCATCGGCGAGGTCGAGGATCTCGGCGGCTTCGATGGCGGCGTCCTGCTCGGCGAGGCATTGCGGCGATGTCGCGGCGGCACGGGCGACCGCCATGTCGATGAGCCGCACGGCGGGAAGCGTGTCGGCCGTCTCGTCGATGGCAACGAGCGACGACGAGTAAAACGGCAACTGCAGCTGGCCGCCCGCGCCCAGGAGCCGATCGCCGCTGCGCAGGCTCAGCCGGCGACCATCGGCCACGATGCGATCCGTCGCCCGTGCGGCCAGCTGGCCTCCGCCTGCCACGAGATCGGACAGCTTGGCGTCAATCTCACGCAGCGAGAGGCCGCCGTGGAGCAGGCGGGCGAGATTGCGGCCGATCACGAGCTGGCTGAAATCGAACCACTCCAGCGAGCCTGACCGCCGCAGTGGCTCCAGGAACCGCTCCCTCACCCAGTGCCTGATGGCTGCGGGCGAGACGCCGAGCACCTCCGCCATCATGGTCGCCGTGTAGAGCCGGCGAACGCCGTGCTCGGGCGTGGTCTGGTCGTCCGTGACCGTCTCGGGCATTTGGCTGCATCCTCGCGACAAGCCGAGAATCTATCGCAGGCCTCAGGTCGCGTCCAACGAACTGTTGGGAGTGGTGCCGGCGGCTGGTATCTTGCCTCGGCAGTCCTTCGATCGTCCCACCCCGGCTCTCCGGAATCCAGGTCATGACCAACACCCGTCGCGGTTTTCTTTCGTCGTGTGCCACGCTCGCGGCCGCCACCGGCGTGCCCTATTTCCATTCGACGCCGCGGACGCTCGCCGACGAGACGAAGTCGAAAAACGACCGGTTCACGATCGGCCTGATCGGTGCAGGCGGGATGGGCGTCGGCAATCTCCGGTCTGCGGCCCAGTGGATCGACGTCGTCGCGATCGCCGACGCCGATTCCGGCCGGGCTGCCTCCGCCAACGAGAAGCTCGCCGGCGGCAAGGCACAGGTCTACGACGACTACCGCCGCATCCTGGAACGAAAGGACGTCGATGTCCTCCACATCGCCACGCCCGACCACTGGCACACGAAACCGCTGGTCGAGGCGCTGCGGGCAGGCAAGGACGTCTACTGCGAAAAGCCGCTCACGCTCACGATCGACGAAGGCAAGCTCATTCGCAAGGTGCAGCGGGAGACGGGCCGGATCGTGCAGGTGGGAACCCAGCAGCGGAGCACGTTTCCGCTGTTCGTGACCGCGATGGCCCTCGTGGCCGAAGGGCGACTTGGCCGCATCAAGCGGGTGCAGGCCGCGATCGGCGGCGCGCCGACCAGCCCGTCGATTCCGGTCGCCGAGCCGGCCAAGGAGCTGAATTGGGATCGCTGGCTCGGGCCGGCGCCGGCGGTTGACCATCGATTTTTCCAGGGGCCGGCCGTCGTGGGCAAGGACGGCAAGGAGAAGAGGCCACCGGCCAACACCAACGGGCACTATGAGTTCCGCTGGTGGTACGAGTATTCGGGCGGCAAGCTCACCGACTGGGGGGCGCACCACGTCGATATCGCGATGTGGGCCCTCGCCCTCAATGGCCAGACGGCGGGCCCGACGTCGATCGGCGGCACGGCAACGCACCCGGTCGCATTCAAGGACGGCATGCCGGTGGAGCGCGACCGCTACAACACCGCGACGGAGTTTCTCTTTACGGTGGAGTTTCCCGGCGACACCACGCTCGTGATCCGACACGACACCGACAACGGCGTGCTCATCGAAGGCGATAAGGGCACGATCTTCGTCAACCGGGGCAAGCTCTCGGGTGGGCCGGTCGAGGCTCTCGAGGACGATCCGCTGCCCGCCAACGCCGTCGCCAAGGTCTACCGCAACATGCCCATGGAGGGAAACGAGCGGAAGGCGCACTGGGCGAACTTCCTGCAGTGTGTGCGCAGCGGCGCCATGCCCATTTCCGACGTCCATTCGCACATGCAGATGCTCAACGTCTGCCATCTGGCCGGCATCAGCGCGCGGCTCGGCAGAAAGGTCGCCTGGGATGCCGTCACCGAGCAGATCGTCGGCGACGAGCAGGCCAACTCGATGCTCGCCCGCCCGTATCGGAAGGGCTACGAGATCGAGGCGTAGCGGGCACGCTGGCGATCCAGCCTTCGAGTGGGTCGAGGTGGCGGGGGAGGCCGTAACGCGGCAGGGCGGCGGCGTGTGCGGCTTGCAGTGCGCAGATGACGGCGTCGAGGAGATCGCCGCTGCCGTCGGCGATGAGCCGGCGCCGCCATGAGGGAGTGATCGAAAGCGTGGGTTCGAGGCCGGCCGTGCCGTGTTCGAGCGCGGCGAGGATCGTGCGGCGATTGGCGCGGCGGTCGGGCGTCTGCTTGGCCGCGGTGTCGCTTTTGTAGGACGTCCGGCAGACCATCCGGGCCGTGAACCCCGGATAGGCCTCGAGGGCGATCCGGCCGCTGCCGCGCGGCGCATGGTGGTGGGCCGGGAACTTCAGGCCGGCGGCGAGCATCCGGCCGATGCCGGCGTGCATCATCCAGGCAACGGGAGGATTGGCCCAGCGCATCGCCGGGCTCGAGCCGGCGGGCGTGTCGGTCGTTCGCCGGGCGAACTTGTCGCCGACGGGGCGGGCGTCACACCAGCGGCGAAACACCAGGCGAAGCGCGTCGCGTGGCTGGTCGCAGTAGAACCGCACGAACGCAGGCCAGTCGGTGGGCCAGCCTTCGTGCTCGATGAGCGTGCGGGGCTGGCTGAACGGCAGGTCGAACCCCCCGACCCAACGCTCCGGCTGCTCCAGCAGCCGATCAAACGCGTCAAGGCTCGTGAACGCCCTGATCTCGTCGAGTTCGTAGATCGGTCGCGGGGTGGCGGCCCGCCAGTGCCCAACGGCGACGGTGAGCGGCTTCCGGCTCGACGGCGCCGACGTGAAATCGACGCCGATCACCCGGCTGCCGTCACGCAGCGGCCGGCTCACTTCACGAACGGCCGGCTGCGCTCGGCGTCGGCCGTCGGGAAATCGGCCGGCACAGGCTGCTCGACTTTGCCCGTGGCCGCCCACTCGGCGCCCCGCACGAACGTCGTGATGAAGCCGACGCACTCCTGCGACGAGTTGGCATGGCCCATCGGCGTGTGGAAGACGCGGCCCTTGCCGTGGGCGATCGTCATCATCATCGGCTCGTGTCGCTTGGTCTTCGGCGAATAGGCCGTCGCGAGCACCTCCATGTCGGCCGCTGGGCCGCGCAGGCTGTCGTAGAGTTCGTCATTGACGTGCATCCAGGTGGCCGGCATGCCCTTCGTGACGGGGTGGTCCGGATCACGGACGATAATCGCGAACGGTGCCTGCGGGCCGTGGCTGCCGCCGGGGCCCGGCGATCCATCGCGGACGAGCTTTCCGTCGTCGGAGTAATAGACGTACGGCCCGCTCTTCTCGTTGCGTCCGCCCCACCCGCCGAGCCCGATCATCTGGTTGTAGGCCGCCCAGTCCGGGAACGAATTGTCGGCCGCATGGACGGCGACGAAGCCGCCGCCGCTCCGCACGTAGTCCTCGAAGGCGGTCTGCGTCTCGGCGGGCCAGGCCGCGGCCCCGTGGCCGAAGTTGCTCACGACCACGTCGTAGGTGGAGAACGCAGGCCTGAACGACGGATCCTCCCCCTTCGGGGCATGCGTGACGACGTCCACCGTGAAGCGGCCGGTTTCCTCGAGGTACCGCTTCATCATCTGGGTCGTTTCCGGCCAGTTGTCGTGATTGTTTTGGCCGTCCACGATCAAGGCCTTCAGCCTGTCGGCGGCGGTCGCGGGGGCCGACAGCAGGGCGATCGCGAGCAGGGAGGCGAGCAGACGCATGGGAATCTCCATGAGACGAGGGGACGAGGCCGACACGATAGCGGCGCTCACGTCGTGTGGCCGTGGCGGCCGGTGAGGCTG
>JBJTIE010000213.1:0-17128 GCA_046094845.1 Planctomycetaceae bacterium | reverse complement strand
CCGAGTTCCGCTGCCAGCCGCAGGGCACGCTTCGTGTGCTCCCGGCGGATCGCCCGGTAATGCGGATCGGGATCGGTCCAGCCCGGATGCCAGTAGGGCTGCCGCGGATCGGCGACCGCGTTCATCATGAAGGCATTGATGTTGGAGATCGCCAGGCCGCTGGTGGCGAGGGCGCGGCGGATCGAATCCTTCTGCACGCCGAGCAGCCCGGCGGGCCAGGCGTGCGGCACGTCGGCGAGCAATTCGATACCGCCGTAGCCGAAGCTGGCGATCCGGGCGATCGCCTCCTCCACAGGGACATCCAGATATGCGTTGGAACTGAAGGCGAGTTTGAGCATGGTGGGAGGAGTGTAGTCGCGAGGCCGGTGCCGGGCTACGGCCAGAGCGTGAGGCGGCGATCGACCCACTCGGGCCGCAGCGGCAGGCGGTCGAGCTCCGTGTAATACATGGCCGCGGGGTTCACACCCCGCTCCTCCATCCGGGCGACGTGCCGGGCGATGGCCGGACACCGCAGCAGAGCCGGCAGCAGGCCGCCCCAGATCGCGGCCACCGCCGCGCTGCCGAGCGCCGGGGCCAACTCGCGAAAGTTGGTCTGCAGTCCCATGCAGACGAAGCCCTCGTGGTGGCCGCCATCGTGATCCACCCAGCCGGCCCAATAGACGGCGACGGCGACGGCGATCACGCCGATCATCGAGTTCTGGATCATCTTCACGGTGGCCGCGACCTCGCCCCCCTCCTTGCCCAGGGCCTCACCGGCAGCGACGACGGCGCCAGTGGCGTCGATCGTGCCCCCGATCCACGCGCCCCCCACGATCGGATCGAGTCCCAGCCAGGCGATGAGTGGCGGCATCGCCACCATCATGATCACGGTGAAGAAGAGCGATAGGCCGATCGCCAGCGACAGTTCTTCCTTCTTCGCCCGACAGGCCGCCCCCGTGGCAATCGCCGCCGACACGCCACACACCGACATGTCGGCCGACACGACCATGCAGAGCGCCCGCGACGGGATCTTCAACAGGTGCACGCCGGCGAGATAGGTGGTCACGAGGACGATCGGCGTGACGATCCAGGCCGTCATCAGCCCCGGCAGGCCGAGCTCGAGCAGCCGGCTGAAGAGCACCTCGGCCCCAAAGATCACGAGGCCGGTCTTGATGAGGAACTCACCGGCCATCCCCCGGCCAAGCCAGGCCGGCACTCCCACGAGGTTGCCGATCAACAGCCCGACCCCGAGTGCCCAGAGCGGATACTCGAGGCTTCGAGCGGCGAATCAGCCCACGTCTGCGGCTTGTCGATCGTGGCCGAGAGCGGCGTCGGCCAACCCTTCGGATGGGCCTGCCGGCTGGCTGGCTCCGTTTCCGGCCGCGCTGCCCAGGTGACGGCCAGGGCCAGGGCCACGATCGTGAGGCCGATCAACGTGGCGGCGGTGTCTTCATGAAGCTGCGGACGCACAGAATACTCCCTCACTCGGGCCTAACTCGACGCGCTGCGATACCGGGCCAGGGCCCGCTGGAAGACGACCCGCGAGATCACGAGCGATGCGGCCGCAGCTGCCACGGCCCCGGCGACGGGCCACCAGGCATCGCCCACGAGCGGCTGGGCGATGACGCGGGCCGGCACGTTGACGACGAGCAGGATCGGGATCACGAACGTGCACAGGGCGCGGAGCGGACCGCCCCATGGTCCTGAATAAATCTCGGCCGGATAGCGGGAAAAATTGGTGAGATAGAACCAGAAATCGTAGAGGCTCTGGTTGCGGCCCATGAGGATCGTGGCGGCGGCCAGCATGATCACGAGCGAGTACAGGATCGCCACGCCGCAGACGACGAGCAACGGATAGAGCAGCCAGGCGATCGGGGGCGGCGAGTGGGACATGCGGGACAGCGCCCAGGCGAGGAGGCCGCAGCCCACGAGGCCGTTGGCGAACGACGAAAAATCGACGCGGTGCATCGAGAGCAGAAACTGCGCGTCGAGCGGCCGCACGAGCACGGCGTCGAGGCCGCCGGTGCGGACCATCTCGGTGAGCTCCTCGGCGCTCGGCATGAAAAGCGCCTGGACGATCGAGTTGATGATCAGGCCGGTGGCGACGAACGCGAAGAACGGCTCCCGTGACCAGCCCGTCCCCTTCCCGATCTCCGGCGTGAACTGGAATACGAGCAGGTAGAAGGCAAGGTTCATCGACATCCAGCCGAGGCTCGTCACGCACTCCAGCAGAAAGTTCGCCCGGAACGTCATGTCGCGGACGAGACAGGCACGGGCGAACGTGCCGAAGATGGAGAGGTAGCGGCCCATCGTCAGCCTCCGTAGGCCGAGTAGCGCCGCGTGCCCCGCCACCAGACGATCCGGCACGCCACCGCCATGACGACGACCCACGCCGCCTCGATCGCCAGGGCACGGCCGAGCTCGGCCCCCTGCACTTTTCCGAGCCAGACCGCCGCCGGGAAGTAGGCCGTGTATTCGAAGGGGAGCCAGCGGACGACGTCGGCCACGTCCACCCCCGCGATGCCCGTGGGGATGCCGGCGAGCATGTCGATCGGGAACATGTGGCCCGAGAGGAGGTACTGCACGAGCATGTAGGCAAACACGATGCTCGACACCTCCAGCACCCAGAACCCGAGCATGCCGAGCGTGGCCTCCATGAAGAAGCCGAGCAGAAACGAGAGCAGGAGCGACGCGACAAAGGCCGCGATCGTGGCGGCGTCGGGCACCGGTGGGAAATAGCTGCGGCAGATCCAGAACACGACCGCGAACGGCAGGATCGCGACGGCGTAATAGACGAGCTTGTGGGCGATCCGGGCGGCCAGCAGAAATGACACATAATCAACCGGCTGCACGAGATACTTCTTGATGGAGCCATCGCGGATGCTGCGGGAGACGCCGCCGGCGAGCCCCGGCATGCTGGAGAAGGCCCGCGTGATCATCGTGAGCAGGTAGTAGGCCACGATGTCGGTCTTCGAGTAGCCGGCGATGTCGGCGCGGCTGGTGGCGGCGAAGACCGCCGTCCAGAGAAAGACCTGCGTGACGATCGGCAGGACCCGCATCGCGGTGCCGAGGATGAAGTCGCCCCGGTAGGCGAGCCGCTCCTCCAGGCAGATCGCGAGCATCGTCCACCAGATGCGGAGCCGGGTGGCAAGCTCGGTACGCCGGCCAGAGCGGATCGCGGTGGGCGACGCGGCGGAGCTCATGCCGAGACCTCCGCGGGCTCGGCCGGCCGCGTTTTTCCTGACCGGAACAGGCCGGCCACGATCTCCTCGAGCGGCACGTCTTCCACCGACACGTCGCGGACGCCCGCGCCGCGCAGAATCTCGGGCAGCACGTCGGCGATCCGGTTGCGGTCGATCCGCATGACGACCTGCGGCCCGCGGATCTCGCACGGAAACCCGAACCGCTCGAGCGCCCCAGGGGCCGGCGGCTCGTCGAGATCGAGCGTGACGATCTTGTGCGTCGTGAACCGATCGACGATCTCGGCGAGCGAGCCGTCGTAGAGGATGTCGCCGTGGGTGATCACCACGACCCGCTCGCAGAGCGCGGCCACATCCTTCATATAGTGCGTGGTGAGCATCACGGTCGTCCGCCGCTCGGCCTGCACGTGCCGGAGGAACTCGTGGATCGTGTGCTGTGCCACGACGTCGAGGCCGATCGTCGGCTCATCGAGAAAGAGCACCTCGGGCTCATGGAGCAGCGCCGCCACCAGTTCCAGCTTCATCCGCTCGCCGAGCGACAGCTCCCGCACGGGCTGCAGGATCAGCTTCCGCACGCCGAGCAGATCGACGAGTTCGTCCCGCACCCGCTCGAACCGGGCCGCATCGAGCCGATAGATCTCCTTGTGCAGGCGAAAACTCTCGGCGGCGGGCAGGTCCCACCAGAGCTGGTTCCGCTGCCCCATCACGAGGGCGAACTGGCGGCGAAAGTCGTCGGCCCGCTCCCAGGGCACGTGGCCGAGCACGTGGGCAGTGCCCCGCGAGGGCGTGATGATCCCCGAGAGCAGCTTGAGAAACGTCGTCTTCCCGGCGCCGTTGGGCCCGAGCAGAGCCACGAACTCACCGCGATTGACCGTGAGATCGACGCCCCGAAGCGCCTCGACGGCTCGGCTCGTCCGGTGGAAGAGCCCGCGCAGGCTCGCCCTCAGCCCCTCCGGCTTGTCGTAGACGCGATATTCCTTGGCCAGCCCCTCGACGCGGATGACTGCTTCCGGAGACGGCCTGCCTGCCGCATCGGCGGTATTGTGCATGCGGCGAGTATAGGTGAAAACGGGACCTCCTCCGGGAGAAACAGAGCATGCACCGCGTCGGTCTTGGCCATGACACGCATCGTCTCGGCCCCGGCGACGGGCTCGTGCTCGGCGGGATCACGATCCCCCACGACCGCTGCGCCATCGGCCACAGCGATGCCGATGTGCTCCTGCATGCGATCACCGACGCCCTGCTCGGCGCGGCGGGGCTCGGCGACATCGGTGAGATGTTTCCCGACACCGAACCCGCCAATCAGGGACGCGATTCCGCGGCGATGCTCCGGGCAGCGGCCGATCGCGTGGCGGCCGCCGGCTGGCGGATCGCAAATCTGGATTGCGTGATTTTCGCCCAGCGGCCCAAAATCCTCCCGCACCGGTCCGCGATCCGCCGCCGAATCGCCGCGGTGCTCGGCATCCCCGAAGAGTCCGTCTGGCTCAAGGCCAAGACGGGCGAGTCGGTGGGGCCGATCGGCGAGGAGCTGGCGATCGGCGCCGAGTGCGTCGTGCTGATCGAACGGTAGGCGGACGATCCCTGACGACCTGACAACGGAGCGACGAGACGAGATGGCGACGACGGCCCTGCCCACGATCCAGATCTACAGCACGCTGACGAAGAAGAAGACGCCGCTCGTGACGGTGAAGCCGGGCCACGTGGGGATGTATCTCTGCGGACCGACGGTCTACAAGCCAAGCCACATCGGCCACATGGTGGGCCCGGTGATCTTCGACACGGTGAAGCGGTATCTCGGATATTCCGGGTGGAAGGTCACGTGGGTGGTCAACATCACCGACGTCGATGACAAGATCATCGCCGAGAGCACGGCCCGCGGCACGACGATGGCGAAGCTGGCCGAGGAGATGACGGCCGACTACCTGGAAAACCTGGCCTGCCTCGGCGTGAAGAGCATCGACGAGATGCCGAAGGCGACGGAGCACATCGGCACGATCATCGCCTTCATCGAGGGGCTGATCGCCAAGGGCTGTGCCTACGCCAGCGACGGCGACGTCTACTTCGACGTCACGCAGGATGCCGACTACGGCAAACTCACCAATCGCTCGATTGACCAGACCCAGGGCGAGGGGGGCTCGACGGCGGAGCGGAAGCGGTCGGCCGCCGACTTCGCCCTGTGGAAGCAGGCGAATCCGGGCGAGCCGTCGTGGGACAGCCCCTGGGGCAAGGGGCGGCCGGGCTGGCACATCGAGTGCTCGGCGATGAGCAAGGCGATCCTCGGGCCGCACTTCGACATCCATGGGGGCGGGCTCGATCTCGTGTTTCCCCACCACGAAAACGAGATCGCCCAGAGTGAGTCGCTCCACGACTGCCCGATGGCCACGTTTTGGATGCACAACGGCTTGATGCAGGCGGCGGGCGCAGCGGGCAAGGTCGGCGGCCGGCCCCGCGGCAGCGAGCCGTCGGCGGCCGACGATGCCGCCGCGCAGGCCGCAACCAAGATCTCGAAGTCCACCGGCGCCGAGCCTTTTAAAAACCTGCTCGCCCGCCACCGTCCGGAGGTGATCCGGCTGCTCCTGCTCTCGACGCACTACCGCAGCCCCATCCATTTCGGCGAGGAGCCGCTGGGTGAGAGCGCCCGGGCGATGGAGGCCTTCGAGCGGCTCTTCGCCCGCTACGAGCGGATCGGCGGGAAGTCGTTCTACGCCCTGCCCTGCCGCAGCCGCAGCGAGGGCGACGCCGCCGTGGGGGCGGTGGGGCACGACGTGCGGGAACTCCGCACGACGTTCCTCGCCGCGATGGATGACGACTTCAACACGGCGATCGCGATCGCCACGCTCTTCGACTTCGTCCGCACGGCCAACAAATTCATCGACCAGCACGGCCTGGAGGCGAAGAAGCCCGAGGCTGAACTGGCCACGCTCGACGCGACGATGCTCGTGCTCCGCGAGCTCACTGGCACCCTGGGTCTGTTCCTGGAACTGCCGCGGGCCACGTCCGGCGGCGGCGACGACGCCCTCGTCGGCACGCTGATGGAACTCGTCATCGAAATCCGGGCCAACGCCCGGAAATCGAAGGACTTCGCCACGGCCGACCTCGTCCGCAACAGGCTCACTGCCGCGGGCATCGTGCTGGAGGATCGCCCGGACGGCACCGGCTGGGTCAAAAAGTAGCCGTCCAGCCGGGCGATCCGGATGGCTCGCCCGGGGCCGGATGCCGAGCATGCCTCGGGGCCGACACGGCTCCGTCAGCCGCGGCCCGGCCAGGAATCCCACCAGGTGCGGAACTGCCGCCACTGCTGCTCGAGAAACGCCCGCTGGCTGGGGGCCAGTTCGTCGGCCTGGTTGATCTGATGGCGATACTCGGGCCGGCCCTCGAGCACCATCAGGTGCTTGTAGTAGAGAACGAGATCCGGGCCCTCGTCGAACTTCGAGAGCACGGCGAGCGCCGCGTCGAGCTCGGCCGCGAGACCACGGGCCGCGGCATCGCCGCCGGCCGCCTGCAGACAGAGCGCGACCAGCCGCAGCACCGGCCGCGGCAGTGCGTTTCCGACGCCGGTGATCGCGCCGACCGCACCGCAGCGGACGATGCCATGAAACACCTGCGTGTCCACGCCGACCATGAGTGCGAGGTTCGGATCGCCGGTCGTGATGTTCTCGGCCGCGTATGTCAGCGCCTCGGCGCCACCGAACTCCTTGAAGCCCACCAGGTTCGGAAACTCGCGGCGCAGGTCGAAGAATAGTGGTGCCTGCGTCTCGAAGCCGTAGTAGGGGCTGTTGTAGATCACCGCCGGCAGGCCCTCGGCCGCGCGGAGGATTCCCGCGAAGTGCCGACGTTGGGCGGCGGGCGACGTGCCGCGTGAGAGCACGCGCGGAATGACCATCAGCCCCGCGGCCCCCACCTTCCGAGCGTGGGCGGCATGCTCCGCCGCCAGCCGCGGGTTCTGCGCTCCGGTGCCCACGACCACGGGTACGCCCGCCTTCACGAGGCGAGCCACGCCCTCCTGCCGCTGGGCGTCGGTCAGCAGGGGCCAATCGCCCATCGAACCGCAGTAGATGACCGCCGACATGCCGGTCGCGATCAGGTCGCTGGCCGTGGCGACGAGGGCGTCGAAGTCGGGGACGCCGGCGGCGTCACACGGCGTCATCAAGGCGGGCATGCAGCCGCGGAACAGGCTCATTACGGGTCTCCGGCCGAGGGTCGCGGGCGGCCGACATCACGGCCGTCGACGACCATCTCACCGATCCGCCCTCCCGACGTCAAGGACGCGATCCCGCGCACGCGCGTCACGGCGATCCTCGTGACAGGACGCCGCGATCCTCACGGCAACTGGATTGCCACCGGTTCGCTGGCCGCGCCGCCGGCTTCCGCCGCGGCCATCTCACGGATCTCCTGCGTGATCTTCATCGAGCAATACTTCGGCCCGCACATGCTGCAGAAGTGAGCGCTCTTGAAGGTCTCCTGCGGGAGCGTTTCGTCGTGGTATTTCTTGGCCGTTTCGGGGTCGAGCGCGAGCCGGAACTGCTCGTTCCAGTCGAACGCGAAGCGGGCCCGTGAGAGGGCGTCGTCCCGAACACGGGCGTTCTTTCGGTGTCGGGCCAGATCGGCCGCATGGGCCGCGATCTTGTAGGCGATCACGCCCTGCTTCACATCCTCTGCGTCGGGCAGGCCAAGGTGTTCCTTCGGCGTCACGTAGCAGAGCATCGCCGCACCGCTCCAGCCGGCGAGGGCTGCGCCGATGGCGCTGGTGATGTGGTCGTAGCCCGGGGCGATGTCGGTGACGAGCGGGCCGAGCACGTAGAAGGGTGCCTCGTCGCACTCCTCCATCTGCCGTTTCACGTTCATGTCGATCTGGTCCATGGGCACGTGGCCGGGCCCCTCGACCATCACTTGGCAGCCCTTTTTCCACGCCCGCCGCGTGAGCTCGCCGAGCACGTGCAGTTCGGCGAACTGCGCCTCGTCGCTGGCGTCGGCGATCGCGCCGGGACGCAGGCCGTCGCCGAGGCTCCAGGTCACGTCGTACTCGCGAAAGATGTCGCAGAGATCCTCGAAGTGGGTGTAGAGCGGATTCTGCTGCTTGTGCGTCATCATCCAGCGGGCGATGAGCGAGCCGCCGCGGCTCACGATTCCCGTGATCCGATGCATCGTGAGATGGAGATGCTCCTGAAGCAGGCCGGCGTGGACGGTCATGTAGTCCACCCCCTGCTTCGCCTGCTTCTCACACATGTCGAGGAAGTGCTGCGGTTTCATGTCGTCGATGTCGCCGCCGAGTTCCTCGAGCATCTGGTAAATCGGGACCGTGCCGATCGGCACGGGGGAGGCGTCGATGATCGCCTGGCGGATCGTGTCGATGTCCTTCCCGGTCGAGAGATCCATCACGGTGTCGGCGCCGTAGTGCACCGCCATGTGGAGCTTTTCCAACTCCGTCTGCTGGTCACTCGTGACGGCGGAGTTGCCGATGTTGGCGTTGATCTTCGTCAGCGCCGCGATGCCGATGGCCATCGGCTCGAGCTTCTTCGTAAGATGCACGGTATTGGCCGGGATGACCATCCGCCCGCGGGCCACCTCGCTCCGGATCAGCTCCTCGGGAAGATCCTCGCGCTGGGCGACGAACTTCATTTCGGGCGTGATCTGGCTGGCGCGGGCGGCTTCGAGCTGGGTCATCGGGGCACTCCGTCGGGGTGAACTGTGGCGCACCAGTAAGGTAGCAGATGCCCCGCAGCGGCTACAGCGTCTTGAGATACTCCAGCACGGCCGCTTTCTCGTCGGCCGAGAGGGCGTCGGGAAAGTCGTGGCCGTCTGCGCTCTTGCCCGGCTTCCGGGTGTCGAAATACTGCCGCCGCACCGAGGGCAGCAGTTTGCCCTCGGGCAGCGCGGCCAGTTCCTCGACCTCGAGTCCCACGCGGGAGTCGTCGTAGCCGGTCGGCGTCCGCCGCCACACGGCGGGCCGCTCGCCTGGATGCAGCACGTGCCAGAGCGTGGGCACCGAGCCGTTGTGGAAATACGGGGCCGAGGCCCACACGCCATCCAGTGGCGGGGCCACGTAGCCGGTGCCGGCGGCCCGTTCCGCGAGGTCGGCTCCGTCGGCGCCCATGTGGCCGAACCAGCTGGCATTGAGATCGGTACGCTCCTGGGCCGTGAGTGAATCGAGCCGCACGCGGTCGGTGCCGACCTCGTCGATGGAAACGAGCCGCTCGGGATATGAGCCGTCGGGGCCGTAGGTGCCGTGGCACGACGCGCAGTGGGTGGCGAATACGCCCTTCCCCACGACGGCCAGCGAGGCATCGATCGTGCCGGGCCACGTGGGCGGCTCGAGGGCCGCGATCCAGGCCTCGATGTCGCGGAACTCGTCCTCCCATGCCGCGAACTTCTCGGGGCCGTTTTCCTTGACGAGCAGGAACTGCATCAGCATCCGATGTCCCTTGGCAGCGAAGCCGTCGGCATAGAGGCTCTTTCGAGTGCGGTAGTGCCACCAGGCCGGGGCGTCCATGTCGTGGTGCACGAGGTCGAACCGCGGCGGCCGCTGCACGATGTTCAAGGCGGCGTCACGATGCCGCATCAGCGCCACGCCGAAGATCACGGCATTGGTGGTGCCGTTGGTCGTGCCGAGCGGGAGAAGCAGCGCGCCCATGTCCATGTGGCCAAGCGGCTTCCGCTGCTTCACTTTGAGCAGCCGCACCTCTTCCGTGAGCGTCTCCAGGGCGTAATTGGAATTGGGCACGCCTGGAATGAGCCTGCCCCCCACCTGCCCCTGGTGGCAGGCGAGGCAGCTCATCGTCCAGGAGCCGTCGGCGCCGACCACATATTGCACCGATCGTGACGGATCGTCGGGATGGGGCAAAAGTCCATACCGCTCCATCGCCATCCGCCGCCGCTCGGCGACAGGCGCCCGCTCGGCCCGCGACCGCAGCGGTTCTTCCCAGATGGTCCAGAGGGCGTCGAACACCTCTTGGTCGAAGTCGGGCGGCAGGTATCCGTGAGTGAGCAGCAGCTCGTGGCCACGGCCCGTCTCTCCAGCCCGTGCGTCGGGAATCAGGCAGGCGAGAGCCGCGACGATCACGCAGCCCAGGAATCGACGTTCGACCGGCCGCTGGTCCATGGCATACTTCGGTGAGAAATGTGAACCGCCCGCAGTATAGGCCCCTCACGCATGCCGGCCGCCAACCCCATCCTGATCCCGGAACTTCGCGTCATGCTCGCCGAGGGCGACACGGCGGGGCTGCGCGAGGTGGCCGAGGAGCTGCACCCGGCGACGGTGGCGGAGTTTTCCGAGGGGCTCGACGACCGCGAACTCTGGCAGATGCTCGACGCGATGGCCGTCGAGCGGCAGGCGGAAGTGTTTCCCTACTACCCGATGGCCCGCCAGGTCGAGCTCGTGAAGGCGGGCGACCGGCCGCACCTCGGTGCCCTGCTCGAATGGATGGCGGCCGACAACCGCGACGACCTGCTTCGCGAGCTCGACCCGGAGTTCGTCGAGGAGATCCTGCCGCTCGTCGCCAAGGCCGAGCGACACGACATCCGGATGCTGCTCTCCTGCCCGGAGGGCTCGGCCGGCTCGCTGATGACGACGGAATACGCCTCGCTCCCCGCCGACATCACGGCGGGCGAGGCGATCACGCGGCTGCGATCGCAGGCCCCCGACAGCGAATCGATCTACTACATCTACGTGCTGGATGCCGAACGGAAGCTCGTGGGCTTCGTCTCGCTCCGCGACCTGATTCTCGCCCGCCCCACGGCCCTCGTCGCCGAGCTCATGCAACGCGACGTGATCGCCGTGCGGGTGGACGAGCCGAGCGAGAAGGTGGTCGATGCCCTCGCCCGGTTCGACTTCATCGCCATCCCGGTGGTCGATGACCGCAACCGGCTCGTCGGCATCGTGACCCACGACGACGTGCTCGACGCGGTGCGGCAGGACGCCACCGACGATGCCCAGCGGATCGCCGCCATCGCCCCGCTCGGCGAGAGCTACCTCGAGGCTGCGATCATCTCGATGACCTGGAAGCGGGGCGTGTGGCTCGCGATCCTCTTCGCCACCGCCGCCATCACGGCGATGGTGCTGGCCAAATCGCCGATCACCCACGCCTGGCTGATCGCCTTCATCCCGCTCGTGATCGCCAGCGGCGGCAACTCCGGCAATCAATCGGCCACGCTCGTGATCACCGCCCTCTCCTCCGGTGACTGCAAGCTCTCCGACTGGCCGCGGATCCTCCGCCGCGAGTTCGCCCTCGGCCTCCTGCTCGGTGGACTGCTGGCGGTGCCGGGCTATCTGCTCGCGCTCGTCTACGCGCCCTCGCCCGTCCACGCGCTCGTGATCCCGCTCACGATCCTGTGCGTGGTGATGCTCGGCACGCTCGTGGGCTCCGGCCTGCCCCTGCTTTTCCGGTCGATCGGCCTCGACCCCGCGCTCATGAGCAACCCGTTCGTGTCGGCCGTCGTCGACATCGTGGGGATCGTGCTCTACACCGGCATCTCGGTGCTGCTGCTGGGGTGAGCTACCCCAGGGTGCGGCCGACGGCGGCGGCGACGCGGCGGCAGACCTCCATCATGCGGCGAAACGCGGGGATGTCGAGCGTCTGGGCGGCGTCGCTGGCGGCGCACTTCGGATCGGGATGCACCTCCACGATCAGGCCGTCGGCGCCGGCCGCCACGCTCGCCGCGGCCATGCTCTCCACGAGACTCGCATGGCCGGTGCCGTGACTCGGATCCACCACCACCGGCAGGTGCGTGCGGGCGTGCAGCCAGGGCACCGTCGCCAGCGGCAGCGTGAAGCGGGTGTGGGTCTCGAACGTGCGGATGCCCCGCTCGCAGAGCATCACCTGCCGGTTGCCGGCGTCGAGGATGTATTCCGCCGCGAGCAGCAGCTCCTCGACGGTCGCCGCCGGGCCCCGCTTGAGCAGCACCGGCACCTTCGTGCGGCCCACGGCCTCGAGCAGCCGGTAGTTCTGCATGTTGCGGGCCCCCACCTGGAGCACGTCGGCATAGCGGGCCACGAGAGGCACGTCCTCCGGCGACACCACCTCCGTCACGATCGCCAGCCCCGTCGCCTCGCGGGCTTCGGCGAGCAGTTCGAGCCCCTGCTCCTTGAGCCCCTGAAAGCTGTAGGGACTCGTCCGGGGCTTGAACGCGCCCCCCCGCAGGCCGAGGGCGCCGGCCTCCTTCACGGCCCGCGCCGTCTCCACGATCTGCTCGCGACTCTCGACCGAACAGGGGCCCGCGATCACGCCCACGCGTCCACCGCCGACCACGAGCGGCCCGGCCCGCACCACCGTCGGCTCGCTCTGCACCTCGCGACTGGCCACCTTGTAGGGCGCGAGGATCGGCACCACCGACGCCACGCCGGGCAGCGTCTCCAGGCCGCTCATCTGGGCGTCGCGCTCGTCGCCGACCACGGCCACCACCGTCCGCTCCGTGCCCACGATCACGTGGGGCCGCAGGCCGAGGCCTTCGACCCGCGCGACGACGTGGTCCAGATCGGACTTCGCGGCCTCGGCGTGCATGACGATGATCATGGTGCTCCTCCTCCTGCTCGTGGATGGACCGGGGTCATTGGCCTGGGGCGAGGGTGTCGCGCCGTTTCTCTGCGGCGGCCCGCGTGGTGATCAGGATCATCTCCGCGCCGTCCTGTTTCGTGACGACGTAGACGAGCTTGCCGTCAGGGTTGGCCTTCTGCAGCACGGCCTTCAGGATCGCCCTCGCCGATGTGTCCTGTTCGTCGAGGCCAAATGACTGATTTTTCGTGATGCCTTCGAGTTGCAGATCGGGGCCGATGATCTCCATCGGCACGCCCGTCTCCTCGGCGATCATCTGGATGGTCTTCTCGAGCGTGTCCTTGGCGAAGACCAGCGTCATCTTGCGCTCCAGCTTGCCCAGCGCGTCGGTCGGCTCGGCCGCGGCGGCGGCCTCAACCGGCGCCGGCTGCAGCGGTGACTGGGCCAGCGCGAGTTCGACGGCGAGCGCGATGTTGTGCCCCGCAGGCCGGGGCAGAACGACGTTGAGCACGGCGCCTTTCGGCTCCGGTCCGGCCCGTAGATTCGCGGCGAGCGACCGGAGCATGCCAGGAAGCCGCATCACCAGCCGCCCTCCGTGGGGATCCGGCGCGAGCCTCGCGCAATACGCCTCCACGTCGTCCGGCAGCCGCGCGAGCCGCTCGGCGAGCAGCGGCGCGGCCTTGGGCGGGGGCAGGTCGAGCGCCGTGACCGCATCCACCTCGGCGTAGAAATCCTCACCGAAATGCAGTGATACGGCGGCTGCCTTCACGCTCTCATCGCAGAAGGCCTCGAGCGGCTCGGCCAGCCGCGCGAGCGGCCCCGCGAGCGCGGTCGGGCGGCCATTGGTGAGGAGGTGGTGCGGCAGGCCGGCGAGGGTCAGATGGCGGTCGGCGTCGAGCATCGCGACGAGCTGCTCGAGGTCGCGGTCAAGCGGGGTGGTCGGACCCGCCGCCTCGGAATCAGAAGCGGCGGAGGCCGAGACGATCTCCTCCATGAGCGGCAGCGGTGCCACGACGAGCACCCGCCCCTGCTCCCGAGCAGGCACCCAGTAGGCACGGTCGCCTCCGACGAAGACGGTCTCACCGGCGATCTCCTCACTGCGCCCGACGCCCCAGGCACGCTCCCGAAACGCCCCGTCGTCCGGCACGGATCGGGTGTCGATCAGCCGGAGCGTGAACCCCACGAGCAATTCTTCGGTGCTCGCTCGGCCCGCCGCGATGCTGGCCGACGACGAGGCGAGTCGGTTCGTGCAGGCGCTCGGGCCGGACGTGGAACGGTCGGTCGCCGCCGCAGCGGCCCTTGCGGGATGCAAGCCTGCGGAACTGGAGAGCCTGCAGGTCGGCTGGCTGGCACCGAGCACCGAGGAGCTGCTCGTGGGGTTCACGCTCCGGCTCATCGACACCCGATCCGTGCCGGATGACGAGGCGTTTCGGGAGCGTGCCTGGGGCATTGGGCGGCAGGTAGACGATCGCCGGGGGGCGGCCTTCGGTCGGCGATGCCCAGGGCAGCTTCGGATCGTCGCTGACCTGCACCGCCGGCGCGTCGCCGGCCACGGGCACATGAGCCGCTTGCTCGGGAGCGTCCCCCATGTTCTCCGACGTGGTCTCCGCCGGGGGCGGCTCCACGACCGGCTTCCCCCCTTCGCTCTTCCCCGGCTTCGACCGCAGCGCGTAATAGCCGCTCGCTCCCGCCAGCGCGAAACCGATCAGCAACGCCGCGACGACACCGGTGTTGCTGCCCCTCGCACGCACGGCGGAGTTTCGCGACGGCAAGGCCGGGGCCGCGGTGCCATCCGGCCACGGCCCTTCCGCAACCGATTCGACCGCGTTCCCGTCCCCAGCCTGCGCACCCGCCACGACGGGAGCAGGGAGCCCGAAGCAGGCCGCGATGGCCTGGGCAGCATCGACCGCGTCGTGGTAGCGGGCCGCTGGATCACGGGCCGTGAGGTAGCCGATGAGCGTCGCCAGCTCGAGGGGCACAGCCGGGGGCGCGAGCGGCGCCGGCCCGACCGTCGCCGCCTCCAACAGCGTCGCCTGCGGCTCGCCCTTCCAGCACGGCGGTCGGCCCGAGAGCAGCGCGTGCAGGAGACAGCCGAGGGCGTAGACGTCGGAACGCGTGTCGGCCGCCACGCCTGGTCGAGTGAGCTCCGGGGCGATGAACGCCGCCCGCCTGCCGAGGCGGCTCACCTGCTCGGGCGTGTCGATCGGCGGCCGCAACGGCACGGCATGCGGATCACCGACCAACGGAAACTGCACCAGCCGCACTCCCGACGCCGTGCCATCGGCCCGCGGCAGCGGACGCAGCACGGCGTCGAGCGACACGCCCCCGTGCACGCTGCCCATCGCATGCAACTCGGCCAGAGCCGCCGCAACCGCGAGCACGATCTGCCCCGCTTCAGCGGGCTGCAGCGGCCCACGGCGGGCGAGTTCGGCGGCGAGCGGCTCGCCTTCCGCGTGCTCGCAGACGATGAACCGGTTGGCTCCGGCTTGCTCGAGGGCCCACGTGCGGGTGAGCACCGAATCGACGGCGCGGTGGGCAGCCGTCGTGCGGTTCACGATCTCGGTCCAGACGATCGGATCGGCGCACCGCCGACCATTCAGCAGCACGAGGCTCACGTCTCGCCCGGACGGCTCATGCCGCGCCGTGAACAGCCCCGCTTCACCGTCGCCGGGCCGCTGATCGAGCAGCCGATAGTCGCCGACGAAGAACGGGGCGGTCTTGCCGGCGAGCAGCCGCCGGGCCTGCCAGATGGTGATCTCGCCGCGTTGCACGAGCCACCGCGCGACCGCCTTGGCGTCGTCGGCTGCCGCATTGGGCAGCACGGCGTGGCTCTGCCGCAGGCCATGCAGCTGCGCGGGAGCGAGCAGGCGGCTCTGGGCGAGCAGATCCCACAGCTGTGATGACGACGGGGGGCGCATGGATGACGGCTCTGTTTCTCACATGGTAGCGATTTTCCGCGAATCGCATGCCGACACCCGCGGGCCGACCCGCTACGATCTGCTCTGCAAGAACGTCCTTTTTTCGGAGCACGCACGCATGCGAGCCAACGACACCTCCCGGATCTACTTCGACCGCGCCGCCGACCAGCTCGATCTCTCGGACAGCATGCGTCGGCTCCTGCTCACGGCCAAGCGGGAGGTGCAGGTGCAGATCCCGATCGAACGCGACTCCGGCGAACTCGCCACGTTCATCGGCTACCGCGTGCAGCACAATGACGCCCGCGGGCCGCTCAAGGGGGGGCTCCGCTACCACCCGCAGGTCGATCTCGACGAGGTGCGGTCGCTCGCGGCGCTCATGACCTGGAAGACGGCCGTCGGGAACATCCCCGACGGCGGCGCGAAGGGGGGCGTGGCCCTCGACCCAGCCCAGTTCTCGACCCGCGAACTGGAGCGGGTCACCCGCCGGTTCGTCGACGCCATCCACGACCTGTTCGGCCCCGACGTCGACATCCCCGCCCCAGACATGGGCACCACGGCCGACATGATGGCCTGGATCATGAACCAATACGGCAAGTACCACGGCTTCTCTCCGGCCTGCGTCACGGGCAAGCCCGTCGAATACCACGGCATCCCGGGCCGTGAGGAGGCGACCGGCCGCGGCGTCGGCGCCCTCACGCTCAAGCTCTTGAGCCGCCTCGGCCGGAAGATCCCCGGCACACGCATCGCCATTCAGGGCTTCGGCAACGTCGGCACCCACACCGCCAAATTCCTGACCGACGCCGAATGCCGGATCGTCGCCGTCTCCGACGCCGGCGGCGGTTTCTCCCGCGAGACCGGCCTCGACGTGCTCGAACTGCTCCGCCACGCCCGGGCCCACGGCGGCCGGCTCACCGGCTTCACCGGCGGCGACGCCCTCTCCAACTCCGAGCTTCTCGCCGTCGACTGCGACGTGCTGATCCCTGCAGCCCTTGGCGGCGTGCTCACGCACGAGAACGCCGCCGCCGTGAAGGCCCCGCTCATCGTCGAGGCCGCCAACGCCCCGGTCACGCCCGAGGCCGACGCGATCTTCGACACGATGGGTGTGATCGTGGCCCCCGACATCCTCGTCAACGCCGGCGGCGTGACGGCCAGCTGGTTCGAGTGGGTGCAGAACCGCCAGCACTACCAGTGGGGCCTCAACCGCGTGCGGCAGGAGCTCGACCGCATCCTCGGCGAGGCCTTCGAACAGGTCTGGCAGCTCGCCCAGTCGCGCAACGTCTCGCTCCGCACCGCCGCCTACATGGTGGGAGTGGGTCGAGTCGCCCGCGCCACCGTCCTCGGCGGCACGACCTAGCGGGCTCGCTCAACTGGTGCCCGCCGGCGAAGGGCTCCCCGTGCCCCATCGCCGGACGCTCGCTTCGGGCATCCCTGCCCTCCGCTCGCTCGATGGCGGCTGCGCTCTCGGCATCCTGCCTTCGCTTGCCGCCAACGCCGTCTCGAGGGGATGGGCAGCCCAAAGCCTCCCTGCATTGAACTCCACGGA
>JBJTIE010000212.1:0-7927 GCA_046094845.1 Planctomycetaceae bacterium | reverse complement strand
CTGGCCGACACTGCTCGCGCGGGCCGCCCGCCGCGGCATCCCCGTGGTCGTCGCCAACGGCCGAATGAGCGAGCGAAGCGCGGCGGGCTACGGCCGCGTCGCCTGGCTCGCACGGCGGATGCTCGGCCGCGTGACGACCGTCGCCGCCCGGTCGCAGGGCGATGCCGAACGGTTCGCCGCCCTCGGGGCCCACGACGTGGTGATCACGGGCTCCCTGAAGTTCGACGGCGTGCGCGGCGATCGCGTTGCGCCGGAGGTCGAGCGGTTTCGGCAGTTGGCCGGCTTTGCCGCGACCGACATCGTGTTCCTCGCCGGCAGCACGCAGGCCCCCGAGGAATCGCTCGCGATCGAGACGTTCCGCTCCCTCGCCCCGAACCACCCGGCATTGCGGCTCGTGATCGTGCCGCGGCACGTGGAGCGAATCGCGGAGATCGCCACGCTACTCGATGCCGCGGGCCTGCAGTGGCAGCTCCGCAGCCGACTCGATGGAGCGCCCGCCAATCCCGCTGCCCGCGTGCTGTTGATCGACACGACCGGCGAGCTTGGCTGGTGGTGGGGTACGGCCACGATCGCGTTCGTGGGGGGCAGCCTCGACGGCATCCGCGGCGGCCAGAACATGCTCGAGCCGGCCGCTTACGCCGCGGCCGTCTGTTTTGGGCCCCACACGCGGAACTTCCGCGATGAGGTTCGTCGTCTGCTCGACGCCGACGCGGCGGTGGTCGTGCCCGATGGTCCCGCACTCACGACCTTTGTCGGCAGATGCCTCGCCGATCCCACCTGGGCGGCCGCCCTCGGATCACGCGCCGCCGCACTTGTCGCTGCCCACCGCGGCGCGACCGGCACGACCGCTCGCCTGATCCTCGATCGGCTGGGTGCGTCGTGACTGCACTCACCAAAGAGCGGGCTCACCACGATCTCCTGGTACCCAACCACGAGGCCCCGACAGCGTCAACCACTGCACCCGCCGCACCCACCACATCCGCCACCTCCGCCGTCGCCGGAACTGCCGCATCCACCGCCGCCATCCGCGCCTGACTGCCCGGTTCGGAGCCGTTCAATTGGCAGCTGGAGAAACGCATGTGTGGTGCCGCCCAGCGCCCCGGTGCCGAGTAGCGCGATGGCCAACGGCATAAGCCCGACGGGCTGTAGCGTGACTTCCGTCCGCCTTCGGTTTACCCATTCATGCTGTTGGCCCGACTCACGAAACCGCTTCCAGGCATGATGCACGACCGCATCCCCTTGCCGGGTGCGACGCGGCTTGCGTGCGAGTGCCAACAGGCTGATCAGCGCCAGCACCACGCAACCGACCACGAGAAACCCAACTGGTTTGCCGCGTGACACACCCACGACGATCTTTGTGACACCCAGCCCCACGGTCGCAGCCGCCGGCCCGAGAATCACCCAGGGCGCCGCGGATGTCCACCAGTCACCCACCAGCAGTCCTCGCGCCACGAGTGTGGGCTCGAACTCATCGCGGGCCACGGCCGCCGCCGTCCTGATCGCATCCACTGGCGTGCACGACCCGATCGCTGTGAGCCGTGCATGCAGAGCCTCGAGCAGCGGTGGTGCACCGTTCGGCGGCGTTGGAACGATTGCAAAGGCCTGCGGCTCGCGATTGTCGTCCTTGGCGGCGGGCAGTTGGGGGGCGACGGCGAGCGTCGCAAGGCAAGTCGCGGCGGCGCGCCATGGCCCATCGTCGGCAAGCAGCGCGAGTTGCAATGGCTCGAGGTCCTCGACCGTCATTGTCGGGTCACCCAGTGGCCGAAACATCCGCCGCAAGAAGAGACCTGCGACGATCGAACCGGTCGCCAATGCCGCAAACAGCATGAGAAAGGGTGGCCCGGTGAGGTCGAGCGGATTTGGGATCCCCACCGCCACGAGCGGCACGGCCACGAGGCCGGCTAGGGTCGGCTGCCGCGTGCGGCCGCGGAACCAGCTCGGTTTCGGCACCACCCAGTGGCGCGCCACATTCACCCGTCGCCAGGCCAGGTCCGCACCAAAGCGTTGCTCGGGAGGCGGCCAGATGTCAGCCGGCGGCGGGGCGTCGAATGTCGCTGCATAAGCGGTGAGCGTCTGCCGATACTGTTGCTCGTACCGCTCTGCTTCGGCGCCGCCCCCGCGCGTGGGCCCGTGGTGCAGTGGCCCGCCAAGCACGTCGCCACAAAAGATTTCCCAGTAGTCTCGTGTGTAGGCGAGGTGCAGGTGCCAGGTCTGGTCCACGTCTTCACTCGGGGTGACCGCGGCCCCCGAAGTCATGGCAAGAAACACGAACCGGCGATACTCATCGACCACGCGAACGGCATAACCGATGGTCCAGCCATTCTCGCGGGCGAGGCGACTCGTGAACGTCAGCCGTGCCGCGGGGTCGTCGAACCGGTGGGCATGAATCCGATCCCAGAGAGGCTGCTTGCGCAGATCGATCGGCATGGGGAAGACTCCCGTGTCGTGACGCAGTGTACCGCCTCCGCTACCTGAAACCCTAACCCCGCCCCTCCACCCCCCACGCCCTTGACTCGATCACGGCCGCGCGGGACACTGCCTATGCGTACACCTATACGATCGAACCGCGTGGCCCCATGCCCCGAGGAGCAGCCATGACCTACGAAGCGATCAAGAGCCGGCTCGATGTGCGACCGTTCCAGCCCTTTCGCGTCGTGACCTCCAGCGGCGAAAGCTATGAGGTGCGGCATCCAGAGATGGCGTTTCCAACGCGCACGGAGACGGTGATCGCGTCGCCGGATCGCCAGGGTGTGCCCAGCCGGGCCCGAATCGTGGCGAACCCGCATATCACGATCCTCGAGCCGATCGAGGCGGCGGTATAGCGAGCGGTGGACAACAACCGCTCGCGCACGCGGTTCAGAGCCACCAGTTGCCGACTCTCGCCCGAACCCTGATAATCCGCGGAATTCGGGATCCGGTCGCCGGGCCCATCGTCATTGACCCCCTTCCTCAGGCACGAGGCACCAGCCGTGGCACAAGGCAAGTATCTGTTCACGAGTGAGTCCGTCAGCATGGGCCATCCCGACAAGTTGGCCGACCAGATTTCCGACGGCGTGCTCGACGCCTACCTTGCCCAGGATCCCCGCAGCCGCGTCGCCTGCGAGACGATGGTCACCACCGGCCTGGCCGTGATCGCCGGTGAGATCACCTCGAAGGGCACGATCGACTACCAGCAGGTGGTCCGCAACGTGATCCGTGATGTGGGCTACACAGACGACGAGATGGGCATCGCCGCCGACACCTGCTCCGTGCTCGTCGCCGTGGGCAAGCAGTCGGGCGACATCGCCATGGGCGTCAACGAGGACGAGACGAAGGGCAAGGACATCGGCGCCGGCGATCAGGGCCTCATGTTCGGCTACGCCTGCAATGAGACGCCCGAGATGATGCCGCTGCCGATCGCCCTCTCGCACCGGATCCTCAACCGGCTCACCGAAGCCCGGCAGAAGAACGAAGTCGATTGGCTCCGCCCTGACTCGAAGAGCCAGGTGACTGTGGAGTACGAGGGCAACAAGCCGGTTCGAGTCGACACGGTCGTCGTCTCCACGCAGCATGCGCCCCACGTCTCGAACGACGAGATCCGAAAGTTCATCGTCGAGAAGGTCATCAAGCCGCTGCTGCCGAAGGGCCTCGACACGTCGAACATCACCTACCACATCAACCCCACGGGGCGGTTTGTTGTGGGCGGCCCGCACGGCGACTGCGGCCTCACCGGCCGCAAGATCATCGTCGACACCTACGGCGGCTGGGGCCGCCACGGTGGCGGCGCCTTCTCCGGCAAGGATCCGACGAAGGTCGATCGCAGCGCGGCCTACATGGCCCGCCACGTCGCCAAGAACATCGTGGCGGCCGGACTCGCCGACCGCTGCGAGGTCCAGCTGGCCTACGCGATCGGCGTGAGCGAGCCGGTGAGCGTGCACGTCGACACGGAAGGCACGGGCAAGGTTGAGGACGAGCGGCTCTGCGACATCGTCCGCGAATTCTTCCCGCTCACGCCCCGCGGCATCATCGACTATCTCGACCTGCGGCGGCCGATCTACCGCAAGACTGCGGCCGGCGGCCACTTCGGCCGCGACGGCTTCTCATGGGAGAAGACCGACCGGGCTGCAGCCCTCGCCGAGGCGGCCGGTGCGACCGCGGCCATCGGCTAAGCGCAGCAGGCTGAACGCATGCCGAGCACCGGATTGTCGTCGTCGCGTCGAGCCGCGGTGGGCAGCGCCCACCCGGCCGACGTGGCGATGGCCGGCGGCATCGTTGAACTTGCCGATCTGCTGGTTCGTGGCGCTGCAGGGATCGCCGCCGGCGCCGCCGCCATCGGCGGCGGCCTGCTCGTGCTTCGCCGACTGACCCACTCGATCGACACGCCACCGCCGCTCGTGCTGTTCGCGACCGCCATGGCCGGCGTACTCCTCGTGTTCGCCTCCGATCTGGCCACGAGACTCTCGGCCGGCCGGGCCTGCCCGCTGGCCGCGAGGCTCGGCATGCTCCTGGGCGTGGTCGCGCTGGCCGTGCCGCCGGCCCCCACCATCGCGTCGTGGGCGGCGAGCGGCTTCGCCCTGGCCGCCGCGGCCACCGTCTGGCTCAAGCCCGTGTCTGGAGCACACGTATCGTGGCCCGCGCCCCGTCGCTGGCGGCCTGCCGCCGCGGTCGCGGCGGCCGTGACGTCACGGCAACCGCGACGTCGGCGCAGGAGGCTGCCCGGCAGTCTCCGGCAGCGGTACGAGCGATATGATCTGCCCACGGGGGGCGGCTGTGTCCGCGGCCGGCTCGCCATCGCCGTGCCGGCCGGGGCCCGTGCCGCCGCCGGCCACATCGGCTTCTGTCCGGCCTTCGCCGAAACACCGGATGTCGAGGTGACGACGTCGTATGATGGCGTGGAGGTCACCGTCGCGGCGGCCGAGGTTCTGCCCTGGGGCGTGCGAGTCGAATGCCGGCTCGCCGAACCGGCCGAGGAGCCGCTCGAGATTTCCGTCGATATCCTGGCCCGCATGGCTGGCCGCCCTGCACCCTGACCATCGCGCCGCTCCCGCCGGACGCATCATCATCCATGGCTCGCTGGCCGAAACACGTCTGGACGACCCTCTTCACCTACGGGCTGATCTTCGGCGGGTTTCCGCTCCTGTGCTTTGTGCTCTGGCTCTGGGTCCGGGGCGGATGACGCCGCGATTCCACTTCTCGAGGTCGTGATGCTCCATGCGATCGTGATGGCGGGCGGATCGGGAACGCGGTTCTGGCCCGCAAGCCGCGCTGCCCTGCCCAAGCAGCTGCTGCCGCTCGCCGGCGATCGCACGCTGCTCGAAGACACCGTCGCGCGGCTCGATGGTCTCGTGACGCCGGACCGGATCCTCGTCGTCACGTCGGCCCGCCTGCTCGACGCCGCCCGCCGCCAACTGCCACAGGTGCCCGAGCCCGGCCTCGTGGGCGAACCCTGCAAACGCGACACCGCCCCCTGCATCGGCCTGGCCGCACTGCTCGTCTCGCGGCACGACCCCGACGCCACGATGGCGGTCATGCCCTCCGACCACGTGATTCGGCCATCCGAGCGATTCGGGGCCGCGATCCGCCAGGCCGCCGCACTCGTCGAGGCCCGGCCCGGCCGGCTCGTCACGTTCGGCATCCGCCCGACCTATCCCGCCGAAGGGTTCGGCTATATCCAGCAAGGCGAGCCACTCACCGTCGCCCCCGGCGAAGCCTCGGCCCACGCCGTGGCGAGATTTCGCGAAAAGCCGCCGGCGAGCGTGGCCCGCGACTACCTCGCCGCCGGCACCTATCTCTGGAACGCCGGCATCTTCGTCTGGAAGGCGCAGACGATCCTCGCCGCCCTCGCCGAGCGGCAGCCCGAGATGCTCCAGCGACTCGAGCGGATCGCCGCCGCCTGGGACGCGCCCCGCCGCGACGATGTCTTCGCTTCCGAATTCGCCGCCATCAAGGGAATCTCGATCGATTACGCCGTGCTCGAGCACGCGACCGACGTGGCCGTGATCGAGGCTCCGTTCACCTGGGACGACCTCGGTGGCTGGTCGGCGGTGGCCCGTCAACGGGGGGCCGACGAACAGGGCAACACGATCGTGGGCCGCCACCTGGGCATCGACTCGACCGGCACGATCGTCCATGCCGGTGACGGCCATCTGGTCGTCACCATGGGCCTCGTGAATATGCTGGTGGTGCACACGCCCGACGCCACGCTCGTCGCCGAGCGAACTCACGAGGAGGCGGTGCGGAAGGTCGTGGCGGAACTCGAGGCCCGCGGATGGAACGAGTATCTGTGACCATGCGAGCACTGGCCTGCCTCTGCCTGCTGGCCGCGTCCTTCGGCAACGCGGTCGCCGACGACGCACCACACCATGATGCCGCCTGGATCGAGCGGCTCCGCCGGTCGCAGGAGGCGCTCGAGTGGACCGACGAGCTCGTGCGGCACGACTGGCGGCTCCAGCATCGCCCGCAGGCTCTCCCGAACGGGGATGCCTGCCGGATCCTCGACCCCGACGACCGAGCCGTCTGCACGGGCTCGCGGCGCGACTGCGAGGCGGCATTCGCCGCATTGGAGCAATCGGGCCGTGTGCCCCAGGTCCGCGGCCACACCGTCATTCTGCTGCATGGCCTCGGCGAGGGCCGCGACTCGATGATGCCGCTGGCGCAGCACCTTCGGACCGCCCTCGATGCGACCGTGCTCACCTTCGGCTATGCGAGCGTGAAGGCCGATATCGACGCCCACGGCCACGCCCTCGACGCCGTCGTTTCCCGGCTGCCGCACGCCGACAGGCTCTCGTTCGTGGGCCACAGTCTCGGCAACCTCGTCGTCCGCCGCTGGATGGCCCTCGCCGCCGCCCGTGATCTCGCCCGCACCCGGCGGATGGTAATGCTCGGCCCACCCAACCAGGGTTCCGACCTCGCCCGCATGGCGTCGCGGATCTGGGGCCTCGCCGCGCTCACAGGAGGCGCCTCCCGCGACCTGGTGGTCGACTGGCCGCGAATCGCGCCGAGCCTCGCGGTGCCCGGCTGCGACTTCGGGATCGTGGCCGGTGGCCGCGGCAACGATACGGGCTACAGCCTCCTGCTCGAAGGCGACGATGACGCGGTGGTGCGGGTCGCCGAGACGCGGCTCCCGGGCGCCCGCGACTTCCTCGTCCTGCCGGTTCATCATGCGGCGATGATGAGGGATGCGGCGGTGCAGCGGGCAACGGCCGAGTTCCTGCAGACGGGGCGGTTTCCCGAAATGCCACGACAGCCCCCCCGCGATCCGGTCGCCCCGCCGTCGACAGCGAGCGGCGAATGACTGCACCCGCGTCGGCACCGATTCCTGCCGGCCGCGTGGCCGGCGTCGACTACGGCCGCCGCCGAATCGGGATCGCCGTCTGCGACGCCCTCCGCATTCTGGCGAGCCCGCTCTGCATTCACGAAACGACGGGGGATCGCACCGCCGATGCGGCCTTCTTCCGGCAGCTTATGGCCGCCGAGTCACTCGCCGGCTTCGTCGTGGGCCTGCCTGTGCATGCTGATGGCAGCGACAGCGACATGAGCCTCGAGGTGGAGCGGTTCGGCGGCTGGCTGGGCCGGATCACCGGGCTCCCCGTGGCCTTTCACGACGAGCGGTACAGCTCCAAGGAGGCGGCCGGGATGCTCGCCGGCGTCGGGCTCTCCCGCGGCCGGAAGAAGGAGCGGGCCGATGCAGTGGCGGCGCAGGTGGTGCTGGCCTCGTGGATGGAAAAGCAGGCCGCGTCCGGCGGCAGCGGTCGTCCGGGGGCGCTCGAGTGATGAGCTCCACGGGTGGCCGGCCCTCTGATATGTGCGCCGGCGAAGGGGCTGCCCGTGCCCCGAGAGCCGGCGTGTGCTGACAAGCGTAGCCAGGATGGCGAAGCGCAGTCAGCATCGAGCGAGCGGAGGGCAGGATGCCCGTAGCGAGCGTCCGGCGACGGGGCGGGGGGGGCCC
>JBJTIE010000211.1:0-4811 GCA_046094845.1 Planctomycetaceae bacterium | reverse complement strand
ATGATGAACGAGTGATACTTGATCCGCTCGGCCACGGCTCCCGACACGATCGTGGCGGCCGTTCCGGCGAACACGAGCTGGAAGAAAAACTTCGTCCACAGCGGCACGCTGGCCCAGCTGATGGAGCCGTACTGGCCCTGGTAGTTGTTACCCACGGCCGGGCTGTTGTCGGCGGCGCCCACCATCCACGAGCCGGAGTTGCCGACGAGGGCGCCGTCACCGGCCCCGAACATCAGATCCCAGCCGAAAAGGTAGTAGGCGATGCACGTCGCCGCGAAGACGATGAAGTTCTTCGAGAGGATGTTCACGCAGTTCTTCGACCGGGCGAAGCCCGACTCGACGCAGCCGAAGCCGAGATTCATGAAGAACACGAGCATCGCACAGATGAGCACCCAGACGGTGTCGGCGGCGACCCAAAGATTCTTGTAGGTGGCCTCCATCGTCGGAGGCTCGGGGGCCGCCGGAGCCGCGGGGGCTGCCGCCTCGGTCGCAGCCGCCGCGTCTTGGGCGCAGGCCAAACCACCGTCGAGAAGGGATCCACCGGCCACCACGGCGGTCGCCACCGCCAGCAAACAAAGCCATCGCGTCATGCGCGCCAAAGTCATTTCACGCCTCGTGTGTGAGAGAAGGAATCGTGCACCTCCGCTGTGCCGAAATCCGAAGACGAGGCCTCCTGCCGCGCCAGATTTCCGCCGGCCCCCAGGGGGAGCAAAGGCCGTGCCGAAAGGCGATTCACAAGGGTGTGGCGCCGGCGACTGGGGGGCTGAAGAAGGGGCGGCAAAACCATGAGGCTGCGGCGAATTGCCGGTTTCGCCGCCAGGGGGCCGGTTTCGGCGAGGCGGTCGTGTCGCGCTGGTGAGACAGGGCCGCCGCCCGGATCGTGAGCATTTCGTGATGCGTGAGCAGGCAGCCGGCGTCAGAACGTGACGACGCGGTCGGCGGGGGGCGGGGTGGCGACCGGAGCCGCGGCCTGACGGGCGAGATCGTCGTCGAGCGCGGCTGCCAGGCGGGCGTGGTGG
Organism: Planctomycetaceae bacterium; assembly: GCA_046094845.1. Lineage (GTDB taxonomy): Bacteria > Planctomycetota > Planctomycetia > Pirellulales > UBA1268 > QWPN01. The sequence continues at coordinate 3,792 of JBJTIE010000211.1, read as the reverse complement.
GGCACGCCGGCGAGCGCCAGGAAGTTGGAGAGCAGGCGGAACCCATGCCGCGTCAGAATCGATTCCGGATGGAACTGCACGCCATACACGCGGGCAGCCTCGTCGGCCACGGCCATGATCGTGCCCTCGGCGTCGCGGGCGATGGTCGCGAGCGGGGGCGGCAGCACGGCCGAGTCGATGACGAGCGAGTGGTAGCGGCAGGCCATCATCGGGCTCGGAATGCCCGCGAACAGATTGATGCCGTCGTGGTGAATCTCGCTCACGCGGCCATGCACCGGTTCGCGGGCCCGCACGATCCGCCCGCCGAGCGCGGCGGCGATCGCCTGGTGCCCGAGACAGACCCCGAGGATCGGCACGCTGCCCCGGAGCGACCGCACGGCCTCGACCGAGCAGCCTGCCTCGGCGGGCGTGCAGGGCCCCGGCGAGATCACGACGGCCGCGGGGGCGAGCCGCCGCAGGTCCGCGGCCGTCGTCGCATGGCTCGGAACCACCGTCACCTCGACGCCCAAAAGCTGGACGTGGCGGGCGAGGTTGAAGACGAAGCTGTCGCGGTTGTCGAGCACGACGATCATGCCGGCCGCTCCGTGACGGGAAACCGCGCCGGCATGGCCGCCAGCACGCGGAGCATGCCCTCCGCCTTGTGCAGCGATTCGGCATGCTCCGCCGTGGGGTCGCTGGCCGCGGTGATGCCGCCCCCCGCGGCGAACGTCAGCCCGGAGGGCGAGGCGACGATCGTGCGAATGAGAAGGTTGAAATCGGCCGTCCCATCGAGGCCGATATAGCCGAGCGAGCCGCAGTAGGCCCCGCGGGCCACGCCCTCCAATTCCGAGATGATCTCGCAGGCCCGGTGCTTCGGGGCCCCGGTCACGCTGCCGCCAGGCATCGCCGCCTCCAGGGCATCGATGGCCGAAAGCCCGGGCCGAAGGCGGCCCGCGACGATCGAGACGAGGTGCTGCACGTAGCGATACCGCTCCAGCCGGCAGAGCGCCTCCACCCGCACGCTCTCGGGCCGACAGACGCGGGCCAGGTCGTTCCGTACGAGGTCCACGATCATCACGTTCTCGGCCCGATCCTTCGGGCTCGCCTCGAGGTCGTCGCCGGCGTAGAGATCGGCCTCCGGGCTGGCGATCATGCGCCGCGTGCCCTTGATCGGATGCATCCGCACGCCGCCGCGGGTCACCTGGAGGAACCGCTCGGGCGACATGCTCGCGATCTGCACGTCGCCCGCGTCGAAGAACCCTGCGAAGGGGGCCGCGTTGATCGCCCGCGCCTTCAGGTACAACTCGACCGGATCGACCGCCCCGGCCACCGCGAACTGCTGCGACAAATTCACCTGGAAGATGTCGCCGGCCCGGACGTATTCGACGCCGCGGCCCACCATCTCGCGATAGCTCTCGGGCGACTGGCTGGCGAACACGCCCGCGTGTCCGGCGAGCGGATGCCCGGCCCAGGCGGGTATGACCGGGCCTGACGGCTGCGCCGCGCTCGCGGCATCCGGCGTGGCCCGCGGGCATCCGGTCATGAAGGAGGCGAGTCGGTCGGTCGCGCGGCGCCGCCGCTCCGCGGGCCCCCGCCCAGGCACGCCCTGCGAGATGAACCAGCCGCGGCGGAGATCATGGTCGTAGGCGAAGACCACGTCGTAGACATGCAGCGAGAGCAGTGGCACGGCACCGCTGGCGACTGCCGGCGGCTCGAGGCCGAGCCGCGCGAGGCCGCATTCATAGGAGAGAAGGCCGGCGACGCCCCCCTGAAACGGCGGCAGACCGGGGATCGTGGGGCAGGGGAGCTCGGCGAGCAGCTGCCGCAACCGGGCCAGCGCCGCTGCCAGACCGTGGGCCGCAGCGGGCCCCGCGCCGGCCGGCACATGCACCGAGTGGATCGGGTCGGCGGCCACGAACGAGGAGCGGCCCAGGCGAGGGGCCGCGACCGACGCGTCGGCCGCATCGACGAGGGCGCTGTCGAGGAAGAGCGGATGTGGCAGGCCGGCCACGTGCCGAAACACGGCGGCCGGATCAACATCGGCTGCCGCCTCGGCGACGAGCCCGCCCGAGGCCGTGAACCACTGCCGTGCGATCCAGGGAACAGTCATGGATGAAGGAGTCGGGGTGTCGCTCGTCATGTCGCCGGCGCGGTGGCTTTTTTCGCCGCCTCGGCCGCCGCCCGCGACGGTCCGTGGCCGATCTCCGCTTGCGTGAGGTGGCCCCAGTCGAGGGCCTGATCCTGTCGGTAATCCTTGCCGAGCGTCAACGCCGTGACGGCCTTCGCCATCTCATAGCCGAGATAGAAGGCGTGCCCCGGATCGACGTCGGTGCGGCCCGCGGCCTCCAGGTCCTTGAAGAGCTGGAACGGGTCGCGGGCGTGGAGGTGCAGGTTCGCACCCACGAGGTGCAGCTCGCCCCCCTCGGCAAAGATCCGGAAGTTCGGATCGCGGATCGCGGCCGCCAGCCGGTCGAGCACGTCGGCCCCGTGCTCCTGCGGCTTGCCGGCCCGCAGCGTGACGAGCCGGGGCTCGACGTGCTTTGGGAGCGTGCGGTTGATCACGGCATGGTAGGCCAGCGACCGGGCCAGCGCGCACTCCCTGACGCTGCTCCGCGCCCAGTGGATCACCTCCGTCGTGAGCACGGAGCGAATGCCCGCCTCCTGGCAAAAGCCGATCAGCAGCGTGTTGATGCCGGCCGAATCGACGTCGGTGAGTTCCGTGAGGTTGCCGATCCCCATCATGATCTCGGCTTCAGGATACCGGCGGCGGACGTCGAGGTAGCGGCCCAGGCTCGCGGCGAATCCGAAGCCGATCGGCTCGAGCACGGGGTCGAGCCGCATCGGCACTCCCTCCCGCACGAGCCGCTCCACCGTCTCGTCGAAGCCCGCCATCGTGGCCGGCACGTCGGGCACGACGACCACCTCGCAGCCCCAGTCGGCGGCGGCCGCGACGTTCGTGGAATTGACGGAGAGCACGAGCGTCGCCCCAGCCCGCGTGGCCGCCGCGATCTCCCTCGGCTCGAAGCTGTCGATCGACACCCGGAAGCCCTCGCCCACGAGCATCCGCACCGCGTCCCCAGCACCGGCCCAGACCTCGCCCGGATCGCAGCCCACGTCGCTCCGGTCGGCTCCCGCGGAGGTGAGCCGTCGGGCCTCGGCGAGCAGCGCTGCCGGCGCGAGCTGTGGTGCATGATTGATCTCGGCGATGATCTCGATGTCGAACCGCCCATAGTCGGCCCGGTCGCGGGCCTGCTGACCGAAGAACTCGTCGAGGCACCGCAGATCGTCGGGGCCTCGCTCCACCGCCACGGGGCTCGTCTCGGCGAAAGCCTCGAGCGGGCCACGGCAGGCGCCGGGAATGAGCACGCGGGTCGTGCCCTGTGGCACCTGGAGCCGCTTGGCGATCCAGGGCGTGGTCATGAGTGCGGCGACCGTGATGTTGAGCACCTGCACGGAGTAGTCGAAGCCCGCCCGCGGCGCCAGCCGTTCGAGCACCTGCCGCAGCGAGTGCTCGGCGAGCTTGCCGGTCACGAAATGGATATGGGGGCGCGCGGGGGTCACGGTGCGATGGTGGACGGGGCTGGCGGCTGGTGCACATAGATTACCGTACGCCGCCGCGTCGCCCGCACGCTTGCGCCGTAGTCCGCATGCTCCGCATGCGGCCCACGGTCTGAACGCCATAGGCTCTTCTATTCCGCCGCGGCGCGACCCTCTGTGGCGTGGGTCGGGGTTGCCCCTGCCGTCTCGCCGGACGCTCGCTTCGGCATCCATGCCTTCGCTCGCTCGATGGCGGCTGCGCTCGCGGCATCCTGC
>JBJTIE010000210.1:0-11741 GCA_046094845.1 Planctomycetaceae bacterium | reverse complement strand
GAGAACGGTGTCGGGAGGGGCTGCCCAGTGCCCTGAGAGCCGGCGTTGGCGGCAAGCGAAGGCAGGATGCCGAGAGCGCAGCCGCCACCGAGCGAGCGCAGGGCATGGATGCCCGAAGCGAGCGTCCGGCGACGGGGCATGGGCAGCCCCGACCTGCGTGAGAGCAAGGCCTACGGAGTTCGCAGCGCCCGGGCAACAGGGCGGGGGCAGCCCCGACCCGGGGGCGGCTGTGCAGATCGGGGTGACCGGCTAAGATTTGGTCGTCCGTCCAGGCACGCATTCGCGCCGCCCTCGTCCACGTCGTTATCGTCCTCGTTCCGTTTCTCAAGGAGGCCCCTCGTGTCCCACGTCGAAACCCGCCTGCCATATAAGGTTGCCGATCTCTCGCTCGCCGACTGGGGACGCAAGGAGATCATGCTGGCCGAGAACGAGATGCCCGGCCTGATGGCGCTGCGGCAGAAGTATGGCCGCACCAAGCCGCTCACGGGGGCCCGGATCGCCGGCTGCCTCCACATGACGATCCAGACGGCCGTGCTGATCGAGACGCTGAAGGAGCTCGGGGCGGAGGTCACCTGGAGCAGTTGCAATATCTTCTCGACCCAGGATCACGCCGCCGCCGCGATCGCCAAGGCGGGGATTCCCGTCTACGCCTGGAAGGGGCAGAACAACGAGGAGTTCGACTGGTGCATCGAGCAGACGCTGTTCTTCCCGGACGGCGAGCCGCTCAACATGATCCTCGACGACGGCGGCGACCTGACGTCGATGGTGCACAACAAGTTTCCGGAGCTGATCGGCGGCATCCGCGGGCTCTCCGAGGAGACCACCACGGGCGTGCATCGGCTCTATCAGATGCACGAGAACGGCGAGCTGAAGCTCCCCGCGATCAACGTCAACGACTCCTGCACCAAGAGCAAGTTCGACAACCTCTACGGCTGCCGCGAGAGCCTGGCCGACGGAATCAAGCGGGCCACCGACGTGATGGTGGCCGGCAAGGTGGTCGTGGTGGCCGGCTACGGCGACGTCGGCAAGGGCTCGGCCCATGCGATGAAGTCGCTGGGGGCCCGGGTGATCGTGACGGAAATCGACCCGATCAACGCCCTGCAGGCGGTGATGGAGGGCTTCGAGGTGACCACGATGGAGGAGGCCTGCGCCCGCGGCCAGATCTTCGTGACGGCCACCGGCTGCCGCGACGTGATCAAGGGGGAGCACATCGCGAAGATGCCCAACGATGCGATCATCTGCAACATCGGGCACTTCGACCTCGAGATCGACGTCGCCTGGCTCGAGAACACGAAGGGCGTCAAGAAGGTCGAGATCAAGCCGCAGGTGGATCGCTACACGCTGCCTTCGGGCAATAGCGTGCTCGTGCTGGCCGAGGGCCGGCTCGTGAATCTCGGCTGTGCGACCGGCCACCCGTCGTTCGTGATGAGCACGAGCTTCACCAACCAGGTGCTCGCCCAGATTGCCCTCTGGACCGAAGGCGACAAGTTCGACATCGGCGTCCACCGGCTGCCCAAGAAGCTCGACGAGGAAGTGGCCCGGCTGCACCTCGACAAGCTGGGCGTGAAGCTCACGAAGCTCACGCAGGAGCAGGCCGAGTATCTGCACGTGCCGGTGGAGGGGCCGTTCAAGCCCGAGTACTACCGCTACTGATCCGCGGGGATCGCGGGCGGGTGCGTTTCACGGGAAACACGAGGCCGGGGTGTGCGAGCATCCCGGCCTCGTTGCATATCCAGAGCGGGTAGGCGAGTCGGCGCTTCCCGCAGGCCTGGAGGACGGCGCAAGCGGCGGCAGCTGCGCAAGATCGACGGTTTCACGTGAAACCGTGACGTCCTGCTGGGCCGACCTTGCGCCGCGGGGCGGGTTTCGCGGGGCGGGGTGGGCAACGTGACGATCGTGCCCGTAGTGGCCGATATTCCGAGGGCACGTGTCGTGCAACGGACATCGGCGGAAGGGATTCTGCGCGTGGGAAGGATTCTCTGCTTGGCCAATCAGAAGGGCGGGGTCGGCAAGACCACCACCGCCTCCAATCTCGCCGCGGGCCTGGCCCGGGCCGGGATGCGCACGCTGCTCGTCGATCTCGACCCCCAGTGCAATGCCACGACCGGCTTTGGGGCCACCCCCGCCGCCACCCATCCGCTCGTGCTGGAAACGCCGCTGTGCGAGTCGGTGATGGAGACCGCCGTGCCGGGCCTGTCGATCCTGCCGGGCAGCCGGAGCGTGCGCGACGTCGAGCGGATCGCCGCCCAGGCGCGGCAGGGCTCGGCCGTGCTCGAGAGCCATCTCTCGCGCGGCCTCGGGGCCTGGGACTATTGCCTCATCGATTGTCCGCCGTCGGTCGGCGAACTCACCCGTACGGCGCTGGCGGGCAGCACCGAGGTGCTGATGCCGATCCAATGTGAATACTTCGCGCTCGAGGGCCTCACCCAGATGATCGAGGTGATCCGCGACGTGATGCAGGAGCGGCCCGGCCGGCTGTCGTTCAGCGGGATCGTGCTCACGATGCACGACGCTGCGCTCGAACTCACGGCCGAGGTGGAGGCCGAGGTCAGGGACTTCTTTGGGGAGATCGTCTTCGAGACGGTGATCCCGCGGGACGTCGCCGTTTCGGAGGCGCCCAGTCACGCCCAGAGCGTGATCGACTACGCGCCGCGCTCACGGGGAGCGCGGGCCTACACGGAACTCTGCATGGAGGTACGCGACTGTGAGTAGGGAACGACGCCTGGGACGCGGACTGGAAGCGCTCTTGGGGCGGGCCGGCATGGAGCCGGCGGCCCCCGTCACCAACGGCTCGGCGGCCGTCGCCACCGCGCGGCCGGCGGGGGGCGGGGCGGCCGGATTGGGCGCTGGCGCGGCCCGACTCATCCTGCACGCGCCGGAGGAGCTGGAGCAGGCGGCGGCGGCGCTCCCTACGAACGACGTCGCGACCTTGCTCATCGACCCGAATCCCTGGCAGCCGCGGAGCGTGCTCGGCGATGCCGACCTCGCCGAGCTGACGGCGAGCCTGAAGGAGCACGGGCTCGTGCAGCCGATCGTGGTGCGGGCCCAGGGTGATCGCTATCAGCTCATCGCGGGCCAGCGGCGGCTCGCCGCGGCGCGGCGGCTCGGCTGGGAGCGGGTGGCCGTCCGTGTGCTCGATGTGGACGACCGGCAGATGGCCGAGATCGCGATCGTGGAGAACCTGCAGCGGCGCGATCTGGATGCGCTCGAGAAGGCGGCGAGCTTCAAGCAATACCTCGCCACCTGGAGCTGCACCCAGGACGAACTGGCGAAGCGGCTCTCGGTCGATCGCTCGACGGTGGCCAATCTGATCCGGCTCCTGGAGCTGCCGCCGGCGGTGCAGCAGAAGCTGCGTTCAGGTGGGCTCTCGATGGGCCACGCGCGGGCGCTTCTGCCGCTTGGTGACGAAGACGAGCAGCTGCGGCTGGCGGAGCGGGTCGTGGTCGAGGGGCTGTCGGTGCGGGCGATCGAGGCGGAGGTGCAGGAGATCATCCGCCGCGAGGAGGGCGAGGACATCGACGTTGGCCTCGCCGCCGCGCGGGTGGCGACGGAGGCCGCGCATGAGGCGGCCGTTGCGCCGCCGAAGCGGAAGCCGGGCCGGCCGGCGACGCGACGGTCGAGCGAGATCGTGGCCGTGGAGAACCAGCTGCGGCGGGCGCTCGGCGTGAAGGTGGTGGTGCATGCCAACGGCAAGGGGGCCGGGCGGATCGTGATCCCGTTCGCCGACCTCGACGAGTTTCAGCGGCTGCTGGAGCATGTCTGCGAGTGAGGGGGGTGGTCTGGTACACTCGCGATTCGCTCGGGGCGTAGCGCAGTGGGTAGCGCGCTTGGTTTGGGACCAAGAGGTCGAGAGTTCGAATCTCTCCGCCCCGATTTGTCAGGTGGGAAAGAGCCGGAGGCCGGCCCAGACGGCGAACAGGGCCGCGAGCGTCGTGCCGACGACGTAGGCCACGGCCGGCACCACACGGCCCGCCTCCAGCATCTCGATCGACTGGAAGGCGAACGACGAGTAGGTCGTGAAGCCGCCCAACAGGCCCACGAGGACGATCGTCTCCTGGGCCGTCGAAAGGCTGCCGCGGGAGCGGGCCAGGGCGACGATCGCCCCGAAGGCGAATGACCCGATCACGTTGACCGTCAGCGTGCCCCACGGGAATCCGGGGCCGAAGAGCCGTAGCGACAGGGCATTGGCGCCCGCCCGGAGCAGCGTGCCCGCCGCGCCGGCAGCGGCGAGCCAGAGAGCGTGGGTGAGAGGCATGAGGCAACCGGTTCCGAAGTCTGTCAGGCAGTCTCGCATCCCCACCGGTGGCCGCCAACGGTCGCCCCGGTTGACCCGCGATCAATGCCCGCTACATTTTTGGCAGTCAAAAACTTTCTTTTGACACACAAAACTTTTGTTTTTGAGGGTCCATATGCGGGCGATCCGCGTCTGCGGCAGGCGGCCCCGCGGCTTCAGCCTCGTGGAGCTGCTCGTGGTGATCGCGATCATCGGAACGCTCATCGGCCTGCTCCTGCCCGCCGTGCAGTCGGCCCGCGAGGCGGCCCGCCGGACGCAGTGCGGAAGCCATCTGCGGCAGCTCGGGATCGCCCTGCATCTCCACGCCGACGCCTCCAGGCGGTTTCCGGCGGGCTATCTCGCCGACGTCTCGTCGCCCAGCCGTGACACCACCACGTGGGATGCGGCCCCCGGCACCGGCTGGGGCCTGGCGATCGCACCGCATCTGGAGGAGGGGGCCGCGACAGGCCGCTTTGACGCCGTCACGGGCGTGGCGGCCGTGGTGAATCGCGACCTCGTGTCGCAGCGGCTGGAAATCTTTCTCTGTCCGTCGTCGAGCGGTCCACGCGACGCCTTCGAGTGCCGCACGGCCGGCGGGATCCCGCATGTCTCTGGCACCCGGCTCGGCCGCACCGACTACGTGGCGAATGCCGGCCACGAGGATCCGTGGGATGCCGCGGCCAGCAGCGACTGGTCGAGCGTGTGCAATGGGCCGCTCTATCGCAACTCGCGGATCACCCCGGCCCGCGTCGCCGACGGGCTCTCGAAGACCGTGTTCATCGGCGAGCACTCGCAGGAACTCTCCGAAAAAGCCTGGGCCGGTGTCGTGCCCGGCGCCGCCTGCCATCCGGCCGAGCGATACGCGGCGACCGGCGCCCAGCCCGAGGCCGGCGCTGCCTTCGTGCTCTCCCACAGCGGCCCTTCGGCGCTCGAGGGCACCGGCATTCACGCGCCGAACGATCCGGCCGGCCATCCCGACCAGATGTATTCACAGCATCCGGCCGGGGCGAACATCGTGTTCGGCGACGGCTCCGTGCGACTCGTCGAGGCGACGATCGACCGCGCCGTCTGGGCCGCCCTGTGCAGCATCGCCGGCGGCGAGGCGGTCGGCTGGCCGTGAGTTGCCGGCCTGGAACGGCGACCGTCTATACTCGCTTCAGTCGCCATCGAAACGGAGACTGAAGGAGCATTGATGAACCAAAAGCAGCTGCTCGACCTCGCCACGAAGCATGGCACCCCGCTGTTCGTGGTGGATCACGCCGAATTGCGCAGGAACTACGCCCTGTTTCGCCGGCACTTTCCCCGCGTGCAGGTCTACTATGCCGTGAAGGTGAACAGCGATCCCGCGATCGTGAAGACCTTTTACGAACTCGGCGGCAGCTTCGACGTGGCGAGCATGCAGGAGTTCCACACCGTCCACGAGAACATCAAGAAGCTCCCCGCGAAGGAGCGGCAGGACTTCATCTGGGACAAGGTGATCTACGCCAATCCCATCAAGCCGATCGAGACGCTCCGCGAGCTCGACAAATACAAGCCGCTCGTCACCTACGACAACGTCGAGGAAGTGAAGAAGATCGCGAAGCATGCGCCCCATGCGGGCCTCGCCCTGCGGCTCCGCGTGCCCAATACGGGCTCGATGGTGGAACTGTCGAGCAAGTTCGGAGCCCTGCCGGGCGAGGCCGTGGATCTGATCCAGTGCGCCCACGACCACAAGCTCGTGGTGGAGGGTCTGTCGTTCCACGTCGGCAGCCAGTGCACGAACCCCGAGAACTACATCCAGGCCCTCCATCTTTGCGCCGGCATCTTCGCCGAGGCCAAGTCACGGGGCTTCGGTCTCAAGTTGCTCGACATCGGCGGGGGCTTCCCCGCGGCCTACGACGCCTCGGTGCCGAAGTTTTCGGCGCTGGCGAAGAAGATCAACCACGAGATCGACCGGCTGTTCCCCACGCACATCGAGATCCTCGCCGAGCCGGGGCGGTTCCTCGTGGCCTCCGCCGGCACGGCCGTCTGCAAGATCATCGGCAAGGCGGTGCGGAACGAGAAGCTGTCGTATTACGTGGACGACGGCGTCTACCACACCTACTCGGGCGTGATCTTCGACCACTGCACCTACCACCTGAAGAGCTTCAAGAAGGGGGCGACGCAGATCTGCGCGGTCTTCGGCCCCACCTGCGACGCCCTCGACACCATCAGCCTCGCCGAGCAGTTGCCCGATCTCCAGATCGGCGACTACCTCTACAGCGAGAACATCGGCGCCTACTCGGCGGCGAGCAGCACCCACTTCAACGGCTTCCCGCCGGCGAGGGTGATCCACGTCAATCAGTGACGGGGCTACCGTGGGGCCGTCACTCCGTGACGGGGCTACTATGCTGTCAGCCGGGCCGGATGGATTCGATGAGGTGGTAACCCTTCACCTCCTCGCGGGCGACGTTGGTCCACATCTGCGGGAGGTGCTCCAGATACCAGGTCGGCTGCTTCGTAACCACGAGCAGCGTGCCTCCCGGGGCGAGGGCCAGACGGGCCGACTCGACGAACAGCTCCGCGAGCCGGAAGTCGGAGTAATACGGGGGGTTCGCGAGGGCGAGATCCCAGGTGCCCGGTTCCGGCACATGCCCTTCCGCCTCGAGCGCCACCGTGAGGTTCGCGAGGCCGTTGTGCTCGGCTCCCCAGCGGGTGCATTCCACGGCCCGGGCGGCCGAGTCGAACGCATGCACCCGCACGCTCGGCTCGCGGGCCGCGATGCCGAGAGCCACGCAGCCGCTGCCGCAGCCGATGTCGAGCACGCGGGTCTCCGCCGCAACGTCGACCGCGTTGAGCAGGTGCCGGGCGGCAGGATCGATGCGCCGGTGGGCGAAGACGCCCGGTCGGGTACGGGCCGTGAGCAGCCGGTCTCGATCGCGAAACACCACCTCGCAGGAGAAGTCGCGCACCTTTGCCGGCTCACGGGTCTTCTCGACGATGTAGGCGATCGTCTGCGGCCTGGCCTTCTTCGAGGCTGCATCGCCGCCGGCCTCGGGCCGCACCCGGACCGTCTCGCCGGTCTCGGCAAGCTGCTCGCGGAGCCACTTGTCGTGCGGGTTGTCGATGGCCGCCACGAGCCGGCCGCCGACGGCGAGGTTCACGAAGGCTTGCTGGAGAATCTCCCGGGTCAGTTCCGTCTCGCCGTTCTTCGCCAGCGGCACGACGGCGAGGTCGTAGGGGCCCGCCGGCATGTCGGCCGTACAGGTGGCCCGCAGGTTCGGCGGCGGCGGGTTCCACGACGCCCGCGCCGCCTCGCAGGGATGCAGGTCGAGGAACCAGGCAGCGACGCTCGCGTCGGGCCGCTCCACCGCCAAGGCGTGGGCGGCCTGCGCCCGGCCGGTGGTGGTGCAGACGATCCGTGAGCCCGGCAGGTTTCGGGCCACGGCCAGCGCATGGGCTTCGGCGGGACGGGCGGGCAGCGACTCGGCGACGGTGTGTGACATGGAGGCGAGCATACGTCGCCTGCCGGCCGCCGCCATGCCGCGCCGCGAATCCGCTTCACTCGGGCCGTGCCGGCCGCTGGGGCCGTTCACCACCGGGCCCACCAGGCCCGCCGCCGCCAGGCCCGCCGCGCCGCCGCTCGTGGAACGCCTTGGCGAACGCCGCGAACTCCGTGCGGTCGAGTTTGCCGTCGGCGTCAGCGTCGAATGAGAAGGCGTGCTCGGTGAATCGCTCGGGCGATGGGCCACCGCCCGGGCCGCCCGGGCCACGTTGTCCGCCGCCGGGCCGCCCCTCCCCGCGCGGCCCGCCTCCGGGCCGGCCCTCGCCTTCCTGGCCCGGCCCGCCTTCCCGGCGGCCAGGACGAGGTCCCGCTTCGGGGCCGCCGTCGGGTGGTGCATCAGGCGGCTGGGCAACGGCCGTTGCCGAGGCGATCACGATCGCGGCCAGGAGGGGCAAGCGGAGCATGCGTGCGAGTGACATGATCGAGTTCCTCGGGGACAAAGGGGCGTGACGGCGGGGGATTCGACCCACCATTCATTGAACGGCCGAGCGGCGGAAAGGTTTCGGGTGAGGCGGGTGAGGCGCCCGTAGCCCGTACACTCGCGCCGTAGTCCGCACACTCCGTGTGCGGTTCGAGGTGAGGAGACCAAGCGACCGAGCTACACGTGCGGAGGTTCGCGGATCTGCAGGGCAGTAGCTTGGACGTGTGGTGTTTTGACCGTGGGCCACATGCGGAGCATGTGGACTACGGGGCCGGCAGGGGCTCCAGGGTGAGCGGGTCGCGGAGCGGGAGGTGCTTCACCTGGCCGCCGAAGAAGTCGTTCATCGTCGCCCGTTTGTCGAGGTCCCCCGTGGCGATCTCGTTCCAGTCGCCCACCACCAGGATCGCCATCTTCTCCGGGTCGAGGTGCTTTCGCGCCACCCGCTGCAGATCCTCCCGAGTCACGGCGTCGACCTTGCTGCGAAACGTCCGCCAAAAATCCTTCGGCCGGCCCGTCCACTCATCGTTGACGAACACCCGCAGCATCTGGGGCTTGCTCTCGAACTGCCGGGGAAACGTCTCGATCAGCCCGCGCTTGGCCGTCTCCAGCTCGTCGGCGGTCACCAGCTCGTCACGGATCTTGCGGATCTCGTTCACCACGATCTTCGTGGCCAGGGCGACCGTGGCATTCTTGCTCTCGAAGCCGGCGCGGAAGTCGCCGGGATACGTCACCCTCGGCGTGATCGCCGATCGCACCGAATAAGCGAGCCCCTCGTTGCTCCGCACCTGCTGCATCAGACGGCTGGTGAAGCCGCCAGCGCCGAGAATCTCGTTGAGGAGCAGGAGCGGGATCGCGTCGGGATCGTCGCGCTCGATCGACCGGCAGCCGAGCACCACCTTGCCCTGCGGGATCGCCTTGGGCACGTGATAGAGGCCGGGCTCGAGCGTCGCCGTGGGCTGCGCCGGATCCGGGGCCACGCCGCCCCGCTCCCAGCCCGCGAACGCCTTCTCCAGCGTCGCAAGCATCTGCTGCGGCTCGAAGTCGCCCGACACCGCGACGATCGCATTGCCGGGATGGAAGATCCGGCCGTGCATCTCCGTCAGCCGGTCGCGAGAAACGGCCTCCACGCTGGCGCCGGTGGGCTCCGCCGACTCGAAGTGGTCGGTGCCGTAGACGAGCCGCTTCCACTCCCGCGACAGGATCGATGCCGCGTCGTCGTTCCGCTGCTTGAGCCCCTCGATGGCCCGGGCCTTCGCCGTGTCGAGCCGGCCCTGGTCGAACCGCGGCGTGCGGAGCATGTCGAGGAACAGGCCGAGGCTCTCGTCGAAATTGGATGCCAGCGTGTTGAGCGTGGCGGTGGTGAAGGTCTCGTTGGCCGACACCCCGGCCTCCGTGGCGAGGAAGTCGAGCGTCTCATCGAGTTCGGCGGGCGAGAGCTTCGCCGTCCCCCCTTCGCGAACCATCCGCGCCGTGAGTCCCGCGAGCCCCGGCGCGTCGGCGGGGTCGAGTGAGGCGCCCCCCTTGAACGTGATCGCCAGGTTGACGAGCGGAAACTCATGAGACGGCGCGAGATAGACCACCGTGCCGTCGGGCAGCACATGGCGGAACTCGGCCGCCGCAGGCGGCTCGTAGGCGAGCGGCTGGAATGCGATCTTCTCCGGCCGATCGGGGATCGCCGTCGCGACAGGCGGCGCGGCCACCGGGGCCGAGCACGACGTCAGGAGCAGCGGCGCGAACGCGGCGAGCACACGAAAAAAAAGCTTCATGCTGGATGTTCCTGCGATGGCCGCGGACGTCACTTCGACCCGCGGCGGAAGGTTGCGACGCTGCGATTCGTGGGGGCGAAATACCGTTTTGCCACGCGGCGGATGTCGGCCGCCGTCACGGCCTCGTACTTGGCGGGTCCGTCGTTGATCTCCCGCCAGTCGAGCACCGCCTCGGCAAACGCCAGTTGGATGAGCAGCGAGAGGTTGTTCTCGAGCTTGCGATAGTTTTGCGCGGCCACGCGGTTCTTCACCTTCCGCAATTCGCGGTCCGGCAGGTCGGCCTCCTGGAGCTTCGCCAGCTCCTCGTACCAGGCCTGCTCCAGCTGCTCGGGCGTGGCCTCGCCGCGGGTCTCCGCCGACACGGCGAACAGCCCCGCGTATTTCCTCGTGTCGGACATGGCCCGGGCCGAGGCGGCGATGCCCCGCCCCTCGACGAGCCCTGCGTAGAGCCGTCCCGTCCGCTCGTTGAGCACCTCGGCGAGCATGTCGAGCGGGTAGCTGTCGGCATGGCCGGCCGGCACGGTGTGGTAGCGGATCTCGACGGCCGGCGGGAAGTCGCCGGTCGCATTCATCCGCTGCTCGGCGAGCTGCTCGACCTCGAGCGTGACCACCGGGGGGGGCTGCTGCGCCCCGGGGGCGAGCCGCGAGAAGTAGGTCGTGATCAGCTCCTTCGCCTGCTTCGGGTCGAAGTCGCCGACGAGCACGCCGCAGAGATTCCCCGGCCGGTAGTAGACGTTCCAGTAGTCGAGCGCCTGCTCGAACGTGTAGCTGTTCAAGTCGCTCGGCCAGCCGATGATGGGCCAGGAGTAGCCGCTCGACGCCCAGAACATCGCATCGAACTGCTCCTCGAACTTGCCCGTGGGCGTGCTCTCCGTCCGCAGTCGCCGCTCCTCGTGGACGACGTCGCGTTCGGAGTAGAACTCCCGAAACACGCTGTCGTGGAGCCGGTCGCTCTCCATCCACGCCCAGAGCTCGAGCTTGTTGGAGGGCACGGTGATGAAGTAGCAGGTGAGGTCGTAGGTGGTGAAGGCGTTCATGCCGCTGCCGCCGTCCTTGGTATAGACCTGGTCGAACTCGTCCTTGACGATCGTCGCCGCACCGGGGCCGGCGTCGCCGCGGCCCTGCTGGGCCTTGATCAGCGCGTCGAGCTTGCCGCGGAGCACCCGGAGCTCCTGGGTGTCGTTGGCCGGATTCCAGGGATCATCGATCTCCCCCTTGAAGAAGCGGTCGTATTGCCGGGTCCAGACGAGCCGATTGATCTCGTCACGGAGCTTTTTCTGCTCGGCCCTGAAGCGGGCGTCCTTTTCGGGATCGCGGGTGCCGATCGTGTCGGTGCCCTTGAACATCATGTGTTCGAAGAAGTGGCTGATGCCGGTGATCCCCGGCCGCTCGTTGACGCTGCCCACCCGCGCCACCCAGCCGGCGCTCACGACGTTGGGCTGGTCGCTCCGCGGCACGAGCAGAAACTGCATGCCGTTGGGAAGAGTGAACTCCTCCACGGCCACCTGCTGCCCCAATGCCACCGATGGCCCCAGCGTTGCCGGCAGCCACACCAGTACGGCGACGAAACCGATCCACCAGCCAGACGGAGTGCGCATCAGTGACATCCTGTGAGGAGCCAGGGTTATACAGAATCGGGTCTGCGCGTGTCGCTGGCCGTCGTATGCCCCTTGGGGAGCACCAGGCCATACACGGCCACGAATACCCAGTGTGGGTGTTTCAGGACCCACCCCGCCCGCGCCCGACCGGGCACGCCGC
>JBJTIE010000209.1:0-2284 GCA_046094845.1 Planctomycetaceae bacterium | reverse complement strand
CGGGGTGGCAGGCCGGTAATCACAGAGTGCCACTCTGTGCTACAGGGGACGCGCAGCGGTGTAGGTGCAGATTGGCAATCTGCACACGGTGGCCGGCCGAACGGCCACAGAGTGCCACTCTGTGCTACAGGGGACGCGCAGCGGTGTAGGTGCAGATTGGCAATCTGCACACGGTGGCACCGCCGAACGGCATCGCGGTGGCCGAACGGGGTGGCAGGCCGGTAATCACAGAGTGCCACTCTGTGCTACAGGGGGGAGGGCGTCCGCGCGGCGGCGTCACTCCACCCGCCAGAGTCGCGTGAGGAGCTCGAACATCGCCGCGTCGTGCCGCCGCAACTCGGCGTTCGTGAACGGGTAGAAGTCGTTGCGGCTGAAGAAGGCCTCGGACGTTTCGGCGAAATATTCGGGGGGCGTCGTCAGGGCATAGGCCGACTCGACGGTGTTGGGCCTGCCGCCGCCGAACCACCGCTCGACCTTGTCGTACATCCCGCTCTCCTTCGCGCGGGCATACGCCGCCAGGATCTCCGCGTTGTCGAACCCGTTCGGCAGCGACCGGTGGTGGTAGCCGTGGGCGAGCTCGTGGAGGACGAAGTTGGGCATCCGCTCCCGGTCGGCTGCGAAGACGTCGATGTTGGTGAATTCGACCCCCTGCGCCATCACCGGATCGCGGCCATGCTCGCGGAGCCAGGTTGCGTCGGGATGGTATTCGGCCCCCGGTGGCTCGCCCGGATACTGCGGGTTCAGATAGAGCGGCACCTTCCGCAGCTCCTCCAGCGCCGCGGCGGGCACGACCTTCTCGATTTCCGCGAGCTGCTCGTCGAGGAGCTGAATCGCCCGTGCCGTCGCCTCGGCCTGCCGCTCCACCAGCGCGCGGTTGACGAGCACCTCCCAGCCGCGCATCTGCAGCACCTCCCGCCGCGACCGCGGCCGCAGCCGCAGCACGACCTTCTCGCCCACCTTCGGAAGGTGCGTGGCATCGACCCTCCAGACCAGGTCGCCGTTGTCGCTGCTCTGGATCTCGGTGGGACAGAGCAGTTCGTCGCCGAAGGTCACGATCGAGACCACGCTGCCGGTCTCGTCGGCCACGTAGACCGCCGGCCCGTCTCCCTCCTTGTGCATCTGCGAGCCGGCGAACACGAACGTCTTTGGAAACGTGGGGGGATCGGCGTCGCCGCCGGCGGGGGGCAGGCCGGTGAGTTCGCCTCCCGCGAGCGCCACGAAGGCGTCGATCGTCCGCTCGACCGGATCGCCTGCCTCGTTCGGCACGACCAGCGACACCTCGACGGGGTCGCCCCCCGGACCGACGTTGGGGAACAGCATCGCGGGACGGCCCGGCTCGGCACCGAGGGCGAGCAGGGCCGCATGCACGTGCATGGGACGCGTCTCGATGGCGATGATCGACTCGTGCTCCTTCGTGCCCTTGCCGCAGGCCACGAGCTCGAGCAGCCCGTCGTGCAGACAGACCGTGGCATCGACGTCCACGAGCCGCTGGCGAAAGTCGATCCGCAGGCCGGGCAGCTTCAGTTCGGCAGGCAGTTCGTCCGCCGCGCCCGGCGGCTCCGCGCTGGCCGCCAGCGCCGCGAGCAGGAGGAACGCCATCAGGGGGGAAAGGCGGGCGGCGAGCGATGAGCGACGCATGGGACTCATCCTACCGCAGCCTTCCGGCGGGCGTCTCCCAAGCCAGAAAATTGTGTTTTTCGTGGGGCGAAGGTATACTCACTGCAGATTGTCGACATCCTCCGCAGCTCCCGCCCCCACATCCCGCCCGGAATTTCGCAGCATGCGATGTTCGTGTCGGTCCGCCCTGCCCCGCATGGCGTCGGTGTTCGTGTTGCTCGCCGCCCTCGCCGGCCAGGCCGCCCGGGCCCAGGAGGAGGTCGTCTACCCGCCGGCCGACTTCGCCAAGCTCGACACGTTCGAGAGCCTGAACCTGGAGGAGGCCGACAAGCTCTTCGCGAAGCAGGACTTCAAGGGGGCCTACGCCGGCTACAAGGCCCATTCGCTCGAATTCACGAAGAGCGCCGCCCTGCCCTACGTGCTCCTGCGGATGGGCCGCTGCCTCCACCGGCTCGACAAGCGGAACGCCGCGATCCAGGCCTACCAGGAGGTGCTCGACTACTTTCCAGACGACGTCGTCTATGCCGCCGCCGCGCTCTATTTGATCGGCGAGTGCCACGGCCAGAACGGCGAGGAGGCCAAGCAGACGGCCGCCTGGGCCAAGCTCGTCAAGGACGACGCCTACGTCACGCAGCCCCGGTCGGGCACGGCGCTCACGTTCCTCGCC
>JBJTIE010000208.1:0-9473 GCA_046094845.1 Planctomycetaceae bacterium | reverse complement strand
GCTTTCAAACCTGCAGTGAGACCACCTGCGACCCGCCGGCCGGCGTGCGGCTCGCGGTGCCGCTGCCGCAGGGGGACGTCCCGGCGACGGGGAGCAGCGAGTTCGCCGCTGCCCGGTATGCCGAAGCGGCCCAAGCTCCTGCCGCCGTCAGGCCGTCGGCAGCCGGGGCGGCTGATCCTCCCACGCCGCCCGGGAGACAGGTCGCGGTCGGCGGCCAATCCGCCGCCGCGCCGCTCACGCTGCCCGCGGTGCTCCTGATGGGACTCGCCGGCGGTCTGATCCTGAATCTCATGCCCTGCGTGCTGCCGGTGCTCGGTCTGAAGCTGATGTCGTTCGCCCAGCAGTCGGGACGGGCCCGCCGCGAGGTCTTCGAGATGAACCTCTGGTATTGCGCCGGGCTCTATGCCGTCTTCTTCGCGCTGGCCACGGCGAGCGTCGCGGCCAACATCGGCCTCGGCCGTTCCAACCTCGCCTGGGGCGAGCAGTTCACGTCGGCGACGTTCAACATCGCGATGCTCGGGATCGTGTTCGCCTTCGGGCTCTCGTTCCTCGGGATCTGGGAGTTGCCGATTCCGGGCTTCATCGGCGAGCAGGCCGGACACGTGCAGACCCGCGAGGGCCCGATGGGGGCGTTTCTCAAGGGCGTGTTGAGCACCGTGCTCGCCACGCCCTGCAGCGGCCCGTTCCTCGGACCTGTGTTCGGGTTCACGCTCGCCCAATCGACGGCGGTCACCTATGCCGTGTTCGGTGCGATCGCCACCGGCATGGCCCTG
Organism: Planctomycetaceae bacterium; assembly: GCA_046094845.1. Taxonomy (GTDB): domain Bacteria; phylum Planctomycetota; class Planctomycetia; order Pirellulales; family UBA1268; genus QWPN01. The sequence goes on along the minus strand of JBJTIE010000208.1, from coordinate 8,700 downwards.
CCCTACATCCTCGTCGGCCTGGTTCCGGGGCTCGTGAAGTTTCTCCCCCGCCCCGGCGCCTGGATGGGCACGTTCAAGGAGGTGCTGGGCTTCGTGATGCTCGGCACGGTCGTCTACCTGTTCACGTTCCTCAACCCGCAATGGTTCGTCCCCACGCTGGCGATGCTGATCGGCATCTGGATGGCCTGCTGGTGGGTGGGCCGGGCCCAGGAGCGGCAGGGGGCCGTCGGCTTTGGCCGCTGGGTGCAGGGGGCCGTGCTGGCCACGGCGATCGGCACGGCCGCCTTCATGTTTCTGGGGCCGGTGAAGAAGGTGATCGAATGGGAGCAGCCGTTCACGCGGGCCCGACTGGCCGAACTGCGGGAGCGGGGCTCCACCGTCATGGTTGATTTCTCGGCCGATTGGTGCCCCACCTGCAAGTTCAACCTGGCGACGGCCATCGAGACGACCCGGGTCAAGGCTGCCGTCGAGAAGAATCGCGTCGTGCCGGTGCTCGCCGATTGGACCGATGGCTCGCTCGAGATCAAGCAGATGCTCGAAAGCTTGCAGAGCAAGTCGATCCCGCTGCTCGCGATCTTTCCGGCCGCGAAGCCCGGTAGCCCGCTTCCCGATCCGATCGTGCTTCGCGACTTGATCACGGAGTCGCAGGTGCTCGCGGCGCTCGAGCGGGCCGGTCCGTCCTGTTGCCCGCCGCCGGAAATCCGCGCGGCCTCGGCAGGATTGGGCACAACCGGCCGGTGAGTGTTTTCCCGTAGTCCGCATGCTCCGCATGCTCCGCATGCTCCGCATGCGGCCCACGGTCAAAACACCACAGGTTCGAGCTATTGCCTTGCAGACCCGCGAACCTCAGGACGAATAGTTCGGTCTCTCGGCCTTCAGGCCTCCGACCGCACACGGAGTGTGCGGACTACGGTGATTGCGTACAACTGCCCGCGACATTCGTAATGGCTGCGTTGTATCCTGTTACCGCCTTTCATCACGCGACGTCCTTCTGGAGCCCCACGATGGCCACTGCCGCCCCAGCCCGCCTGCTGCCCGAAGTTGAGAAGTTCCTGGCCGAGTCGCCGCTGAAGAGCGTGATCGGCGGCAAGGATGTCGCCGCCGCCAGCGGCGAGACGATGGCCACGCGTGATCCGGGCACGGGCGAGCCGATCGCGGAATTCACGGTGCTCGCCGCGGCCGAGGTCGATCAGGCCGTCAGGGCCGCCGCCGATGCCTTCAAGCGGTCGGGCTGGGCCACGATGACGCCCAACGAGCGGGGCGCGCATCTCCACCGGCTCGCCGATGCGATCGAGAAGCACAAGCCGATCATCGGGCAGATCGAGTCGCTCGACGCGGGCAAAATCCTGGGCCAGGCCCTCGGTGACGTGCAGAACTTCGTCGATACCCTGCGCTACTTCACCGACATGGCGCAGCACGTGCAGCGGCGGAACGTGCTGGCGGTGGCGGGGCACGAGGCCTGGACGGTCCGCAATCCCTGGGGGCCATGCGGCTTTATCTTCCCCTGGAACTTTCCGTTCCTCCTGATCGGCTGGGGTGTGTCCCCTGCCCTCGCCGCGGGGAACACCTGCGTGATCAAGCCGGCGGAAGACACGCCGCTCTCCGCGATCTACCTCGCCCGGCTGGCCCGTGAGGCGGGCATCCCCGACGGCGTGATCAACGTGGTGACCGGCACGGGCGCAGGGGCCGGCGCCGCGCTCTCGGCCAATCCGGGCCTCAAGCGGATGAGCTTCACGGGCTCGCCCGAAGTGGGCCGCCTCGTGGGCGAGGCCTGCGGCCGCAACCTGGTTCCCGTGAAGCTCGAACTCGGCGGCAAGGGGGCGGCGGTCGTGTTCGACGATGTCGACGTGGCGGCCACGGCGGAGAAGCTCGTGGGGGCGATCACGTTCCACACCGGCCAGGTCTGCTGCGACGCCACCCGTTGGCTCGTTCACCGCTCGATCTATGACCGGTTCGTCGACGAGTGCCGCACGCGGATGCAGAAGGTGCAGGTCGGCCACCAGCTCGACGGCTCGTCATCGATGGGGCCGGTCGTCAACGCGAAGCAGCGGGCCCGGGTGCTCTCATACCTGGAGAAGGGCATGCAGCAGGGGGCGAAGGCGGTGGTCGAGGGGGGGCCGGCCGCGGTGCCCGGCCGCGACGGCTACTACGTGAAGCCCGCCCTGCTCGCCGGCACGCTCGACAACGTGGCCGCCCGCGAGGAGATCTTCGGCCCGGTGGCTTATCTCGCCAGCTTCTCCACGGAGGACGAGGCGGTGGCGATGGCCAACGACACCGACTACGGCCTCGCCAACAGCGTCTGGACGAGCGACCTCGGCCGCGCCGCCCGCGTGGCGGAGTCGATGGTGGCGGGCAACAGCTGGATCAACGCCCACAACGTGTTTCCGAAGGGCGTTCCCTACGGCGGCGTCAACAAGAGCGGCACTGGCGGCGGCGTCAACTCGATCGAGACGCTGTTCGACTACTGGCGCAGCCAGTCGATCGTCCGGCCGCTGTAGGGTCGCACAGGGTCGGGGTCGCCCATGCCCCGAGAGCCGGCGTATGCCGCCGAGCGCAGCCAGGATGGCGGAGCGAAGGCGGCATCCGAGCGAGCGGAGGGCATGGATGCCCGCAGCGAGCGTCCGGCTCCCGGGGCATGGGCGACCCCTCCCGAGACCGTTCTCTGATCGTGACGAAGTCAGAGCGCGGAAGTGAGGGCCCCGCCTCCGCGCAGCGAGTAGGTGCAGACTGGCAGTCTGCACACGGTGGCGCTGCCAATCGGCATCGCGATGGCCAAACGACGTGGCGAACCGCATTCCGCAGAGTGCCACTCCGCGGCTACATCCGGGCGACGCAGAGTACCACTCCGCGGCTACAGGGGTCGGGTCAGACGGCGTTGCAACGTTGCGGATCGGACGTCGTCGCCCCCGCGCAGCGAGTAGGTGCAGACTGGCAGTCTGCACACGGTGGCACCGCCAGCCGGCATCGCGATGGCCGAAAACCGCTGCCTACCGCATTCCGGCAGAGTACCACTCCGCGGCTACATCCGGGCGACGCAGAGTACCACTCCGCGGCTACATCCGGGCGACGCAGAGCGCCACTCCGCGGCTACAGGGGGGCGGGGCAGACGGCGTTGCAACGTTGCGGAGCGGACGTCGTCGCCCCCGCGCAGCGTGGATCACCCTACGCCAGCACGACGCGTTCGTCGCTCGATCCGGCTGCACGGACGGTGCCGAGCCGGAAGCTCTCGTGACCCACGTCGGCCAACTGCAGCTGAATCGCGTCGGCGGCTTGGGGCGCGACCATGAGCACCATGCCGATGCCCATGTTGAAGACCCGCTCCATCTCGTCGGCCGCGATGCCGCCGAGGCCCTGCACCCAGGGGAAGACCGGCGGCACCGGCCAGGAGCCGCGGTCGAGCATCACCTGCACGTGCGGCGGCACGATCCGGGCGAGGTTCTCCACGAGGCCGCCGCCGGTGATGTGGGCGATGCCGTGTACGACGGGCTGATCGCGGTAGCGGCCGAGCACCGCCTTCACGGGGCGGGCATAGAGTCGCGTGGGCGTGAGCAGCGCGTCGGCCACGGTGCGGCCGCCGAGGGCTGGCACGGCGTCGCCACACGCGAGCCCGCCGATGTCGAAGACGGCCTTGCGAACGAGACTGAAGCCATTGGAGTGGAAGCCGCTGGAGGCGATGCCGAGGGCGACGTCGCCGGGCTGGATCTGGCGGCCGTCCACCAGCCGCGTGCGATCCACGACGCCCACGCAGAATCCGGCCAGGTCGTATTCGCCCCGCTGGTACATGTCGGGCAGGATCGCGGTCTCGCCGCCCACGAGGGCGCACTCGCACTCGACGCAGGCATCGGCGATCCCGCGGACGATCTGCTCGAGCAGGTTCGGGTCGTCGTGCGACATCGCCACGTAGTCGAGGAAGAACAGCGGCTCGGCGCCGGTGCAGAGGGCGTCGTTGACGCTCATCGCCACCAGGTCGATGCCGACGGTGTGGTGGACGCCGGCCATGACCGCGATCTTGAGCTTCGTCCCCACGCCGTCGGTGCACGACACCAGCAGCGGGTCCTCGTAGCCGCGGGCGAACATCCCCTTGAAGTCGAGCTGAAAGAGGGCCGCGAAACCCCCCTCGGGGCTCATCACCCGCGGGCACTGTGTCCGCCGCATGTGCGCGGGCAGCCGGGCCATGCCCTCGCGGTAGAGTTCCAAATCGACGCCGGCACTTGAATACGTGGCTCCGCTCATGTGGCTATCATCGCCGCCGCCCGCCATCCCGCAAGGAGGCCCCGCCGCCGCCGGGGCGCAGGCGGCGGTGGTATGATTCCCGTCATGCCGCTGCGGAAACCGACACTGCCCACCACGCGGACGCTCGCCCGCGGCCCCCTGCCGCCGCTGCAGTTCAGCCATCCCCTGCCCTACGGCGCCCTGCTCCACGAGGGCCTGGGGCGACACCCGGCGGGCGTGCAGTTCGTCGTCTACAGCCACTCGGCGACGGCGATGCGGGTGCTCCTCTACGACACGCCCGACGCGGATGATCCCGCCGAGGTGATCACCCTCGACCCGGCCAGGGATCGCTGGGGCGACATCTGGAGCGTGTTCGTGCCGGGGCTCGGCCCGGGTCAGCTGTACCACTTTCAGGCCGACGGCCCGTTCGACCCGGAGCGTGGTCAGCGGTTCGACGGCGCCGCCCGGCTGATCGACCCCTATGCCCGGGCCCTGGTCGGCGATTTCACGCTCGGATCGGACGGCATCCTGCGGCCGCCGAAGTGCGTCGTGATCGACGACGCCTTCGATTGGCAGGGGGATCGGCATCTCCGCCGCGGCCTCGCCGACACGGTGATCTACGAGCTGCATGTCCGGGGCTTCACGCAGAGCCCCACCAGCGGCGTCGATCATCCCGGCACCTACCGGGGCGTGATCGAGAAGATTCCGTATCTGAAGTCGCTCGGCGTGACGGCGGTGGAACTGATGCCGGTGCACGAGTTCGCTCCGCACATCCCCTCGCTGGCGTTTCCCTCGGACCGCCGCAACTACTGGGGCTACGACCCGATCGCCTTCTTCGCGCCGCATCGGGGCTATGCCTCCGGCACCGAACCGGGCTGCCAGGTCCGCGAGTTCAAGGAAATGGTGCGGGCGCTCCATGCGGCCGGCATCGAGGTGATCCTCGACGTCGTCTTCAATCACACCGCGGAGGGCAACCACCTCGGCCCCACGTTCTCTTTCAAGGGCCTGGAGAACCGCGTCTACTACATGCTGGGCGACGGCGGCTCGACCTACCGCAACTACACCGGCTGCGGCAACACGGTCAACGGCAACCACCCGATCGTCCGCGAGCTGATCTTCCTCTGCCTGCGGCACTGGGTGCACAACTACCACATCGATGGCTTCCGCTTCGATCTGGCGAGCGTGCTCTCCCGCGACCGCAACGGCGAGATCCTGCCGAATCCGCCGATCGTCGAACTGATCACCGAAGACCCGCTTCTCGCCGACACCAAGATCATCGCCGAGGCCTGGGACGCCGCGGGCGCCTACCAGGTGGGCTCGTTCGCCAGCCTGCGGTGGGCCGAATGGAACGGCCGCTATCGCGACGACGTCCGCCGCTACTGGCGAGGCGACTTCGCCCAGACCGGCCATCTGGCCACGCGGCTCGCCGGCTCGAGCGACCTCTATGGCGACGACGGCCGGCAGCCGTATCACAGCATCAACTTCGTGACCTCGCACGACGGCTTCACGCTCAACGATCTCGTGAGCCACCGCGAGAAGCACAACGAGGCCAAAGGCGAGGGCAACCGCGACGGCGACGACAACAGCTTCGCGGAGAACTACGGCGTGGAGGGCCCCACGCAGCGGGCCGACGTCAACGCGCTGCGGGCGCGGCAGGTCAGGAACCTGGCGGCCACCCTGCTGTTGAGCCAGGGCGTGCCGATGCTCCTCGCCGGCGACGAGTGCCGGCGCACCCAGGGGGGCAACAACAACGCCTGGTGCCAGGACAATGCCGTGTCGTGGTTCGATTGGTCGCTGCTCGAGACGCACGCCGACACGGTGCGGTTCGTCCGCGAGCTCATCCAATTCCGGCTCGGCAATCCCACGCTGCGGCGGCGGTCGTTCCTGGTCGGCGGCTCGGCGGCGTCCGGCACGCTGCCCGACGTGGAGTGGTTTTCGCCGGAGGGTGAGCACATCGACTGGTATGCGGCCGACGGCAGCATCAGCTGTTTCTTCGGGGCTCCGTCGCGCGAGAAGCTGGAAACGGAAGACGACCCCGCGGCCGGCGGTCTGGCGGGCATCCCCCGGCACGTGCTGATTCTCGCCCATGCCGGCTCGCTGCCGCGGGTGTTCACGCTGCCGCGTCCCCCGGTGATCCGGTCCCTTCCGTGGCGGCTGTTCGTGCACACGGGCCGGCCGGCGCCGGCCGACAGTCTCCCCGGCGGCCGCGGCCCCGCCGTCGATTTCACACAGCCCCTCGAGCTCCCGGAGCGGTCGCTCATCTGCCTGGTGGCCGACGCCGTGTTTGAATCGTCTCGCAAACCAGTTGCATCATGATCGCCGCAGCCGATAGGCTCTCGGCATCACGCGTCGTTCAGGAGTATTCCATGATCCACCGGATCCATCGCTTGTTCTCGGTTGCCGTCCTGGCCTGCCTGATCACGACGGGCTGCTCGTCGTCGTCGCCCCCGGTCGCGCCGACAGCCGGCAAAGCCCCTGCCGCCCACGACCATGCCGACCACGCCGATCATGGTCACGATCATGACGAGCACGAACATGACCATCCCGAGTCGTTCGCCGCGGGTGTCGTCCAGCTGCAGGCGACCGTGGCCGCCATCAGGAAGCACCTCGCGGCCGGAGCCACCGACGCCGCCGACGACGCCGTGCACGCCCTGGGCCACGTGATCGAGGATGTGCAGGGTCTCCTGTCGAAAGAGAAGCTGGGCGCGGAGGCCAAGGCCACTGCGGCGAAGGCGCTCGACGAGCTGTTCGAGTGCTTCGACACGCTCGACACGGCTCTCCACGCCCCCGAGGGCAAGGCGAAGCCACCTGCCGAGGTGCACGCCTCGCTGGCCGAGCGCATCGACGACGCGATCACGGCGCTCCAGGGCACACTGACCCCGTAAGCACTCTCAGGAAGCTCGGAGCGAAAGCGATGGGATCACATCCAACCGATATGACGATGAGCATCAGCCGCAGGATTCTGATCGTCGGTATCGCACTGGCCGCGGCGACGGGTGTCGTGGCCGCCCGGGCAGAGATCGACGCCGCAGCCGTCCGCGGCCAGCTGCTGCTCGCCGAAGAGCCTGCCGGCGCCATCACGCTCGCCGCCGCCAAGCAGAAGCTCACCACGACCCCGCAGCCGATCGTGGTGGCGGGGCGGATCGGCGGCAAGGGCATGGACGCCTTCATCAAGGACAAGGCCTCGTTCTCGATGCTGGAGATTCCGGCCGACGACCATGCCAAGAAACCGGGGCACAAGCCCGACGACTGCCCGTTCTGCAAGAAGCGGCAGGCCAATTCACCGATCGCCGCCGTGCAGTTCGTGGGAGCGGATGGCAAGGAGCTCCCGATCGACGCCCGCACGCTGTTCGGGATCAAGGAGGGGCAGGACGTCGTGATCCGCGGCACCGCCATCTTCGATCCGAAGCTCGGCATCCCCGTCATTCAGCTCACCGCCGACGGCATCCACATCCGGCCCGCCCAGTAGGTGCAGATTGGTAATCTGCACACCGCATGCCACCTGTAGGTGCAGATTGGTAATCTGCACATCGCATGCCACCTGTAGGTGCAGATTGGTAATCTGCACATCGCCGCGTTTCGCAGACTGCCACTCTGCGGCTACGGGCTGATCCCTCACCCCACGCCTGCCGAGCGATGCATTCCACCCACTTGCGGACGGCGTTCAAGGAATGGGCGGCGATCTGCCGGGCGCTGGCCCGCGGGCGGCAGGACGTGATTCTGCGGAAGGGCGGCATCGTCGAACCGGCCGGCGGCTTTCGCGTGGAGCAGCCGGAGTTTCTGCTGATGCCGACGTTCCTCCACCAGTCGGCCGAGCAGCTGATCCCGGAGGCCCGCGACCTGCTCGACGGCATCGACGCCGACCGGCCGCCCGAGGGGGCCGTCGTGTTCACCCATGTGGCTCGCGTGGGCGAGGCCCTGCGGATTCGCTCGCTCGCCGAGCTCGCCGCCTTCCGCCCGCGGCACGTCTGGAGCGACGCCGTCGTCGCCGAGCGGTTCCACCGCTGGCAGGACGAACTGCACGTGCTCGTCGTCGACGTGCAGCCGCTGCCCGAGCCGCTCACCGTGCCCTGGCACGACAGCTTCGGCGGCTGCAAGTCGTGGATCGACCTGCCGTAATCACCGCACGACGCGGGCGCCGCCCCCTTTGATCTGCTTCTCCACCTCGGCCCGGGTGGCCATCGAGGTGTCGCCGGGAGTGGTGCTGGCCAGGGCGCCGTGGGCGGCGCCGTACTCGACCGCCTTCTGGGGGCAGTTGAACTCCAGGAAGCCGAAGGCGAGGCCGCTGGCGAAGCTGTCGCCGCCGCCCACGCGGTCGAGGATCTCGAGCTCGGGATACTTCCGGCTCTCGTGGAACTTCCCGTTGTGCCAGAGGATGGCGCTCCAGTCGTTCTTGGTCGCCGAAACCACGCGCCGCAGCGTGGTGGCGGGGCGGATCGGCGGCAAGGGCATGGACGCCTTCATCAAGGACAAGGCCTCGTTCTCGAT
>JBJTIE010000207.1:0-2246 GCA_046094845.1 Planctomycetaceae bacterium | reverse complement strand
AAATCCATTCCTCGGGTCCGGTCACGATCGAGTCGTCCGCGGGCTCGATCTCCGGCGATGCGAACAATGCGATCGGCATCGCCCGCAGCGACTACGAGCGGCTCAACGGCTTCGACGAGGCCTTTGTGGGTTGGGGGCTCGAGGATCGCGACCTGCAGCTGCGGGCCGAGAAGCTCGGGATCCGGGTGAAGGGAATGTTCCAGCACCCGTTCGTTCACCAATGGCACCCGGTCGATCCGTCGTGGGTGCGGAACGCCGTGGGTACGGAGAACGATCGCTACTTCCGGCGCCGCGACGTGTTGCCGGCCTGCGTGACGGGTTATGCCCAGCGGGCCGCGGAGACGGTCGTGGCGTTCGACTCGCGGCCGATGGTCGTGCGGCTCCCGCAGGCGGGGTTCCGACTCCGGGCTGCCTGATCCCGCGGCAGCGGCTCAACCAAACCGCGACCGCTTCGCCCGCAGCACGTTGACCTTGTTCCGCTCGCTGCCGGTGCCGAACGTGTTGCCCGTCTGGGTGCTCCCCGAGCTGTCGGCCTCAATATAGATCCCGGCGATGCTGTTGCGGGTGAACGTGTTGTTGCGCAGGGCGAGGTTGCGGGCCCCGATGAAGGCGAAGCCGTAGTTGTTGCCGGTGAACGTGTTGCCGGCGACGATCGTGCCCGTGCAGTCCCCCTCGGACCGGATGCCGGTCCCGGCGAACTTGCGGTTGGTCGGGGCTGCCAGGTTGTTCGACAGCGTGTTGCCCCGGCCGAGCTCGCCGAAGGCGAGGTTGCGTGTGGATACGAGCAATGCCCCGCGAAGGCCGCCAGAGAAGCTGCTGCCGATGATTCGACTGCCCGTGAGCGTGCCGGTCGCGAAGAGCCCCATCGACGTCGAGGTATTGAGGCTCTGCACCACGATCGTGTCCACCAGCACGTTCTGTGCGTTGACGAGTTGGACACCGAAGCCGGTGAAGTTGCGGAGCGTCACCCCCCGCAGAACGCTTCCGGCTGCGCTCGAACCGTAGGCGAGGCCGCTCGCGACGGTTCGTCCGCCGTCCAGCACCAGGCCAGCGGACGTGCCGTCGAGCGTCACGGCGGCCGACACGTCAGGCAGCTGCGATGTGAGCGAGATCACCGTCGTACCCGTCCCGCTCGTCGGCCCGACCAGGTCGAACAGCAGCACGGCGTCGGTTCCCGAGGCGTTGCAGTCACCGACGTCGCTGACGTTGAGGAGCACCTGCCGCAGCGACCCCGCCCCCGAGTCGGTCGCGTTGAGCACCGACCACAGGATTTCCTTCGTCGTCACGACGTCGCCGCCTTTGATCGTGCCGGCGCTTGGCACGCTGATGGTTCCGCTGGCTGCGAGCGAGATCGTGCCGGGGGCGTCGAGGCCTGCGGCCGGCACGACGAGGTCGCCGATGCCTCGCAACGCGATGCCGCCGGAGGTGGTGACCTTGGCGGCCACGCCGAGCGGAGCCTCGACGGCGATCGGAGTCCCGGCACCGATGCCGGTCGCAGCTTTGAGCGTGATCGTGTCGTCGAACGACGCGAGTCCCTTGGAGCGGATCGCATTGTTCGCATCGCCGGAGATCGAGCCCGCGGACGACTCGATCGTGACCGGACCCGAGGAATGGATTTCGCCGTTGATGACGACGTTCCCCACGGACTCGACATCGAGTTCGCCGATCGGGAAGGCGGCCGTGCCGACGTCGCCCCCGAAGATCACGCCGGCGGCCCCGGCGTCGATCGTCAGCTCCCGCTGGTGCCCCTCGACCTTCGCCTTGAACTCCACGCCCGAGGCGGGCAGTGTGGTGTTCGCATCGAGTTGCACGCGATCGCCGTAGATCTGGATACCGGTCGTGGCCACGGAGCCCCCGCCGATCGTGGTGGTGCCGTCGGCGTCGGTGGTGAGGCTCTTGAGCGCGGTGGCGTTGCCAACCGTGCCGCCGAACGTGGTGGTGCCGGCGGTGTTGACCGCCAGCGTGGCATCGCCATTGAGCGTCTTGGCGAAGGTGACGGCGCCGTTGGTCGTGGCCGTGAGAATGGTGTTGGCACCGAGCTCGACGTCGTCGTTGTAGACCTGGCCGGCGGCGACGCTCGTGGCGACCGAGCCGCCGTTGATCTTTGTCGTGCCGGCGGCGTCGGTGGTGAGGCTCTTGAGCGCGGTGACATTGCCGACCGCGCCGCCGAACGTGGTGACGCCCGCCGTGTTGACGGCGAGCGTGGAGTCGCCATTGAGCGTCTTGGCGAACGTGACGGCGCCGTT
>JBJTIE010000206.1:0-7298 GCA_046094845.1 Planctomycetaceae bacterium | reverse complement strand
TGATCAGAAACACCTCCACGTGCCAGCCGGCGTCACGCTGCTGCCGCTGGATCGCCGCGAGGTCGTGGGCCACCTGATCGATCGCCCGATCGACGCCGGCCACGCCCGCGAAGTGGCCGTCGATCACGATCGGCACCATCTGCTCGACCATCAGCCGGCCGTCGTAGTCGTAGGGCTCGGTGACGAGCGCCTTGTCGGCCTGACCCGGATCGAGGAACCGCTCCTTCGTGCCGGCGTAATAGAGGCTGTCGAGCATCACGAGCCGGTTGAGCCGGAGCGTGGCGGGATTCGCGGCATCGCGGCTCCAGTAGGGAATGAACCGGCCGCCTTCGCCGAGGGCCTCGGCCGGCACGTCGGGGCTTGGCCTGCCATCGAGGCCGTCGGCATTCGGCTCGAGGCCGAGCGACACGCCGGTGAACTGCGGATACGAGTCGAGCACGTCGCGGGCCAGGCGGATCGCGTCGGCCCGGCGGCCGAGAAGGCCGTTTTCCATGGCCATCGCCAGGCCGCGGGCCACCGTCACGGCCTCGCGGGTGTCGCGGTCGATTCCCGCGGCGATCGCCTTCACGCGGTCGCGCAGAATCTCCTCGCCGAACGAGAGCAAGAGGCTCCGCATCCGCAGGAAGTTGGCCGCCAGCACGGCGGCCAGGATCACGGCCGCCGGGAGGATGCCCAGCAGCAACAGGCGAGACCGGATTCCAAGCGGCGGCAGCTTCATGATCAAAACCATAGGTTACCCTCGCTTCGTGCCGGGCCCGGCACCGCGGCGAAAAACCGCTCCAGGCCGTATAACCGGACTTCTGCGGCCCTCTCCCACGCCCCGCCGAGCCTCCCCGACCATGTGGCAACTCCAGAACCACGACGCCTTGCTCTTCGACTGCGACGGCACGCTCGCCGACACGATGCCGGCCCACTACCTCGCCTGGCTCGAGGTCACGAACCCGCATGGCATCGAGTTCGACGAAGACCACTTCTATTCGCTCGGCGGCCGGCCCACCCGCGACATCGTGGCCACGCTCTTCGCCCAGGCGGGCGTCGCGGTCGACGTGGAGCATGCGGCGCAGGTGAAGGAGCGGTCGTTCCTCGACCAGCTCGCCGAAGTGCTGCCGATCGATCCGGTCGTGGACGTGGTGCGGCGGTCGCGGGGCCGTGTGCCGATGGCGGTGGTGACCGGCGGCTACCACGACGTGGTGGGCAAGATCCTGGCCCACATCGGCCTCGCCGGCTCGTTCGACACGATCGTCGCCAGTGAAGACACCTCCCGCCACAAGCCCGACCCCGATCCATTCCTGGAGGCGGCCCGGCGGCTCGGGGCACGGCCCGAACGGTGTGTCGTGTGGGAAGACAGCGACCTCGGCATCGAGGCCGCCCGCCGGGCCGGCATGGAATGGATCGACGTCCGCCCGTTTCACGCCCCGCGGAGAATCACCAGCCGATGACCGCCGCCGTCACGCTCGCCGACATCCGCGCGGCCCACGAGCGAATCCGCTCCGGCATCTACCACTCGCCGTGCCCGCCGAGCGTGCCGCTCTCCGAACTCACCGGCGCCGAGGTCTTCTGCAAGCTCGACCTCCTGCAACGGACCGGCAGCTTCAAGGAGCGGGGTGCCCGCAACGCGCTGCTTCTGCTCGACGAGGCCCAGAGGGCCCGGGGCGTCATCGCCGCATCGGCCGGCAATCATGCCCTCGGCCTCGCCTACCACGGCAAGCTGCTCGGCGTGCCCGTGACCGTCGTGATGCCGCGGTTCGCACCGCTCGTGAAGGTGGCCACCTGCCGGCGGCTCGGGGCCCGCGTGATCCTCGAAGGGGACACGTTCGACGACGCCCGCCGGCTCGCGGTTGAACTCGCAGAACGGGAGGGGCTCAACCGCGTGCACGGCTTCGACGATCCGCGGGTGATCGCGGGGCAGGGCACCATGGCCCTCGAGATTCTCGAGGAGGTACCCGACGTCGATGCGATCGTGGTGCCGACCGGGGGCGCGGGCCTCTTGGCCGGCGTGGGGGTCGTGGCGAAGGCGCTGCGGCCTGACACCCGGATCATCGCGGTCGAGCCGACGGCGGCCCCGAGCTTCGGCGCCTCGCTTACGGCGGGCCAGCCCGTGCAGGTGCCCGTTCGGCCCACGCTGGCCGACGGCCTCGCGGTGGGCCGAGTGGGCGACCTGTCGTTTGCCCTGGCGGCACCGCTCGTCGATCGCGTGATCACCGTCGGCGAAGATGCCCTCTCGCTCGCGGTGCTGCGGCTGCTCGAACTGGAGAAGACGGTCGTGGAGGGGGCCGGAGCGGCGGCGCTCGCCGGGCTGCTCGACGACGGCTGCCAGGATCTCCGCGGGAAGCGGGTCGTGCTCCTCCTCTGCGGCGGCAACATCGACCTCACGATTCTCGACCGGCTCATCGACCACGGCCTGGCCACCGCCGGCCGTCGGTGGCGGTTCGTCACGGAGGTGAGTGATCGGCCGGGGGGCATCGCCCGGCTCACGGCGGCGATCGCCGCGGCCGGCGCGAGCGTGCAGGAGATCGTGCACGACCGGGCGTTCTCCGGCTGCGACGTGTTTTCGACGGCGGTGCAGGTGACGGTGGAAACCGCCGACCGCAGCCACGCGGAATCCCTCTTCGACCGGCTCCGCGCCGAAGGCTTCGCCGTCCGCATCCCGTAGTCCGGTCGCGCCGTAGTCCGCATGCTCCGCATGCGGCTCCCGGTCTGAAGACCACAGGCCCGGGCTCTTTTCTTGCGGGTGTGCCAACCGGCGAACGAATAGCTGGTCGCTTGGCATTCATGCCTCCAGCCGCACACGGAGTGTGCGGACCACGGGGCTTCGCGGTCCGCAATCTGTAGCGGTCCTGCGGGTGGCCCGGCGGGACTGCAGCCGGCTAGAGATCGTGTGGGCCCGCGGCCGATTCTCCTTCGCTGCGGCTGAATCCGGCAGCTGCCCTGACGTCAGGAGCGTCGGCATGATCACCCATCAAAAAGGCCTGCTCGGGCCGCCGGCGAGAAACGGTTCGTCCGCGGTGCCTGGAGCCGCCTGCGAACGCGAGCGGCTCCGGCGTGAACTGCTCCAACGTATTCTCGATCGCGAGATGCGGCGGCAGGCGGTGCGAGGCGTGCCGCGATGATCGCCTGACACTCCACGAGTGGAACCCCACCATGCGACGTCTCCGCCAGCTGCTCACGATCGGCTGTGTGGTCGTCGCTCTGGGGGCGGTGCCACGCTGTGCCGTGGCCCAGCTGCCATGGTGGGGCTGGGGCCAGGCGGGTAGTCCCACGAACACCTGGGATCCCGAGCTGGTGGCCGACTACCTGCTCACCGGTCACACGCCCCATCCGGCGGTCGTGCGGATCGTGGCTCCCGAGCGGGCCGGCACGTCGCTCGGCTCGGGCGTGCTCGTGGACGCGAACCGGTCGCAGGGGCTCGTGCTCACCAACTGGCATGTCGTCCGTGACAGCCGCTCGGCCGTGCTCGTGCAGTTCGCCGACGGGTTTCAGTCGGCCGGTTCGGTGATCCGTTGGGACGAGGCCTGGGATCTCGCGGCCGTCGTGATCTGGAAGCCGGAGCCCACGCCCGTGGCGGTCGCGTCCGAAGCCCCGGCACTCGGGGAGCAGCTCACGATTGCGGGCTACGGCCGCGGTTCCTACCGCGAGCAGACCGGGGCCTGCACCGACTACCTCTCGCCCGGCACCGGCTATCCAAAGGAATTCGTCGAGCTGGTGGCGAAGGCCCGGCAGGGTGACTCGGGCGGGCCGATCTTCAACGAGCGCCGCGAACTCGCGGGCGTGCTCTTCGGCCAAAACGACGGCCGCACGATCGGCAGCTGCTCCACGCGGGTGCGGGCGTTTCTGGCGGCGGCCGGATCGCAGGGGTTCACGCCCACGCCGATCGCGGAGTTTTCGGACGCCCGCGCGATCGATCGCGGACTCGGCGAGGCGGATGCAACGACACGGCTTGCGTCGGCCGCCACCGATGCGAGCGTGCAGCGGGTGATGCACGTGCCGGCGCCAACCGGCTTCGTGGCCCAGCTGGCACCGCCGCCGATGCCCCAGGCGCCATCTGCCGATCCCAAGGCCGAGCTCATGCAACTACTCAATCCGCTCACGAACGGGCCGGCGCTCCTCTCGGCGGCCGGCGGGCTCGCGCTCGTCGTGCTCGGCCTGAAGACCGTCTTCGGCGGCCGGCGCCGGGAGTGACCCGGCGCGGCCGACGGACTTCTCGCCCCGAACGGGACGGAATTACTTCTGCTTCGGGATCCGCTTGACCGTCGCCTTCTTGATCACGACGGGCTCGACCGGGCGATCACCGCCACCAGTCCGCACGTTGCCGATCGCCTTCACCACGTCGAGGCTCGCCTGGTCGGCCGTGCGGCCGAAGGCGGTGTATTGGTTGTCGAGGTGGGGCACCCGCTCCAGGCAGATGAAGAACTGGCTGCCCGCCGAGTTCGGGTCGTTGGTGCGGGCCATCGAGAGCACGCCCGGCTCGTGGGGCGTGTTGTTGAACTCCGCGGGGATCCGGTAGCCAGGGCCGCCGGTGCCAGTGCCCTCGGGGCAGCCGCCCTGGATCATGAAGCCCTTGATGATTCGGTGAAACGCGACGCCGTCGTAGTAGCCGCTCTCGGCCAGGGCCACCATGTTGCGAACGTGCCCCGGGGCGACGGCCGAATCGAGCGTGAGACGGATCGGGCCCTGCGTCGTATCGAGCGTGATCTCGTAGTCGGTGGTCGCGAGATCGAGATCTTTGGCGGCCTTCTGGAGTTCTGCGGCACTGGGCTTGGGCATGGATGATCCTCTGGGTTTGCCCGCCGGGAAGCGGCGGTCGATACTGCATCGCATGAGCATGACGCCGAGCCCGACGACATGAGCACCGATTCCCGCCCGCATCAGCCTGCCGCGGCGGTCGCGGCCGCCGATCTCTCCGGGCGGACGCTCGGAGGATACCGGCTCGTGCGGCGGCTGGGAAGCGGCGGCATGGCCGACGTCTATCTCGGCGAGCAGGTGTCGCTGGGGCGACACGTGGCGATCAAGGTGCTTCGCCCGGAGACGCTGCGGCACCCCGGGGCCGTGCAGCGGTTCGAGCAGGAGGCGCGGGCGGCTGCGGCGCTCGTGCATGGCAACATCGTGCAGATCCACGAGGTGGCCTGCATCGACGGCATCCACATGCTCGTCGAGGAGTTTGTCGCCGGGCCGTCACTCAAGACATGGCTTCAGGCCCGCGGCCCGCTCGATGCATCCCAGTCACTCGCCATGCTCGCGCAGGTGGGCTCGGCGCTGGCGCGTGCAGCCGATCGCGGCGTCGTGCATCGCGACATCAAGCCGGAGAACCTGCTCGTGACACGGGCCGGCGAGGTGAAGGTGGCCGACTTCGGGCTGGCCCGCATCGCCTCGGAGAACCTCGAGCTCACGCAGACGGGCATGACGCTCGGCACGCCGCTCTACATGAGCCCGGAGCAGGGGGAGGGCCATGCCGTGGATATTCGCAGCGACCTCTACTCGCTGGGCGCGACTGCGTATCATCTGCTGGCAGGTCGGCCGCCCTACAGTGGCCCCACGGCGATGAGCGTGGTGCTCGCCCACATTCGCGCGCCGCTGCCACCGCTCGAACCGCTGCGGCCCGATCTGCCAGCAGCCGTGCGGGCGATCGTGGAGCGGCTGTTGGCGAAGACGCCGGAGGAGCGGTTCGCGACGCCGGCCGATCTGCTCCGCGCGGTCGAGGCTGCGGAGTCGGCGGTCGCGGCCGCTGCCCCTTCGCGGCACGGCCCGTCGCCGCTGGCCTGGTCCGAAGCCGACGGCCTGCTGCCGGCTGTCGAGTCGGGAATCGATTCAGTGGCCCTGCGGACTGCGACCCAGCACCTCCAGGCGGCCCTCGCCGCTGGCATGTCGAACCGGGCGACCATGCGGCGGCGGCTCGTGTTCACGGGGTTGGCCGCCTTGGCCGCTGCCGGGGTGGGGCTCGTCGTTGGCCGGCGGCTGCCGCGGCGGCCCGACGGTGTGCGGCGGCCCCCGTGAGCCGTTCGAACGGCTGCCTCGACCGGAAAATCAGCCGAAACGGCCCGCCGGACGCCCCGTTCAAGACTGCTTGACACTCCGACCGACACTGCTAGAACCAATCCGGTAGACGCCCCCATCGTCTAGTGGCCCAGGACGTCGGGTTCTCAGTCCGAAAACCGGGGTTCGACTCCCCGTGGGGGTACTGTGTTGCAGCCTGCAACGGCCGCGACATTCGCGAATGCGAGTGGCGCGGCCGTTTCGCTTTCCTGTAAAGCGCGTCGATAACGGCTGGGTGACGGCTGCGGCAGTTTCTTGCACCCGCTTTGATTTGCGTGCTAGAAATATATCGCGGGTATATCCAGCGAATCTAAATTGAAATCGCTTGTCCATTCCCTACCATGGCATGGGGTGGTGACCCGGTCTACGCTGGCCGCCCTGGGGGTGACTCCGCAGCACACTCAGAAGTACGTCGCCAGCGGCTGGCTCGAGTCGGTCGGGGTCGGGGTGTTCAAGCGGTCCGGTGATTCCCCGACCTGGCAAGGCGGGCTCCACGCGCTCCAGGCACAGGACGGACTGGCCGTCCACGTCGGCGGTCTCACCGCCCTTGCCGCCGAGGGCGCCGGCCAGTTTGTTCGGCTTGGGCGGGAGCAGATGTGGCTGTTCTCGGCGCCAGGCGTGCGACCGCCACTCTGGTTTCGGCGGCATCGCTGGCCTGAGAAAGTGACACATGTGACTTCGAAATTCCTGCCGGCCGGCGCCGCTGTCCGCGCACGCGATTTCGGCGGTTTTCCGCTCGTGGCTTCCGCGCCGGAACGGGCGATCCTCGAATGCCTGCTCTTGGCACCCGAGCGGATGGATCTCGTGGAGACCTACGGCCTGCTCGAGAATCTGCGGACGCTGCGGCCCCAGGTGATGCAGTCGCTCCTGGAGGCATGCTCCTCGGTCAAGGTGAAGAGGCTCTTCATATTCCTAGCCGAGCGGGCTGGGCTTCCGGTGGTGGCCAAGCTTGCGCGAAGCCGGATCGACCTTGGCAAAGGCGCCCGGAGCATCGTCCCCAAAGGCGCCTACGTGGCGAAGTACGAGATCGTCGTGCCGCGGGCGCTGGGGGAAGAATGAACGATGCGTATCAGGCGCAGGTGCGGCTGATGCTGGATCTGCTGCCACTGGTTGCCGAAGAGACGGTGTTTGCGTTGAAAGGCGGCACCGCGATCAACTTCTTCGTCCGCAACATGCCCAGACTGTCTGTCGACATCGACCTCACCTACCTGCCGTTGGACGACCGCGCTGCTACGTTGGCCGGCATTACCGAGGGCCTGACACGAATC
>JBJTIE010000205.1:0-5135 GCA_046094845.1 Planctomycetaceae bacterium | reverse complement strand
CACGTCGCTCTTCAAGCCGCTGCTCATGCTGATCATGTTCTGCATGGGGGCCACGTTGAGCGCCGGCGACTTCGCCGGGGTGCTGCGGATGCCGGTGGCCGTGGCGGTGGGGCTCGTCTGCCAGTTCACGATCATGCCGCTGCTGGGTTACACGGTGGCGACGGCGTTCCGCTTTCCCCCCGAGGTGGCGGCCGGGATCGTGCTCGTGGGCGTGGCCCCGTCGGGGCTCGCCTCAAACGTTATGAGCTACATCGCCCGGGCGAATGTGCCGCTGTCGGTGACGATCACGGCGTTGGCGTCACTGCTCTCACCGCTGCTCACGCCGCTGTTGATGCAGCGGCTCGCCGGCGAGATGATCGCGATCGACGCGTCGGCCATGATGCTCGACATCGCGCAGATGGTGCTCGTGCCGATCCTCCTTGGCCTGGCCTTCCACCACCTGGCACCGGAGCGGCGGCGCTGGATCGAGCCCGCCCTGCCGGTCTTCTCGATGGCGGGCATCGTCGCGATGACCGTGCTCACCGTCGCGGTCGGTCGCGACAATCTTGTGAAGATCGGGCCGCTCCTGTTCGTCGCCTGCCTCGCGCATAACCTCGGCGGCTACCTGCTCGGATATTGCGCCGCCCGGATGCTCGGCCAGAGCCGGCTCACCGCCCGCACCGTCGCCATCGAGGTGGGCATGCAGAACTGCGGCCTGGCGTCGGGACTGGCGGCGACGCTCGGCAAGGTGGCCACGCTCGGCCTCGCCCCGATCATCTTCGGTCCGCTCATGAACACCTCCGCGTCGGTGCTCGCCAACTGGTGGCGAAACCGTCCGGCGGACGGCACTATTCGTTAGACGCTTGGGAGAGCCGCGGTAGGCTCTCCGGGCTCTGTGATTACCGGCCCCCTGTAGCACAGAGTGGCACTCTGTGAATCCGGCCGGCCACCGTGTGCAGATTGCCAATCTGCACCTACACGCGCCCCCTGTAGCACAGAGTGGCACTCTGTGATTACCGGCCTGTTCACCGGCGCCGCAGGAACCACCGCGTGACCAGCCTGCGGTAGGTGAACATCAGGGTGAGGTTGGGCTTCGAAAACAGAATTCGGGTGACGACGCCCCAGAAGCCGCCTTTGTGCTCGTATTCGATGTGCTCGCGGATCTCGGTCGTGCGGTCGTCGAGCGGCACGAAGGAGTGCGTGTGCTCCCACTTGGCAGCCGGCCCCTCGGCCTGCACGTCGGTGAACCCGCGGTCGGTCACGCCCCGGTGCACCGCCTTCCAGCGGAGGGGCAGGGGGCCCACCCAGAGCGTGAACCGCGAGACGGAGCCTTCCCCGAGCGGCTCGATCGCGTGCAGTTGCACGAAGGTGGGCGGGGGCGTGAGCCGCTTGAGGGCCGACGTGTCGCGGTGAAAATCCCGCACGGCGGCCAGGGGGGCGGCGACGGTGAAGCGGTAGTCAAATACAGGCATCGGGCGGATTGTAGGCCGCTCTTGCCGGAAACCCACCGTTCTGTATCCTTGGAGGCTTCCCGGCAAAGGTTTTGACCGGGCTCGAGCTTCGTATTCCCGCCCTCCGTTGAGTGATCCCGTGGCACGTTCCTGTCAGGTTTGCGGCAAAGGTTTTTCGATCGGCAACCAGGTGACGATCCGCGGCAAGGCAAAGTACCTCGGCGGCGTCGGCACGAAGATCACCGGCATCACGAAGCGGAAGTTCAAGCCGAACCTGCAACGGATTCGCGTGACCGTCGGCAACGGCACCAATTCCTCGCTGCTCGTCTGCACCCAGTGCATCAAGGGGGGCAGCGTCACGAAGCTCGTGAAGCAGAAGCCCTTCCGCCTGCCCACGGCTGACAAGGCCGCTTCCAAGCCGGCCGCGGAAGAGGCGGTTCCGTCGGGTCCGCGTGCCCGCCCGTAGGATCGCCATGAGCCTTTCCCGACAGGATGTCGCCAAGGTCGGCCTGCTGTCGCGGCTCGCGCTCTCCGAGGCGGAACTCGAAAGTCTCACTGGCGAGCTCTCCAAGATCGTGGGCTTCGTCTCGCAGCTCGAGGAGATCGACACGGCCTCCGTGGCTCCGCTGGCCCATCCGCTCGATTCCCAAAACGTGTTTCGCGACGACATCGTGACGCCCTCGCTCACCACGGCCCAGGCTCTGCAGTCGGCCCCGCGACACGACGGCGAGTGCTTCCTCGTGCCCGCCGTGCTCGGCGAGTCGGGGGCCGCCTGACCCGGGTGAACCCGCAGTCGCCTCCGCCACCACGACATTCCCTCCAGCCTTCGTCCGCCCCGCCATGCAGCCGCTTCAGCTTTCGGCCACCGATCTCGTGGCCGCCGTTCATCGCGGTGACCTGACGGCAGTGGAATGCACAGAGGCCTTTCTGGCCCGCACCGAGGCGACGAACGGCACGCTCAACGCCTTCCTGACGATCGACCGCCACGGGGCGCTGGCCCGGGCCGCCGAGATCGATGCCCGCCGCAAGGCCGGCAAGCCGCTCGGGCCGCTGGCCGGCCTGCCGATCGGCGTGAAGGACGCGCTCTGCACGGCCGACCTGCCGACGACCTGCGCCTCGAAGATGCTCGCCGGTTTCCGTCCGCCGTACGACGCCGAGGTCGTGGCCCGGCTGCGGCGGGCCGATGCCGTGATCATCGGCAAGACGAACATGGACGAGTTCGCGATGGGCGGCTCGAACGAAAACTCCGCCTTCGGCCCGGTTCGCAATCCGTGGGACACGACCCGCGCGCCCGGCGGCTCCAGCGGCGGCTCGGCGGCCTGCGTGGCGGCCGACATGGCCCCCGTCGCGATCGGCTCCGACTCCGGCGGCTCGATCCGCCAGCCGGCGGGCCTCTGTGGAATCACGGGGCTCAAGCCCACGTACGGCCGCGTGAGCCGTCGCGGCCTCGTGGCCTTCGCCTCGAGCCTCGACCAGATCGGCCCGATGGCCCGGTCGGCCGCCGACTGCGCCCTCGTGATGGAGACGATCGCGGGGCACGATCCGGGCGACTCGACCTCGATTCCGGGCGACGCGCCGGCCTACAGGCGGTCGCTCGACAGGCCGCTCACGGGGCTACGGATCGGCCGCGTGGCGGCGCATTTCGGGGAGGGGCTCGATCCCGAGGTGGCCAAGGGCGTCGACGAGGCGTTCGCCGCGTTCAAGGCGGCCGGCGCCACGGTGCACGACGTCGAATTGCCGCATGCGAAGTATGGGATTCCCACCTACTACCTCGTCGCGCCGTGCGAGGCCTCCAGCAATCTAGCGCGGTACGACGGAGCCCACTATGGACACCGGGCCGAGCCCGGGAAGGGGCACCGTGCCAATCATTCAGACAACGACGGCTTCGAATCGCCGCTGGTCGAGATGTATTGCCGCAGCCGGGCGGAGGGCTTCGGCCCCGAGGTGAAGCGGCGGATCATGCTCGGCACCTACGCCCTCTCGTCGGGCTACTACGACGCCTACTACGCGAAGGCGCTGCGGGTGCGGCGACTGATCCGCCAGGACTATCTCGACGCCTTTCAGCACGTCGACCTCATCGGCGGCCCCGTGTCACCGACCGCCGCGTTCAAGCTCGGCGAGAAGACGAACGATCCGCTCGCCATGTATCTCGTCGACATGTACACCGTCGGCACGAACCTCGCCGGCATCGGCGGGATCTCGTTTCCGTGCGGATTCACCGCCGGCGGCCTGCCGATCGGCTTCCAGCTCCAGGGTCCCGCGCTCGCCGAGCCGCTGCTCCTGAATGCCGCCGACCGGTTCCAGCGGCTCACCGACTGGCACCTGCGCCGCCCCAAGCCCCCCGTCGCCTGACTGACCGCCATGACCGCCGCCACCGCCGCCGCGCCCTACACGACCGTCATCGGCCTGGAGGTGCACGTCCAGCTTCAGACACACACGAAGCTCTTCTGCGGCTGTCCGACCACGTTCGGCGCCCCGCCCAACACGCAGGTCTGCCCCACGTGCCTCGGCCTGCCCGGCTCGCTGCCGGTGATGAACCGTCGGGCCTTCGACCTGGCCGTGCGGTCGGCGCTCGCCCTCAATTGCACGATCGCCCCGTTCACCAAGTGGGACCGCAAGAACTACTTCTATCCCGACCTGCCCAAGGGCTATCAGATCAGTCAGTATGACCTGCCGTTCTCGAGCGACGGGCATCTGGAGGTGGTCGATCCGAAGGGGGCGTTCAGCCGCAGGGTAGGCATCATCCGCGTGCACCTCGAGGAGGACGCGGGCAAGAGCATGCACGACGAGGCCGCCGGCACAGCCGACACGCGGATCGACCTCAATCGCGCAGGCACGCCCTTGTGCGAGATCGTGAGCCAGCCCGACCTGCGTTCGCCCCAGGAGGCACGGGCCTGGCTCAACGAGTTGAAGCTGCTCCTCGTCTACCTCGGCGTGAGCGATTGCAACATGCAGGAGGGGAGCCTGCGGGTGGACGCCAACGTCAACCTCCACAGTCCCCGTCCCGATGGCCGGATCGGCAAGACGCCAATCGTCGAGATCAAGAACATGAACTCGTTCCGCTCCGTGGAGCGGGCCCTCACCTACGAGGCCGCACGGCAGTGGGAGGAGTGGCAGGCCACGGGCACCGAGATGGGCAAGATGCCCAAGCAGACCCGCGGCTGGGACGATCCCGCCGGCATCACGCGGCCGCAGCGGCAGAAGGAGGAGTCGAGCGACTACCGCTACTTCCCCGAGCCGGACCTCGTGCCCGTGACCGTCTCGGAAGCCGACATCGCCGCCGCCCGGGCCGCGATGGGCGAGCCGCCGGCGGTGCTGCGGACGGCGCTCGAGTCGAAATGGAAGCTCTCCGCCTACGATGCCGACGTGCTCGTGAACCAGGGCCGTGAACTCGTCGCCTACTTCGAGGACCTCGCGACGCGGCTCGGCGAGGGGAAGCTCGCGAGCAACTGGATGCAGCAGGATGTGCTCCGCACGCTCAACGAGCGGGGCGGCTCGATCGGCGACTTCCCGATCCGGCCCGACGCGCTCGCCGACCTCATCGGCCGCGTCGCCAACGGCGACTTCGACACGAGCCGGGCCCGGGAAATCTTCGCCGAGATGCACGCCTCGGGCCGCAGCGTGGCCGACGTCGTGGCCTCGCTGGGGATCGCCGCCGTTGGTGACGAGGAACTCATCTCGCTCTGCCGGGAAGGCGAAGCAGGC
>JBJTIE010000204.1:0-12885 GCA_046094845.1 Planctomycetaceae bacterium | reverse complement strand
CGGCAACGCCAGCGCAATCATTCGCGCGGCGATGACGGCGGGGCAAACGCCGCAGCGTGGGCCCGGCACTACGGGACGGGGACTGCAGACAGCCCGTTGCGGGGCAACGGGCCGAGAGGGGGCGTGTGTGGGGTGTGCATGTGCAGACTGCCAGTCTGCACCTACAGGTCGGCGATGCGGGGCGACTGTCCTGGGGGCGCCGGTTTCGACTGCAGCGAGGCAGATGACACGGTAGAGTGGTCCTCGCATGATTGACTCCATCATTCATCGTGACGATCGGCTGCTCGTGCTCGAGAAGCCGTCGGGGCTCCTGGCCGTGCCGGGTCGGGGGCCCGACCTGCAGGACTGCCTCGCTGCACGGGTGCAGCGCGTCATGCCGACGGCGCTCGTCGTGCACCGGCTCGATCGTGACACGTCGGGGCTGATGCTCATGGCCCTCGACGCCGACGCACAGCGGGAGCTCAGTCGGCAGTTCGAGGCCCGCACCGTGCACAAGGCGTATCAATGCGTCGTCCGCGGGGTGCCTGCGGCCGACGACGGACTGATTGATCTGCCGATTGGCCGCGATCCACTCCGGCCGCCGCGGTACCGGATCGACGAGGTCGTGGGGCGACCGTCGCAGACCCGCTGGCGGGTGCTCGAGCGGCTGGGCGATCGCACCCGGCTGGAGGTCGAGCCGATCACCGGCCGATCGCATCAGATCCGACTCCACCTCGCCACGCTCGGCCATTCGATCCTCGGCGATCCGCTCTATGCCGACGACGAGACGCTCGCGTTGGCCCCCCGACTGCTCCTGCACGCGACCTCCCTCGCGATCGCCCATCCCGACGACGGCCGGCCCATGTCGTGGCGGTCGGAATGTCCCTTCTGACGGCTGCGATGGCCGGAGTGACAGTTCGTGTGATACGGTGCGGCATCTCATGGAGGTGATGGCATGCGGCGAGCGAACTGGGCGATGGCCATGATGGCCTGGGGCGTGGCGGCGGTGCTCGGAGGAACGGCAGTAGTGGCCGACTCGAGTGACTGGCCGCAGTTTCGCGGCGGCGCGGCCCTCGGGAAGGCGGCCGCGACGGTGCCGCTCGACTGGACCGCGGATCGCAACCTCGCCTGGCGGACGCCGATCCCGGGCAGCGGCTGGTCGCAGCCGGTCGTGGCGGGCGGCCGGATCTATGTGACGACCGCCGTGGCCGACAACGCCAAGCGGCCAAGTGGCATGGGCGGCGTGATGTCGCTCTCTACGTGGGGCTGGGGCTCGGCACCGAGCGCCCCGCTCGAGTTTCGCGTGCTCTGCCTCGATCCCGCCGACGGCCGAATTATCTGGTCGAAGACGGTTGCCGATGTGAAACCACAGTTCGGCAAGCATGCCTCCAATACGTTTGCCACCGAGACACCGTGCGCTGCGGCCGACGGTGTGTATGCCTTCTTCGGCGCGACTGGCACGCTCGTGGCCCTCGATCGTGACGGCACCGAGCGGTGGCGGCGGGACCTCGGGCCGCAGCCGATCCAAAACCAGTTCGGCACGGGCTCGTCGCCGCTGTTGCACGCCGGGCGGCTCTTCATCCAGCGATACAACGAAGAGCAGGGCCAGCTGCTCTGCCTCGACGCCGCGACGGGCCGCGATCTCTGGACGGCCGCAGGCCCGAAGGGGACGTCGTGGAGCACGCCCTTCGTGTGGACGAATGCCGGCGTCGAGGAGGTGGTGACGGCCGGGCAGGGGATGATCGTGGCCCATGCCGTGGCCGACGGCCAGGAGCGGTGGCGGTTTGGCGGCATCGATACGTCGTTCGCCTGCTCGCCGGTGGCCGATGCCGAACACGTGTATTTCGGGACGTCGAGCCCCGGCAGCAAGGCGCCGGCGGCGGCGATCAAAGGGGGCGGCAGCGGCGACCTCACGCTGCCCAAGGGCGAGAAGGCGAGCGACCGCGTGCCCTGGTCGCGGACGAAGTCGGGCGCGGGGATGCCGTCGCCCGTCGTCGTGGGCGAGCATCTTTACTTCTTCGACAAGATCGCCGTCTGCCTCGACAAGCGCACGGGGGCCGAGCTGTATCGCAAGCGGCTGCCGAGCGGCACGTCGGCGATCGGCTCGCCGCTCGTGATCGGCGACCGGATCTATCTCGTGAACGAGAGGGGGAAGACCGTCGTCGTGAAGGCCGGGCCGGCGTTCGAGCTGCTGGCCGAATCGTCGCTCGGCGACACCGACGAGATCTTTTGGGCCACGCCGGCGGTCGCGGGCAACTCGCTCTACATCCGCTCATCCGACGCCCTGTACTGCATCCGGGAGCCACAGCCATGAAGATCGTCGTCCTCGACGGCTACACCAATAATCCAGGTGACATTTCGTGGGCGCCGATCGAGGCGGTCGGGGCGCTCACGGTGCATGATCGCTCCGCTCCTGGTGAGATCGTGCCGCGTGTGGCCGGTGCGGACGTCGTGCTCACCAACAAGGCCGTCGTTGGACGTGAGGCGATCGAGGCGCTGCCCGATCTCAAATACATTGGCGTGCTGGCCACGGGCTACAACTGCGTCGATACGGCCGCGGCGCGAGCGCGGGGCATTCCGGTGTGCAACGTGCCGGAGTACAGCACGCCGAACGTCGTGCAGGCGACGTTTGCCCTGCTGCTCGAACTGACGAATCGAGTGGGGCATCATGCCGCGACGGTGCGGGCGGGCCGGTGGTCGGCCTGCCCCGACTTTTGCTACTGGGACGGCGACCTCGTGGAAGTCGCCGGTCTGACGCTCGGGATCGTGGGCTACGGCCGGATCGGCAAGGGCGTGGCCGCGGTGGGGCGGGCGTTTGGGATGAAGCTCCTCGCGCACCGCCGCTCGCCTGGCAGCGACCCGGAGTGCGTCGATCTGGAGACGCTGCTCCGCGAGAGCGACGTCGTGAGCCTGCACTGCCCGCTCACGTCCGACACGAAGGGACTGATCGACGCGCGGCGGATCGGGCTGATGAAGCCGTCGGCGCTGCTCTTGAACACGGCCCGCGGGGCGCTCGTGAACGAGGCGGACTTGGCAGCGGCGCTCAATGCCGGACGGCTGGCCGGGGCGGGGCTCGACGTGCTCACGGTGGAGCCGCCGCCGGCGTCGAATCCGCTGCTCACGGCGAAGAACTGCATCATCACGCCGCATGTGGCCTGGGCCACGCGGAACGCACGGCGGCGGCTGATCGAGATCACGGCCGGGAATCTGCGGGCGTTCGCGGCGGGGACGCCGCGGAATGTGGTGAATTGAGCGAGGGATCGCTGTCGCTAGCACGCGCCGATCGTTGCCCGCACACGCGCCCGTAGTCCGCACACTCCGTGTGCGGTTGGAGGTGTGAAGGCGGAGGGGCCGGCTATTCGAGGGGAGGTTGGCGGACGTGCAGGGAGGGAGTGCGGGTCTGCGGTGTTTCGACCGTGGGCCACATGCGGAGCATGTGGACTACGGCGCTGCGACCGGGCTGGTTGCGTCGTCGGCGCGGGGTTCGATCACGGTCTTGCCGCGGCGGGTGGCCTGCACGGCGACGGTGCCGGCGATCGGCACTTCCTGCTGCTCGGCGACGATCGCGGCCGAGAGTGTGAGGGGCACGGCGTCGCCATCGTCGGCCAGTTGGCCCTGGGCGAGCAAATGGTCGAGGTAGGGCTTCACCGCGCCGCGCAGCGTCTTGTCGGTGGCGGGCCGCGACGTGTCGCCGATGAAGTTGCGCAGGTCGCCGCCGGCGATCACGTAGCGAGAGTTCCGGGCGTCGAAGAACGGGTTGTCGAACGAGAAGACCGCGGCCGTCGCACCGCTGGTCGCGTCGCGCAACAAGAGCCGTAGCGACGCCTTCGCCGGCGGGATGAACGACGCCGGCACGCGGATCGTGAGGGCATCGCACGAGGCGGCGAAGAACTCGTCCATCTTCGCCGACTCGACCTTCGTACCGGCTGTCTTCGTCGTCGTGAAGGTGAGCGCGAGCGAGCATGCCGAGTCGAAGGCGAGCGTGCATGACGCATCGCCGCCTGCACGGCGGCTCACCGGCACGAGCAGCGAGCTGCTCACGCCGTAGGGCGTGGCAAGATGCAGTTCCACGAAAACGCGGCGGCTGCAGTCGGTGGTGCAGGCATCCGGCTCGCAGGCGTCGCAGCCGGCGGGCGCGAGCGTCTGCACGCCGGGCGGAATCTCGACGCGGAGGATGTCACGGCCGAGCGGCCAGAACCGTGCCGTCCGGCCCCCAGCGATCACGCTCGTGTCGTGCACCGAGAAACCTTTGCCAATCAGGAACAGCGTCGTCGTGCCGGCAGGATCGATGCCCGGAGCGCCGTACCAGCCGATCAGCTCCGGCGCGAGGTCGGTGATCCCGGTCTGAAACAGCTCGAAGCCGCCGGCTGTATTTTCGTAGGGCACGCGGGCGACGAGCGTCTGGAACGGCAACTTTTCGGCGATCTGATCGACCTTGCGGGCCATGAGCGCGGCGTCGCCATTGTTGTAGAGATGGGCGCACTGTGTGCAGGCCGCCTGTTGCTGCCGCACGGTTTGCACGGCCCGCGAGAGCTGCATCGCCTGCCGCATGCTCGGGTCGGTGACGCCGGGGTGCGTGAGCCGAAACCAGGTGGAATGAGAGTCGAACCGGATGCAGGGCACGAACGAGGGCATGACGATGATCGCCGTGCATTCCCGCTGCCCCGACTCGAGCCGCCGCTGCGCAAGGTCGGCATCGCTCGTGGGGCCGCAGATCGTCTCGGCGACGGCGGCCAGGCCGGATCGCGTCGGCGGCGACTGCACCCGCGGATAGAACCGCCAGCCGAACGTGTCGTTGCCGTGTGAGAACCCGACGGCCGTCTGGTTGAGGGCGACCGTCGCCATGTCGAGCTCGGTCCGGCGGGTGTAGCGGGCCAGAGCCTGGGCGTTGAGCCGGCCGCTGGCCGCGGCGACGGCCATCGCGATCTGGGCCTCGCGGCGGCGGGAGAACGTGTCGTCCACGTTCTGCTCCTCGCGGACCGGGTCGAGGGCGAACACGCGAATCGGCCAGCGGGTGCGGACGGAGTCGTTGAAGGCCTGCCGGGCCTCGGGCGCGGGATCGGGGCCGTAGAACGGCCCGGCGCAGGAGCCGATCGGCGCGGGCTGGCCGAGCGCCGTGGCCGACTCGCGGATGTCGGCGATCAGCCGCGCGTTGAGCAGTGCCGACTCCACGAGGATGCCCCAGGCGAGCACCGCCGTCGTCGTGAGGCAGAGCGGCCGGTGGGACTGCCCGGCCTCGCAGCAGATGCCGGCTGGGTCATCGGCCGCGGCGACTGGCCCGGACAGCAGCTCGATCTCCTGCCCACCGGTTCCCGGACCGATCGCGGAGAAAAACCGGCACCGGAGCGCCGCCAGCTCGGCGGCCTGGCGACCGCGGATCAGGCCGGCGAGGTTCCAGGCTGGCAGTTCAGCCCAGAGGTCGCGGCGGGAGTCGATCGCGAGGAAGTCATATGCCGACTCAAGCTCCTCTGCGAGATGATTCCGCACGAGGAGATAGTCGATGCACGGTTGGTTCCGGGGATCATTGGCGAGCGCGGCATGCGTGTCGCGAATCAGGATCGCGATCTGCTCGATGCCGCTCACGTCGGCGAGCTGCGAGAACGGGATCGGGAGCCGGGCCCGCCGCGTCTTCACGGCAGGGGCCGACTTCGGCGCGATCGTGGGGAGTTTTGCGGAAAGGGCCTGCATCGCGGCCATCACGCCCTGCCGGCGGGCGGCAGCTGGCGCGGGCAGTGAATGAAGCGATGGTGCGCTGCCTTCGTCGACTGTGTCCGACTCGGTAATCGTTGCCGCCCACTCGCGGCACTCGGCGTCGTTGACGCACCAGGTGAGGGCCGGGGCGATGATGTCGACCAGGTCGTTGAGCACGAGGCTGCGGAACGTGGTCGGCAGCAGGTCGTCGCCGAGGATCGGCTCGGCCGTGAATGTGATCTCCGCCCCGTAGCCCTTCTGCGTGTGCCCACCGGGCGTGATCGACACCGGCACCCGTACGAGGTTCAGCGAGTAGCCCGGCGAATCGGCCGAGTCGTCCCCTTCGTTTACCCGCCGCAGCTGGTTGAGATGCGTGAGGTAGCGGGAGAGCTGGTCGAGATGAATCGTCGGCTCGAGCGACACCGGCTCGGCGTCGAACTGATAGCCGATCGGAGACTGGGGGAACGCCATTGGTGCCGTCCGCGCGATCACGACGGGATCGGCCCGGCCGCCGGTTTCATTGCCGGAGGGTATGAGCCCCTGCACGGTGTTGAACACGTTGCTCGTGCTCGTGACGTCGGGCACGGCCACCTGCTGGGCCGTGCGGCGGTTGCCCGAGGCCGACTGGAGCGCGAGTGCGAGGCCCAGATATGACTGGTCGCTACGGCGGAGGGCGGCGCTCGTCCGCTCGCTGAACATCCCGAGCTGCCGCCGCATCTGTTCCTCGTAGTCGTAGCGATGCTGGGTGAGGCGATTCTGCCCCCAGACGTCGGGCTCCTTGGCCACGATCGAGCCGTGTGTGTTGAGGTGGTGAAGGAGCCAGTCGACCTCACGGGCCATGCCGTCGACCGGCGTCTCGCACCCGGCCGGAGGTGCCTGGCGGTGCAACACCTTGAAGGGCTGGGCGATCGTCTGCCAGAGCCGGCCGTGGTCGCCCGCCGATGCGGGGAGGACCCGACAGGCGATGACAACGGCCGCGATCACGACGAGCCGGGACGGGTTGGCAGCCACGTGGGAATCCTTCAATGGTGGTACTCTAAGTGGAGGGGCGTCCCCCTTGAAAAGATCGGTCCGGCCAACCCGCAGATTGACGAGAACCGGTCTGACCGCGGCCCCCTCGCCAGCCTTCCCACCTTCACGCAGGAGCGATTCATGCAGTGCATCGTGCCCCCGTACATCGTCGAGCACATGGCCCGGTCGGAGGATCCGCGGGTCCGCGAGCGGGCGATGGTGTCGCTGGCCCATGCCGCGGCCGTGCGGGCCGTGCGGGCGTTCGCCCAGAAGCTGCCTGCGATGATGGCAGCACCGTCACCGGCCGGGCGCAAGTATCGGCTCGTCTACGACGCGCGGAAGAAAGACCGGCTGC
Source organism: Planctomycetaceae bacterium (assembly GCA_046094845.1). Taxonomy (GTDB): domain Bacteria; phylum Planctomycetota; class Planctomycetia; order Pirellulales; family UBA1268; genus QWPN01. The sequence goes on along the minus strand of JBJTIE010000204.1, from coordinate 5,849 downwards.
CGGGGAAGCTCGTGCGGAGCGAAGGGGAGGCCAAGTCGAGCGATGCGGCGGTGAACGAGGCCTACGACCACTCCGGCGACACGTTCGACTTCTTTCATACGCTCTTCGGCCGCAATTCACTCGACGACGCCGGCATGGCCCTGATCTCGAGCGTGCACGTCGGCGAAGTTGACGGCGGCGGGAAGTTCCAGCCGATGAGCAACGCCTTTTGGGATGGGGCCCAAATGGCCTACGGCGACGGCGACGGGGAGGTGTTCCAGCGGTTCACGCGGTCGCTCGACGTCGTGGCCCACGAGCTCACGCATGGCGTGCAGTCGTTCACGAGCAACCTCGCCTACTACGGCCAGTCGGGCGCCCTCAACGAGCACTTCGCCGACGTGTTCGGCATGCTCGTGCGGCAGTGGCGGCAGGGCGTGTCGGCAGAGAAGGCGAGCTGGCTCGTGGGGGCCGACGTGCTCGTGCCTGCCGCCACCCGCCGTGGGATCCGCGACATGGAGCATCCCGGCGCCGCCTTCACCGACGACCCCGCCCTCGGCAGCGACCCGCAGCCCGATCACATGAACCATATCTATACGGGGCCGGGCGACTCCGGCGGCGTGCACATCAACTCGGGGATTCCGAACCGGGCCTTCGTGCTCGTGGCCCAGGCGATCGGCGGCCCGGCCTGGGAAACACCTGGCCAGATCTGGTATCAGGCCATGCTCCAGCTCTCGCGGACGAGCGACTTTCGCGACCTCGCAAAGCTCACGGCGCAGATCGCCGGCGACCGGTTCGATGCGGCCACGAAAAAGGCCGTGCGGGGAGCCTGGCGAAAAGTCGGGTTGTAGGGACGCGGCCCGAGCCGGTTTGCCGCGACAAGGCGGCTCGTCCCTTGTGGTGACTGCGGCAACCCCGACAATCAAGCGATCACTCACGGTCACACACGACCGTCATCTCCGGAGTCGTCACGTGGCATCGTCCCTCGCAGCACGCCGCAGCGGGATCGACTCGATTCACTGGGAGTATCTGATTCCGATCGGCAGCGTGCACCTGCTCGCCTGTCTGGCGTTCCTGCCGTGGTGCTTCAGCTGGTCGGGTGTCGTGCTCGCGCTGGTATTCACCAACGTGTTCGGCACGCTGGGGATCAACCTCTGCTACCACCGGCTCCTCGCCCATCGGAGCCTCGTCGTGCCCCGATGGCTCGAGCGCACGCTTGCGACGATCGCCGTCTGCTCGTTCGAAGACACGCCGGCCCGCTGGGTGGCCACGCATCGCCTCCATCACGTGCATTCCGACGAGGAGCCCGACCCCCACACGCCACGGCACGGGATCGCTTGGTCGCACATCGGCTGGCTGTTTCGGCCGGCCCATCATCGGCGGTCGCTCGTCTTCTTCGACAAGTACGCCCGTGACATTCTCTCCGATCGCTATTACCTGTTTCTGGAAAAGCACCCCACGTCCACGCTCTGGATTTACGCGATTCATGCCGCGCTGATCGCAGCGGCAGGGGGGCTGGTGGGCTGGCTCACCGGAGGGGATCGGCAGCACGCCCTGCAGCTGGCGGCGAGCTGGCTGGTGTGGGGCGTGTATGTCCGCACGGTGCTCGTGTGGCACATCACGTGGAGCGTGAATTCGCTCACGCATCTGTTCGGCTATCGCACCTATGCCACCGGCGAAGACAGCCGGAACAACTGGCTCGTGGGCCTGGTCGCGATGGGCGAAGGCTGGCACAACAACCACCACCACGATCCGGCCAGCGCCAGCGTGCAGCACCGCTGGTGGGAGATCGACGTGACGTATTACCTGATCCTGCTTCTCGAGCGAGTGGGCCTCGCGACGAACGTGATCCGGCCGCGCCACCTGCGGCGCGCCGCCCGATCGTAGGGTCGCCGCGAAGCGATGGAGGTGCAGGCTGGCAGTCTGCACACGGTGGCACCGCCAACACGTTCGGCAGTGGCCGGATGGGGCGGCAGGCCGGATATCACAGAGTGCTACTCTGTGGCTACGCAGTGGGCTGTGGGCCGTCCACGAGAGCGATGCGCCGCTCGACGAGCGGGCCTGCGACCGGCTGCCGGACGCCACGGCGAGCAGCCGATTCGTCAGCTCACCGGTGCGATCGACGACCGTGGCGAGCTTCGTGCCGAGCAGGGAATGATCGGGATGCCCCACCACCACGCCGTGAGAACGGGAACGAGCAGGCAGAATTCGAGGCTGTCCATCGGATAGGACCAAAAGGGCGGGGTGAAGGAATCCTTGAGCCGTACTTCGGGTCGCGGAGGCTTGGGACGGCGTAGAATTGGCCGTTCCGGACGAGGATCGCCTCGCCCGACCACGGGAGGCACACGATGCCCGCGAATCACTCGCTCGTCGATGCCGCCGTGGCCCTCGCGGCCGAACTCCAGCGGGAGGCCGTGACGCTGCAATCCGCGGCCGAGCGGCGGCAGCAGGCCGAGCTCGACCGGATGCTGACGAACCCGTCCGACAAGGCGACGCTCGTCGAGCTCACCGATCAGGCGTTTCGGTCGCAGGCCGCCGCCCGCACCGCCGAGCAGTTTACCCACATTCTCGACGTGCAGGGGATCCCGCGGTTCTTCAGCCCGCTCGACCAGGCGCTCCTGCTCGGCTTCCAGACGTTCGGCGACTGGCTGCCGTCGGTGACGGTGCCGCTCGTGAAATCACACCTCCGCCACGAGACGGCGAACGTCGTCCTCCCCGCCGAGCCCGAACTGCTCCACGAGCATCTCGCGGCCCGCCGCCGGCAGGGGCTGCGGATGAACGTCAACTTCCTCGGCGAGGCGCTGCTCGGCGAGGATGAGGCGCGGTAGCGGCTGGAGAAGTCTCTGGCGGCGCTCCAGGCGCCGGACATCGAGGTGTTGTCGGTGAAGATTTCGACGCTCGACTCGCAGATCATGCCGATCGCCCGCGAGTACACGCTGGCCAGGCTCTGCGATCGCCTGGAGCTGCTCTACCGTGCCGCCGCGCGTGGGAGCACATTCGTGTACCTCGACATGGAGGAGTATCGCGATCTGTCGCTGACGGCCGAGGCCTTCATGCGGACGCTCGGGCGGCCCGGGCTCGAGCGGGTGCGGGCCGGGATCGCCCTGCAGGCCTACATCCCCGACTCGTTCCGCTGGCAGCGACGGATCACCGACTGGGCCCGGGAGCGGGTGGCGCGCGGCGGATCGCCCGTGACGATCCGGATCGTGAAGGGGGCCAACATGGAGATGGAGCGGATCGACGCCGCCCTCCACGAGTGGCCGCAGGCTCCGTTTCGCACGAAGGCCGAGACCGACGCCAGCTACAAGCGGATGCTCGAATACGCCCTCGACCCCGACCACCTCGCCGCCGTGCACGTGGGCGTCGCGTCGCACAACCTCTTCGACGTCGCCTACGGCCTCGTGCTCGCGGCCGACCGCGGGGCGGGGGACCGCGTGCAGTTCGAGATGCTCGAAGGCATGGCCAACCATCAGCGGCGGGCCCTGCTCGGCCACACGCAACGGCTCCTGCTCTATGCCCCGGCCTGCCGCAAGGAGGAGTTTCTGAATGCGATCGGCTACCTGATCCGGCGGCTCGACGAGAACACCGGGCCCGAGAACTTCCTGGGCCATGCCTTCCGGCTCACCGTGGGGAGCGCCGACTGGCAGTTGCTCGAACGGGGCTTCAGGGAGTCGTTTACGACGCCCGTCTCGGATGCGCCGCAGCGGACGCAGGATCGACGCACGGAGACGTTCCCGGAGCCGCGGCCGGAACGGCCCTGGCAGGTGTTCGAGAACGAGCCCGACACCGACTGGGCGCTCGAGCAGAACGCGGCCTGGGCGGCCGAGATCACGGCCGGCGACCCGGGCGGATTCGCCGATGTCACCGTGCCCGTCGTCGTGGCCGGCCGTGACGTGCCGGGGCTGGAGACGCGCGTCTGCCACGATCCGTCGCGTCCGCATGCCGTACTCTGCCGGCATGCCGTGGCGACCGATCGCGAGGTGGACGAGGCCGTGGCCTGTGCCGTGGCCGATCCCGACGGCTGGCGATCGCTCGGGCTCGACGCCCGCAGTGCCGTGCTCGGAAGAGTGGCGCAGGAACTACGGCGGGCCCGCGGCCGGCTGCTCCGCGTGGCCATGCTCGACGGCGGCAAGCTGCTCACGGAGGCCGATCCCGAGGTGTCGGAGGCGATCGACTTCGTCGAGCTCTATCGGGCGACCGCCCGGTCGTTCCACGAGCTGCCGGGCGTCGAGGCGCAGGGCTGCGGCGTCGTCGTGGTCGTGCCCCCGTGGAATTTTCCGATTGCGATTCCCTGTGGCGGAATCGCGGCTGCGCTCGCCGCGGGCAACACCGTGATCATCAAGCCCGCATCCGACGCCGTGCTCACGGCGTGGGAGCTTTGCCAGTGCTTCTGGCGGGCCGGCGTGTCGCGGCGGGTGCTCCAGTTCATGCCCTGTCCGGGGGCCGGGCCCGGGGCGCGGCTCGTGGCGCACGCCGACGTGTCGGCCGTGATCCTCACCGGTGGCACCGACACGGCCCTGGCGATGCTGGCTGCAAAGCCTGACATGCGGCTCTCCGCGGAGACCGGCGGGAAGAATGCCACGATCGTGACAGCCATGAGCGACCGGGAACTGGCGATCAAGCACGTGGTGCATTCGGCGTTCAGCCACGGCGGCCAGAAGTGCTCGGCCACGTCGCTGCTGCTGCTCGAAGCCGAGGTCTACGACGACCCGGCCTTCAAGCGAATGCTCTGCGATGCCGTCGAGAGCCTGCACGTCGGCTCGGCCCATGACCTGCACACGCGGGTGGGGCCGCTCATCCGGCCGCCGGCCGGGCCGCTCGAGGAGACGCTCACGGCGCTCGAGCCGGGTGAGACCTGGGCCGTGCTGCCGCGGCGGGTGGGCGAGAATCCGAACCTCTGGTCGCCGGGCGTGAAGTATGGCGTGACGCCTGGGAGCCCGACGCACCGGACCGAGTTGTTCGGGCCGCTGCTGGGCGTGATGCGGTTCGAGCGGCTCGCCGACGCGATCGAGATCGTCAATGCGACGGGCTACGGTCTCACGAGCGCGATTCACAGCCTCGACGACCGCGAGATCGACGAGTGGAAGCGAGGCATCCGGGCGGGCAACCTCTATATCACCCGGGGCACGACCGGCGCAATCGTGCTTCGGCAGCCATTTGGTGGCATGGGGAAATCGGCGGTCGGTCCGGGGCTCAAGGCGGGCGGGCCGAACTACGTGGCGGCCTTCATGGACTTCCGCGCTGCGGCTGGGCACAGTCCGGCCCCCCCGGATGCGATCGCGAGCTGCGCCGCCGCCTGGGCGGAGGAGTTTTCGCGGGAGCACGACCACTTCCGGCTTCTGGGGCAGGACAACATCCGCCGCTACCTGCGGTTTTCCGTGGTCTGCGTGCGGATCACGCCACAGGACGAGTGGTTCGACATCGTGGCTCGGGTGGCCGCTGCGCGGGTGACAGGAACGCGAGTGCTCGCGTCGTTCGCGCCGGGGTGCCCAGGCGAATGGCGCGCCGGGCTCGACGAATGGACGCATGCCCGGGCTGCGGGCATCGAACTGGTGGAGGAGTCCGATGCGGCGGTCGCGGCGCTCGCGACCCGGGCGGACGTGCGGGTTCGCTACGGCGGCCGGGATCGGGTGCCCGCGGAGGTGCGGCGGGCGGCGGCGGCGGCCGGCCAGTGGATCGCCGACGTGCCGGTCGTGGCCGCGGGCCGGATCGAGCTGCTCTGGTATCTGCGTGAGCAGAGCATCTCCTTAGGAGAGGCGCTGCTCACGCAGATACCAGAGCAGCTCGTTCCGGCCCGCGGCCACGCCCGGCACGTCGGCGCACCACTGGCCGGCCGCCGCCGGCCCCCGGCGGACATCACCGGCCCCCCGCTC
>JBJTIE010000203.1:0-7618 GCA_046094845.1 Planctomycetaceae bacterium | reverse complement strand
TGGCGGGTGGGGGTCTGGCCGGGGCATTTCAGGCGAGCGACGGCTTTATCTCGCTTTCGCATCGCGAGAACTTCGGCTACAGCTTCGCCGAGTCGCTGGCGTATGGCCTGCCGGCGATCGTGTCGGCGGGGCATGATCTGGCGCATGACCTCGTCGGGCCGAGTGGGGAGTTTCCCTGCGGCTGGCTTCTGGACGGTGACGTCACTGGGCGAGCAGTCGAGGCGATTCGCGACTGGGCCGCGGTGCCGCCGGCGCGGCTGGTCGCGCTGGGGGCGGCAGGCCGCGCCTGGGTCGGGGAAGAGCTCGCCTTCGAGTGGTTTCGCGACCGTCTCCGCGCGCTGGCCGGCACGTAGCCCGGTCACTCCGTGTGCTGTCGTTCGCGCCGTAGTCCGCACACTCCGTGTGCGGTTGGAGGTGTGGATGCCGAGTGGCCGAACTATTCGTGCAGAGGTTCGCGGACCTGCAGGGGTGTAGCTCGGGTCTGTGGTGTTTTGACCGTCGGCCACATGCGGAGCATGTGGACTACGGCGCAAGCGGATGCAGATTACGCGTGTAAGCGCGACTCAGTCACGCAAACAAAAACGTATTCCAGGCGGTGGTGGCGGAGGCGTGGAAGGCGGCGTAGTCGAACGGCGGCGACGAGCCGGGGGTCAGCCGGGCCGTGATCAGGCCAGCGAGTTCGCGTGGGTCGTCGCTCGACGGGATCGCGGGGCCGAGCTTGTTGCTCCACGCTGTCGAGACGATCGGCACGCCGCGGGCGATGGCGTCGAGGAGCTTCACCTGGAAGCCGCTGCCGGTCTGCGTGGGGTTCACCACCACAGCCGTGCGGGCGAAGGCGGCATCGAGTTCCGCGGGGCCGAGCATGCCGACGAACGTTACTCGCTCGCGGCCGCCGCAGAGCCGGTCGCCCACGCCTCGCGGATCGCCGCCCGTGATCGTGAGCTCGGCGGGCCCCACGTGCGGCCACACCTCCCGTAAAAACCACTCGAGGCTCGTCACGTTGGGCTGATAGGCGAGGTTCGTCGTGATCAGCACCGTCCTCGGCACGGCTGCCGAGCGGTCGAGCGGCTTGGGGCGCATGAGCGGCGGCAGAGAGACCGTGTCGCTGCGGCCGCCGAGCCGGTTGAGCGGCGCAATATCGGCCGGCGAGACCGCCCCCACGCGGGCCGCCGTCGCGACCGCCTGGCGGCATACCCGCCGAACCTTGGGCCGGTCGATCGCGCAGGCGAGCTTTCGGATCGCGGCGTCTGTGTCGAGCCAGCCGCCGGCAAACATCGGTCCGTCGTGCCGCACGATGTCGGGATCGACGTTCACCATGAAGAGCCGCGTGCCTGGCGCGAACGCCCGCCCGCGGTAGGCTGCGAGGGCCCACGACGACACGGCCAGTTCCACCGTCGGCCGAAACGACGTGCGGATCGCCTCCAGGATCGACGAGTTCTTGGGTATCGCCACCTTCGCCATGTCGGCGGGGAGCGGCCCGAGCATCCGCTGCATGCGGCCGGTGAGGCCGGGTACCCGCCGTTCCTCGAGCGGATGCCAGTGAGCGTGCGGAAAGGCAGGGTCGCGCTCGAGCGACTCGAGTTCGCTCCACCTCTCGCGGGGCACGGGCACGACGACGGCCACCTGGCCGCTCGGCCCCACGCGGTCGGCCAGCCAGGCGAGCAGTTCGTAGAGCATCACGCCGCCGCCGGTGCGTTGCTCCGGCAGGCCAGGGATCACGACGAGGATGCGTGGGGCTGTCATTGATAGCCCGTGAATGCTGGTGGAGGGAGAGTGGTGAGAATCTGGTGGCGGTGGTGGAGGGCGAGCGGATGGAAGATGTCGGCGAGTAGGGCGGTCCAGGTCACGGGGTAGCTGCTCGGGCGGCCGTCGATCGGAAAGCCCGCGTGGTCGCGCGGGTGCCGGGCGGGATTGGCGGCCAGCGCCGCCTGGAAGCCATCGAGCCGCCGCGTCATCCCGGCGAACCACGCATCCGCGAAGGCCGACCGCGGCCGACACACAAACGCACATGTGCCGATCAGCCTGCGGTAGTTGAGCTGGAGCCAGCGGTATCGCCACCAGGCGGCGTGCAGGATCCGCGGCTGCGACAGGCGCTCCACGTCGAGGTAGCCGCCGCCGTGGTGGTGCATGAGATAGCAGCGAAGGTAGTCGGCCTGATGGATGGCCGAGAGCTGGTGGAAGGCCTGATGCAGCGGGGCGGCGGTGGTGACCCAGCGGTCGAGCGAGTCTTCCGTGACGAGCACGGTCTCCACGCCGCTGTGGCGACGGATGGTGTCGAGGCTGGTAGCCCGGATGGGGGGCAGCGGGCCTCCGAGCCAGATCACGAACACGCGCCGGGGGATGGGGGAGAGCATATCCGCGTTTATACAAGCCCTGAGCGTGAGCGAGGGGACATGGCCAACGGTGGCGCGATCCCCCGGCTTGCGCCTGGGGGCTTGTATGGATCATATCCTGCCCCCGCCGGGATCCCCGCGTATGATGATGACGGGCACGGTTGCCGAGGGTGTCATGAAGACCGTTCATACATTGCTACAGAGAGCGAGGCTGCTTGCGATCTTCGCCGTAGCGATGGCATCTGCCTCGCCCGCGCACGCGATCATCGTCTACGAGGATCCGGGGCGGCTCACCACCATGCCGGTGCTGTCCGGGAGCGTGAAGCCGGGCTGGCAATACATCGGCAACTACAACGGCTTTGGCGGCGTGCCGATCGGGCCGCGGGCCTGGGTCACGGCCACGCACGTGACGGCGGCGTCGATGAACTTCTGGTACGACAACGCGGGCCAGACGAGCTACATCAACTACCAGGGCACCCGCGTCGCCGTGAACGGCGACCTCGCGGTGGCGGTGCTCAATGAAGACCAGCCGGACTTCACGGCATGGGCGCCGGTCTGGTCGGGTACGAACAACATCCTTGCCGGCCAGCAGGTCTACATGTATGGCTACGGTACGCCACGCGGCACCGCCAGAACGGGAGGGTGGAACTGGGGTTCCTACAACTTCGCCATGTCGTATGGCACGAATGAGCTCTCGGCGCTGGCGACGGTAGTCGGCAACACGCAGTTCAGAATGACGTTCACGCAGCCGACGATCTTTAATGGACTGCCAGGCACCGAGGGCATCTTCTCGACCGGTGATTCCGGGTCGGGCCTGTTCACCTACAACAACGCCAACGCCCGCTGGGAATTGATCGGGATCAACTCTGCGGTGGAGCAGGTCTCGGCCACGTCGGGCGGCCCAGTTCTCGGGGCCGCGCTCTACGACGCCCGTGGCTATTACAGCGGCACGACGCTGATTACAGGTGCGGTGAACGTGCCACTCTCGTCATACTCGATCGCGCTGCCCTTCTACGAATCTTTTCTCGCCCCCTACATCGTCGAAGTGCCGGAACCGGCGACGTGGAGCCTGCTGGGAATCGCCGCCGCCTTTGGCCTGCTCGCGAAGCGTTGCTCGCGACGAGTGTCATAGAAGCCCTGAGCGCGAGCGAGGGGATGGCCAACGGCGATGCGATCCCCCGGCTTGCGCCTGGGGGCTTGTATGGGGGATGTCGCCACTTACGCGCGAGCGCGCATTTCATTTCGCCACAGCCGGCGGAGGAAGTCCCGCCACGGGATGATCTCGATGCCGTCGTCGGTCTGACGCCCGCGTGGCGCTCGGCACACGAGCATGCAGCGGCTCTTGGAATGTTCTTCCCGCCAGGCCCGTAGCCCTTTGAGGTGATCAGAACCGGGCTTGTCGGTCGCCTTCACTTCGATCGCCACTTCGGTATTGCCGAGGATGAAATCGACTTTGAGCCCCGAGGCGGTTCGCCAATACGAGACTGGCAAGCCATCGCCTCGTGGCGCATAGATTGCGTGGGCACGAAGCTCCATGAAGATGAAGTGCTCGAAGGCGGCGCCGAAGTCGGTCGAACCGGGAGCCAGTGGCCCACGACGGGCCAGCTCGTTGACGAGCCCCACGTCGAAGAACCAGACTGGCCGTTGGAGAGTGCCGCGGCGTCGAGACGTGTCGCCGCGTGATCCGAGAGATAGTGCGGCGGCAGGAGCCCGCGGTTCAGCGCGTGGTCGAGTGCCAGGTCGGGGAGTTCCGCCGATGTCAGCGGCAGGAGTTCGGGGCGTTCGGGAAGAGTTCGCGGAGCAGCGTGCTCTTGCCCGTCTGGCGGGGCCCCCAGAGAAAGCAGGGATCGCGAGAAAGACGAGCCGCAGTCAAGATGCGTTTTATCATGATAAAACGCAACGGTCCTGCCGGCTTGGTCCGCTCACAAGTGGATGCGGGCCGCAGGCGGAGCACATGGCCAACGTAGCCCGGTCACGCCGTGACGGGCCTACGGTAGCCCGGTCACGCCGTGACCGGAAACGGGTATCGGGGCCGTGGGGCAGTCGTGCGGGCCTGTGGCCTTTCGGCCGTAGTCCACATGCGGAGCATATGGACTACGGGCCTCGGGCGGGCTGCTCGGCGTTTCGCCGCATGGCTCGCGATCGGGTACAGTGCCTGCATGCAACAGGTATGCCAGTGTCGTTGAGCACTTGCCCGAGGGTAATGCCGTGGAAGAGCAGATAGCCGATCTCCAGCAATCGATCTTTCGCGGGAAAGTGGTGCGCGCCCGTGCGACGTCATCGGGAGAAAAAATTGCCGAGGCTGCCGTTCTTTTTGACGTCACGCTGGCTCTGATGCGGGATGCGATCGCGACCGACAACCCGGCACTCGCTCCAGACGAGGTGCAGGCCGAGGTTCGGCGTCGGCTGCGGATCGCTCGCCGCCTAGATGAGGCCGGCATGTATAGGCCCGCAGGCACGATCGATGACGAGCCTTGATGTCCTCGAACGCGTCGTTGCCGTGCTTGACGATCGCGGGGTCGATCACATGCTCGTCGGGGCGTATTCGGCAATCGCCTATGGCCTCGCGCGAGCGACGAAGGACGCCGACTTTGTGGTGGCCTGCGAGCCTCGCGACATGTCTGGTATTGCTCTGGCGCTCGGCCCCGATTTTTCACTGGAACGACAGATCGAATTCGAGACGCTCACGAACTCGAAGCGCAACGTCATCGCCGTGTGCTTCGATGTGCTCGATTGGAGCTACCTGCGACGGTGGACTGATCAGCACGGAACAACAGCGCTCCTCGATCAATTGCGCGGCGAAGCCACCGAGTGACGGGCCTACGGTAGCCCGGTCACGCCGTGGCCGGATTATGGGGTGTGACATGCCCGGGGGCTTGCGATTCCGCAAGCCGACCGTTGCGGATGAGTGCTTCGCCTTATAGAGTGGGTTGTCCCCCCAAACGGGCGAATCCTGATCCGCAGCTTTGTTTCACGTCCCAGCATTCTTCTCGCCCTGCCGCCCAGCCGTTCGACAACTGTGTCGAACGTGCCTGTGGGCTTCGTAAGGCATCAGCTTGCAAGTGCGCAAGTGGTGTGACATCGGCTGTTTTGCGGTCAGGATACATGCAGTTCTAGTGGGGTGCTTGGTCCCGTCGCGGCGGCCGCGCGTAGAGTAACGTCCGTCGCTCACGCGAAGCCCCGGCCGGGATGCTGTTCTTTGGATTCCGAGCCGATGTGTGGCATCTGCGGTGTCGTCAGCGCTGAACCGCGGCAGGTCGAACCTGCCGTGCGCCGCATGATGCGGGCGATGATCCACCGCGGCCCCGACGACGAGGGCTTCGTCGAGCTGCCGCTGGCGACTGCCGAGAGCGGCCCCGTCATTGGCCTCGGCTTCCGCCGGCTTTCGATCCTCGATCTCTCGCTGGCCGGCCATCAGCCGATGGTCAATTCGTCCACGGGCGATTGGCTCGTCTTCAACGGCGAGGTCTACAACTTCAACGCCCTGCGGGCTGAGCTGTCGGGCTCGGGCGTGATCTTCCGCGGCTCGAGCGACACGGAAGTCGTGCTCCACGCGCTCTCGCGGTGGAAGGAGCAGGCCCTGCAAAAGCTCCAGGGGATGTTCGCCCTCGCGTTCTACGATTCGGGCGAGCGGCGTCTGCTCCTCGCCCGCGATCCGCTGGGCATCAAGCCGCTCTATGTGGCCGAACTGCCCGATCGGCTCGTCTTCGCCAGCGAGATCCGAGCTTTGCGGTCGTCCGGCCTCGTGCCGCTCGATCCCGACGTCGCCGGCATCGCAGGTATGCTCGCCTACGGGGCCGTGCAATCGCCTCGCACGGTGTTCGAGAAGATCCGGTCATTCCCAGCGGGCAGCTATCAATGGCTCGATGCGGGTGTCGTGGCAGGTCGGCCGCAGCCCTCTCCGCGGCGCCACTGGTCGTTTCCGGAGCAGTCCGTCAGCCCGCCGCCAGCGGCCGCCGCCGCGGAAGTGAGCCACTTGCTCCGGGAATCGGTGCAGCGGCATCTCGTAGCCGACGTGCCGCTGGGCGTGCTCCTCTCGGCGGGCATCGACAGCACGGTGCTCGCCGCCTACGCCCGCGAGTTCTCCACCAGCCTCACGGCGTTCACAGTGGGCTTCGGCGGCCTCACGCTCGACGACGAATCCGCCCCCGCCGCCGCCACGGCCGCGGCCCTGGGCATCCGTCACGTGAACGTGCAGGTGGACCCCGCCACGCTGCCGGCCATCTGGCGCGACTGGCTGGCCACGCTCGATTCCCCATCGATCGATGGCTTCAACACGCGGCTCGTGAGCCGCCGGCTGGCCCAGGAAGGCGTGACGGTCGGCCTCTCGGGCCTCGGGGCCGACGAGCTCTTTGGGGGCTCCCCGAGCTTCCACCGGGCACCGCGGTGGTCGCAGCTCGTTCGCACGTTCAAGCTCGTGCCACCGCACCTGCGTTCGGGCGTGGTCGCCAAGCTCGGAACGCTCGACGGCCGCACCGGGGCCTTCGAGAAACTGGCCGACCTCGTGTCCACCGACGGCTCCGTGGCGAGCATCACGCGGGCGATGCGGCGGACGCTTTCCGATCGCCGGCTGGCGGCCCTCTCGGTGTCGGCCGACCGTGTGGGCCTGGCGCCCGATTATCTCGAGCGGCCGGGCCCGCTGCGGCAGGAGCCGAGTACGAATGGCGACGCTTTCAACACGGTCTCGCGGATGGAGCTGGTGCACTACATGGGCGACACGCTCCTCCGCGACACCGACGCCAACAGTATGCAGCACGCGCTGGAGGTGCGGGTGCCGTTCCTCGATCTACCGCTGGTGAACTACGTCTCGGCGTTGCCGGGCAGTCTCAAGCTGGCCGCGGGCACGCCGAAGGCGCTCTTGCGGCAGGCCTGTGCCGGCGTGCTGTCGCCCGAGATCCTGAGCCGGCCGAAGACCGGCTTTGCGCTGCCGATGGGCTCGTGGATGCGTCGCACCGTGCGGGATGAATGCGAGGCCGCTATCACTGCGGTGGAGCAGCTGCCGTTCCTCGACGGCCACGAGGTCCGGCGTGTGTGGGACGAGTTTCAGGCGAAGCCCGGCGCGATGCACTGGTCGCGTCCGCTCGCGCTCGTCGTCCTCGGCGCCCACCTCTCGTAGCGTGTTTCATACAAGCCCTGAGCGCGAGCGAGGGGATATGGGCCGTCCGTCACGCGATCCCCCGGCTAGCGCCTGGGGGCTTGTATCGGGCGTAGGCCCGTTGCTCCGCAACGGGCTGCGTCCGACTTTATGGTTGCAACGCTGTTTCTCTGTGGCGACGTGATGACCG
>JBJTIE010000202.1:0-10097 GCA_046094845.1 Planctomycetaceae bacterium | reverse complement strand
GAATGGGGGCGTGGGGCGTGAGGTTGGGGGTCAGGTGCCGGCGGGGCCGCGTTCGAGGCGGTCGAGCAGGCGGCGGATTTCGGCGAGGTCCGCCGGGGACGACTTCCGGCCTGACAGGGCGTGGAGCACGAGCTCGGAGGCCGCGCCGCCGAATGCCCGCTCGACGAGGTCGTCCACGAGCTGCTTCTGCGTCTGGGGCCGCGGGATCGCCGACCGGTAGAGATGGGCCCGCCCGCGGGTGTCGCGCCGCACGAGCTTCTTCTCCGTCATGATCTGGAGAAACTTGAGCACCGTCGTGTAGCCGACGGGCTTGCCCTCGGCGACCAGCGCCTCGTGGACGTCGCGGACGGCGCACGGCTCCCGCTCCCACAGGACCCGCAGGATCCCCAGCTCGGCATCGGTCGGTCGCACGGGACTCGGCATCGGTGTTCTCCAGGGATCGATCCGGATGGGCCGCAGCCGCCTCCGGGTTCGTAGTACGAAGAGCATACTACGAACTCATTCGTCATTTGTCAACGATAAGTTTCGTATGTTCCGCCGCAGCGACCGTCGGCGCTCATGTTCCGCGTGTTTTGCGTAACGACTCATATCAATTAAGATTTGTTTTGTTACGCATGGTGCGGATGCTGCCGCCGAGTCTTTGGAATCACGTGCATGTCCAGCGAACCGTCCGAAATCACCGAGCAGATTCAACGGATGGTCGCCTCGCTCGTGGCAACGCAGCCGGCCGGCGCCGGCCTTCGCCTCGTCGGTGGGTTCCGATACCGCCTGCTCGATCGCGGCGCGCGGCGGTCGGTAGATATCGACTACCACTGGGACGGCGACCTCGCCGCCAAGCAGCGGGAATTGATCGCCCTGTGCGAACGACGGCTCCTGCCCGACGTGCGCCGGCAACTCGAACTGGATGGCAGCGTGGGGCCTGCGGGCCGCGCCGGCGACGAGCCCGTTGCGGCTGCCACCGTCGAGCTCGCATTTTGGAAACTCGGCTCCACGCTCGGCCGCATCGAGATCCCCATCGACGTCATCCGGATCGAGTGTGCCGACCCGCCGGCGGCGCGAACCGCCGACGGCATCGTCTACCGCACCGCGTCCGACGCCGACATGGTCGAATCGAAGGTCATCTCGATCCTGATGCGCACGTTTCTGGAGCATCGCGACCTGCTCGATCTCCATCTCTTCGCCAACCACCTGCCGGCCGATGCAGCCGACAGGATCCGGACCAAGCTGGCACGGCTCGGCGCGGACGGCCCGACAATTGCGCGAAGACTCGATGACCTCACCCGCGCCGCCGACCACCACGCGCGGGCACTGGACGCCGTGATCCGCGAGCAGCTCGATCCGGCGGCTGCAGCGACGCTCGAGGAATGCGGCGGCGGCCGCGACGTGCTCGCGCGGGTGCGCGGACTGCTCGCCGGACTCCTCGGTCGCGAGGAGCCGCTCGCATGAAGGCGGTCGAGTGGGTGCGGTATCTCACCGAGCAGCGGGACCGCCACGGCAAGGGCGTGTTCACGGTCACCGAACTGGCCAACGTGGCCGATGCGACGCCGGCCGTGCTCAACGTGCAACTCGGCCGGCTCGTGAGGCAGGGTCTGATCCGCCGATGGGTGCCGGGGCGATACGGGCTGCCAAGCGGCGTGACCGCCGAGGAACTGGCGGCCGCGATCGACGCCGATGCCTACGTCACGGCGGCCTACGCACTCGCGCGGCAGGGATTCATCACGCAGCAGCCCCGCGAGATCGACTGCTTCACCCGCCGGCGGCACAACCGCTCGCGCCGGCGAGGCACGCCGCTGGGATCGCTCACGTTCGTGTGCGTAACCCCCCGCATCCACGCCATGCCCGCCAGCCGGAGTGTCGCTCCACCGGAGCAGGCGCTCTGCGACCTGCTCTACGTGCTCCGCCGCCGAGGACTCGACGCGGAGAGCCTCTACACGTTTCGGAAGCTCGACCAAATCGTCGTTCCACCCGCGGTGCTAGCCCGCTACCCGCGCACGGTGCAGCGAGACGTCGAGTCGCTGCTCACGCGGGCTGATGCCGATCACAGCAGGCGGGCAATCCGGCGGCCCGGGGCCGAGAGCGGCAACGACGCCAGGCCGGCAGGCGTGACCCACCGACGATCCCGCGTGCCGCGGATCGGAGGCCCCGGGTAGTCCCGCGCGACGACGACACAGGTCACCTTGTGATGCGTGACCGTGTAGGCGACCGTGCCGAGGCGCCGCCCGCGCGGAGGACGGCTCACCCGCGGGAAATCCCAGAGCCCCTCCCACCATTCGCCGGCCCGCCGCCGCTCGACGAGCACACGGCCGCCATGGCGTTCGACGACCGCCGCTTCACGCACGAGCGTCGCGGCCCGCCGCGCTGCCACCGCCGGAATCACGTCCGTGCGCCCCGTGCGACTCGCCTCGCACAACGCCTCCAGCGGGCACCGCGAGCACAGCGGACGATCCGGCGTGCAGATCATGGCCCCAAGATCCATCACTGCCTGGTTGAAGCGGCCCGCGCCACGCCGCGGCACGAGCTGCTCGGCGAGCGCCCAGATCGGCGCGTCGCCCGCCGCGCCGCCGACCGGCCGATCATGGCCCACGAGCCGGGCGAACACGCGGCGGGAGTTGGCCTCGACGATCGGCGCCGGCACGTCGAAGGCGATCGACGCAATCGCCCCCGCGGTGTAGCGGCCAATGCCCGGGAGCGCCATCAGCTCGGCCACGGTGCGCGGAAACACTCCGTCGTGGTCGGCGACGATCCGCCGCGCCGCCGCGTGCAGCTGCCGGGCACGCCGGTAGTAGCCGAGGCCCTCCCAGTGCCGAAGCACGTCCGCCTCGCGGGCCACAGCCAGATCGCGGACGCTGGGAAACCGCTCGATGAACCGCACGAAATACCCACGAACCCGCTCCACCTGCGTCTGCTGGAGCATGATCTCGCTCACCCACACACGGTAGGGATCGGCCGCCCCCCGCCAGGGCAGGTCGCGCTTCGCACGGGCGTACCAAGCGAGCAGCGGCCGGACGATCGCCGGCGGCCGCGATGCCGCGGGAGCCTCGTCGTCTCGCCGCCCCTTCCTCGCCGGCACCTGCCTGCCCACCTGCTGCCTCTTGCAATCGGGTTTTCCGTGGGTTCCAACGGGGGCGAGTGTAGCCGCCAGCCCCGAGACGTCTTCCCCATGTCCACACCCCCGTCCCGCAGGCCAAACCGCGACAAGCTCCGGGTCGAGCGCCGAGATCTGCCAGGCGGGCCGCAGTGGGAAATCGTCCAGCCGCGATGCGGCCGGCGGCGCAAGGAAGACATCGAGGAGGTGGAGGCGATGGTGGAGGCGGGAGAGACGGAGATCGCCCGCGACGAGCTCGTCTGGCTCCTCTCGGAGTGCCCCGACTTCCTCGAAGGGCACGTCCACCTCGGGCTGATCGCGCTGGAGGAGGACGATCCGAAGCTGGCCCGCGGCCATTTCGGCCGCGCCTACGAACTCTGCTGCCGCGCCCTCGACGCAGCCGGCAGCGCGCGGCCGCTCCCCTATGCGCTGCCCGGCAACAAGCCCTTTTACGAGGCGGCAAAGGGCCTGGTGCACTGCCTGCTCGACACGGGCCGCCGCAAGACCGCCCAGGAGGTCTGCGACCGCATCCGACCGCTCGACCCCGCCGACCCGCTCGGCATCCAGCGACTCGCGACACGGTGATCCCATGACGACACCACACCGCGGCCGATTCATCTCGCTCGACGGCATCGACGGTTCCGGCAAGTCGTCGCAGATCGCGCCGCTGGTCGAATGGCTCCGAGCAGGCGGCCGGGGGGTGACCACCTGCCGCGATCCGGGCTCGACCGCCACGGGCGACGCCATCCGCGGCATCCTGCTGGATCGCCACGACCTCCAGCTCGCGCCGCCGGCGGAGATGTTCCTTTACATGGCGGCGCGGGCCCAGCTCGTGGACGAGGTCGTCGGGCCGGCGGTCGCCCGTGGCGACTGGGTCGTCTCCGACCGCTACCTGCTGGCGAACATCGTCTACCAGGGACACGCCGGCGGCCTCGACCCCGACGTGATCCGCCAGGTGGGCCGCATTGCGACCCGCGGCCTCATGCCCGACCTCGTGCTCCTGCTCGACGTCGATCTGGAAACGGCGGCCCGCCGGCTCGACCGGCCGCTCGACAAGCTGGAGAATCGTGGCGACGGCTACCGGCAGCGGCTGCGATCGGGCTATCTCGCCGAGGCTGCGGCCGCCCCCGATCGCATCGTCGTGATCGACGCGACGCCGCAGCCGGACGAGGTGGCCGCACGGATTCGCGCCGCGGTCGCCGCGCGGTTTCCCGAACTGACCTGAACGGACCCCGCACCCACATGGCATGGCAGGGCATCGAAGGGCACGACGCGATCGCACGCCGGTTTGCCACCGTGGCGGAGCGGGGCCGCGTCGGGGGCTCGTATCTCTTGGTGGGCCAGCCGGGCGTGGGCAAGAGCACGTTCGCGCGGGCGCTCGCCAAGGCGCTCGCCTGTCATGCCGCCGGCCCCGGCCTCCTGCCCTGCGGCCGGTGCGGCTCGTGCCTGCAGGCCGATGCCGGCAGCAATCCCGACATCGACGTCGTGGCGAAGCCCGAAGACAGATCGTTCATTCCGCTCGATGCATTCATCGGTCCTCCGGAGAACCGGATGCGCGAGGGGCTCTGCTGGCGGATCAAGCTTCGCCCCGCCGTGGGCGTCCGTAAGACCGCGATCATTCTCGACACCGACACGCTCCTCGAGGAAGCGGCCAACTGCCTGCTCAAGACCCTCGAAGAGCCGCCGGAGGCCGCCGTGATCATCCTCGTGGGCACGACGCTCGAGCGACAGCTGCCGACGATCCGCTCGCGGTGCCAGACGATTCGCTTCGCGCCGCTCGAGCGCGGCGTCGTCCGCGACATCCTCGCCCGAGAGCGGGCCGGAGAGCCGATCGATCCGGCGCTGCTCGACGCCGCGGCCGCGGCCAGCGGTGGCAGTCTCGCCCGCGGACGGCTGCTGCTCGACCCCGCCGTCACGGCGTTTCGGGCGACGCTCATCCAGGGGCTCGCCCGCCGGCCGCTGCCCGGCGTGGAACTGGCGCGGGAGACGATCGCGCTGGTCGATGCCGCGGGCAAGGAGGCGCCGCCGCGTCGGGCGCGGTTGCGGATCGTGCTCGATACGGCGCTCGATTTTTTCCGGGCGGCGATCCGTCACGACGCCGCCGGCCACCTCCCGGCCGATCCGCTGATCGCCCGGGCGGTCGCGGCGCAGCCGGCGGACACCGACGAGCTGCTGGCCGCCCTGCATCAGACACTCTCCGCCCTTGCGGCCGTCGATCGCTTCGTCCACCCAACGGTGGTGATCGATGCCTGGACGGCGATGCTCGAGGAGCCGCGGCTCTCCCACTCTGCCCGGCTTGCCTGAATCCGCGCCGGCGGCTGGCAGATTGTGCCGGCTCGTCCATGTGGATCGATTTTTCCGTGCGCGCCTGTCGATCTGACGGGTATGGCGGTGACAGCGGAGTCGCTCGCCTCTCCTGACAGCCGGACGACGGTGACGCATGGCGGCACGCGCGGGCATGAACGACGCCCGGGCTTTGCGGGTCCTCACCGGCTCGTTCCTCGCCGGACTCCTCTGCGCCGCCGTCGTGTCGGCAGCGATCGAGGGCGACGGCATCGACCGGCCATACTTCGGACTCGAAGCCCCGGCGGCAGACGAGGCTGCCACCGCAACGCCGCCCCTCGTGCAGGCCGCGGGTCAGCCGGGCCCGGAGAAGCCCGCCGTTGGTGATCTCGCGCGGCTCGCCGAGGCGCTGGCGACCACACCGCCGGAGCGGCTCGCGCTGGAGGATGCCGACGCGCCACAGGCGGTGTTTCTCGTGGCGCAGGCCATGCCCGCGACCAGCCTGCCCACGACCAGCCTGCCCGCCGAGCCGGCGGCAGCCGACGCGGGCTATGTGAAGGTGGAGGGGGATGCGGCCCCGCCCCCGGCGAGCGGGCCACTCAAGGCGCTCGTCGCCCGCGTGCAACAGCGGAAGCCCGCCGTCCACCAGCCGGCCCCGGCGGCCGCACCGGCTGAAACGCCATCGGCAGCCGCACCCCAGCCGGCAGCGGCCCCGTTGCCCGGTGCCGAGTGGACCGACCCCGACAGCGTGAACTGGGCCGACGCCGCGGGCCGTGAGGCGGCGACCGCGGACGGCAGCCGGCTCCGCGAGCGGATCGTCGATCGCCTCAACGGCCAGCCGCCGAGTCGCGAGGGACCGCTCGGCAACGGTCGCCTGCTCGAGCGGCTGCGGAGCGAACGCCGCGGCGGCCGCACCAAGGACGATGCCGCGGCGGCCGCCCCGCCCGACGATCGGACGGCGGATGCTCGCCAGTGGCCCCGACCCGACAAACTCGTCGAGCAGCTCGATCGGCTCGAGGGCCTCGCCACCCGTGGCACTGCCGGCGACCTGACGACCTGGTGTGGCACCACCCGCGGCCGGCTCGACGCCGTGCTCGCCACCCAAGGCCCGCACGACGGCGAGACGGCAACGCTCCTGCTGGCCTTGAGTGACGCAGTCGAACAGGGCATGTCAGCCGCCGACCGCACGGCCGATTCGGTGCTGGCTACCGACGCGCGGCGCACGGCGCTCGCCGTCGCGCGACGCGTGGCCGTCTGGCGATCGGCGTCCGCGGCGGCAGCCGAGGGAACCGCCGCGGGCGGGCCGGACGCGGGCAGTGACGTGGGCGACCTGCTGACCGGCAGCCTCGCGGCCCGCGACACCGTGCGGCTGCTCGCAGCGCTCGAGGGTTTCGAGTCGGCCCCTCGCCCCGCCAGTGCGGCGGCCGTTCGTGACCGGCTGGCGGCGGTCGCCGCGGTGCCGGCCGCATCGGCCCAGAGCCTGGCTCGTGCCGTGCGGGACCACTACCTCGCGCCGAACGTGCGGGTGGCCGTGCATCAGGAGTTCGTGTCGCGGCTGCTGCCGGAGTCCACCGTGACCACCGGTCCGTTGCAGGACTTCGTGCTCGGCCGCAAGGTGCGGGGCACCCGCACGGTCGAGCAGTCCACCGAGGTGCGATTCGTTCCCGACACCTCCAGCATCCGGCTCGAACTGCTGATCAACGGCGAGGTGGCCTCACGGACGGTCACGGAGGCCGGCCCCGTCGCGATCCACTCCCGCGGTGCGGCCACGTTTGTGGTTCGCAAGCCGATCGCGCTTTCCGCTTCAGGCCTGGCGTTCAACGCCGCCGTCGGCACTGCCTCCAACGAGTCGCAGCTGGCGAACATCGAGACCAGCTTCGACGGCGTGCCGATCATGGGCTCGATCGTCCGCACGATCGCCCGCAATCAACACGACGAGAGCCGGGCCGAGGCCACCCGCGAAGTCAACGGCCGGATCATCAGCCGCGCCTGCCGCGAAGTGGACGCCCAGGCCGAGCCGCAGTTCGCCGAGATGGCCGAGCGGGTGCGGGAACGGATCTGGCAGCCGTTGGTGGGCCTGGGGCTCCAGCCCACCCCCGTCGCCCTCGAGACGAGCGCCACCCAGGCCACCGTGCGGCTTCGGCTCGCGGCCGACGCACAGCTCGCCGCCCACACGCCGCGGCCGCGGGCCCCCGACGAGGCGCTCTTGAGCGTGCAGGTGCACGACTCGACGGTGAACAACGCCACCGAACGGCTCGGCCTGGCAGGCCGCACCATGAGCATCGAGGCCCTGATCACGCTGATCTGCGAGCGCCTCGGCATCCCGCCGCGGATTCCCGACGACCTGCCGGAGGGCGTGAGCATCACGTTCGCCGCCGAGGAGCCGCTGCGAGTGGAATGCCGCGACGGTCTCGTGCATCTGCTGGTGAAACTCGACGCGCTCGAGAGCGGCCGCCGCAGCTGGTACGACATCGTGGCCCGCGTGGCCTACCGGCCGGCGGGCTCCGGCGCCCAGGTCGTGCTCGAGCGCGAGGGCCCGGTGCAGCTCGGCGGCCCGGGCCACCAGGGCCGCATGGAGCTGGGGCTGCGCACGATCTTCAGCGCCGTGTTCGCGAAGGAACGGCCCGTCAGGATTCTGCCCGACACGATCGCCGGGCATCCGCGGCTCGCCGACGCCCGGGCCGTGCAGGCGACGTGCGCGGAAGGCTGGTTCGCCCTCGCCCTGGCCACCACGACGCAGGCCGGAACGCCGGCCGGCCAGCCGGCGGCGGAACGCGCCGCCGCCCAGCCGCTTCGCATCCTGCGGCGATAGCCGCAGCGGCGGCGGAGCCGTTGAAAAGCGGCGGAGATGGCCGGACAATCCGCGTCGCCCCCCCCTTTCACGTCGCCACGAGGCCCGCCGATGTCCGCTGCAACGCCCCCCTTCCGCACCGAGGCCGACAGCATGGGAGAGGTGCGGGTGCCCGCCGACCGCTACTGGGGCGCCCAGACGGAGCGGTCCCGCGACAACTTCAAGATCGGCGTGGATCGCTTCCAGTGGGGCCGGGCCATCAAGCGGTCGCTCGGCATCCTCAAGAAGTGCGCCGCCCTGGCCAACGGCGAGCTGGGCCAGCTGCCGGCCGACACGGTGAAGCTGATCACGCAGGCGGCCGACGAGGTGATCGCCGGCAGGCTCGACGATCATTTCCCGCTCGTCGTGTTCCAGACGGGCAGCGGCACGCAGTCGAACATGAACGCCAACGAGGTGATCTCGAACCGCGCGATCGAGATCGCTGGCGGCGTGATGGGCTCGAAGAAGCCCGTGCATCCCAACGACGACGTGAACCGGGGGCAGTCGTCGAACGACACGTTTCCGACGGCGATGCACATCGCGGCGGTCGAGGTGATCCACGGCCGATTACTGCCGGCGGTGCGACAGCTTCGTGACGTCTTCCTCACGCTCGAGAAGCGGCACGCCGACCTCGTGAAGATCGGCCGCACGCACCTGCAGGACGCCACGCCGATCACGCTCGGCCAGGAGATCTCCAGCTGGCGGGCCCAGCTCGACGATCGGCTCGCGGGAATCGAGCGGGCGCTCCCCGGCCTCTATGAATTGGCGATCGGCGGCACGGCCGTGGGCACGGGGCTCAACGCCCATCCGCGGTTCGGCGACGTGGCCGCGGGCTACATCGCCAAGGAGACGGGGCATCCGTTCGTGTCGGCCCCCAACAAGTTCGCGGCGCTCGCCGCCCACGACGCGCTCGTGGAAGTGAGCGCCGCGGAGCGGGGCCTGGCGATGGCCCTGCTGAAGATCGCCAACGACATCCGCTGGCTGGCCTCGGGCCCGCGGTGCGGCATCGGGGAGATCTCGATCCCGGAGAACGAGCCGGGCAGCTCGATCATGCCTGGCAAGGTGAATCCCACGCAGTGCGAGGCGATGACGATGGTCTGCGCCCAGGTGTTCGGCAACGACGCGGCGGTGGCCTTCGCCGGCAGCCAGGGCAACTTCCAGCTCAACGTCTACAAGCCGGTGATGATCCACAACGTGCTCGAGAGCGCGGCGCTGATCGCCGATGCCTGCGACTCGATGCGGGTTCACTGCGCGGTTGGCATCGAGCCGAACCCCGCCCGGATCAAGCACCACCTCGACGACTCCCTGATGCTCGTGACGGCGCTCAACACGCACATCGGCTACGAGAAGGCGGCGAAGATCGCCAAGAAGGCGCACGCCGAGGGGACGAGCCTCAAGGCGGCGGCGGTGGCCCTCGGCCTGGTCACGCCCGAGCAGTACGACCGCTGGGTCGTGCCGGCGGAGATGACCGGCCCGCTGGCGACGTAGCGGGGCCGCGGGCCGCTATACTGCCGCCCCGAGCGGATGCCGTCGCGACCCGGTCGCAGGTCGAGGCCGCTACCGGAGGGAGGGCGAGCATGGGCATGACACCCACGCAGGCGCGGCTCTGGGCCGGAATCTCGGCCCATCCGCTCGACGATCCACGAGCACCGCTGACCTTCACGGCCCGGCTCGCCCGCGAGAACGGCTGGTCGATCGCCCGGGCCGTGCGCGTCGTCGAGGAATACCGGCGGTTCGTGCTGCTGGCCGTCACGGTCGGGGAGCCGATGACGCCCAGCGAGGACGTCGATCAGGTCTGGCACCTGCATCTCGTCTACACCCGCGACTACTGGAACGCGTTCTGCGACGGCGTCCTCGGCGTGCCGCTGCACCACGGCCCGACACGGGGCGGGGGTGACG
>JBJTIE010000201.1:0-15131 GCA_046094845.1 Planctomycetaceae bacterium | reverse complement strand
CCAGCACGCCCGGCGGCGTGGCGGGGCTCTTGCGGCCCGAGTTCATGGCCTCGGCGGCGACCGGCAACGGGCGATTCTGGGATCTGCTGGAGGATGCCGCGGCCTTGGAGACGGTACTGACAAAGAACGCCCGATACTCCTTCCTCCGGGGTGACGATGGCCGGCGGACGACGCGCGACGACGTGGGGCGCTACGACGCCCACCCGATCCCGCCGTGGGGCATCCTCGCCGGACCATACGCGGTGGAGCCTTCGGCGGAGGGCGCCCGAACGGCCGAGAAACGCGATTCGTCAGCTTTACGGAGCGGCCGGCTTCACGAAGCTGTCGAACCAGGGCTTCACTTGCAGCGTCGCCGACACGTATGACGCGCGGTGGTCGGCACGCTCGCCTGCCGAGAAGAACTCGACCTGCGTGCTGCCGAGCAGCCGGCTGAAGTCGGCCACCATCCGGGACACCGCCGGCGGGATCGCCTCGTCGGCATCGCCGCCGTAGGCCCGCAGGGGCGTCTTGATCTTCCAGCGGTAGGCCCCGGCATCCTCCAGCAGATCCCAGAATCGCCCGTTGCCGGTCGCCGCCGAGGCCATGAACTCGGGCCGCAAGAGCCCCGCCACGCCGCCGGGCGTGCTGGCGTCGAACTCGGGCCACGGGAGTTCGCCGTCGTAGAACTTCCGCGACGCCGCGAGGTGCTCGGGCTTGATCGCCGAGGCCGCGAGCCCCGGCAGCCGGGCGTATTCCTCCTGCGCCCAGAGCATGTTGCTGATACAGCCCTTGATCCACGCGGCATCCTGCGGCCGCGGACTCGTGATCGGTCGGCGGAAGGCGGCGGTGAGATCGACCGGCGCGCTGACCGTCGCCGCGGCCGTGACCGGGATGTCGAGCGTCTCCAGTCGGCGCAGGAACTGCATCGTGCTCCAGCCTCCCTGCGACCAGCCCCACACGAAGAACTGGGGCGTCTTCTGGCCGAGCGACTCGAGTACGGCCCGCGACGCGAGGTAGTGGTCGAGCATCGACTGCGTCGTCCCCCGCGGCACGATGAAGCAGTTGGCCACCCGCGACGGACCGAGGCCGAAATAGTCGGCGCCGATCACCACGTAGCCCTGGCTGGCAAAGGCCGCGAGGGCCAGCCGCGTCTCGTACGAGTTGTCGGGACGGGACGGCACCTGATCGCGGCCGAAAACGGTGCCGTGCTGGTAGCTCACGAGCGGATGCGACGTCGCGCCGTCATCCGGAACGGCCAGCAGGCCGCTGCCAAGCGTGGGCTGGTTGTCCCACTCAGGAACGACGGAGTTGAACTGCACCTCGTAGAGCGTCACGCCGTTTCGGGGCGCGGCGAACTTCGACTTGAAGTCGGTCGACTTCATGGTCGAGGCCTGCGACGGGTCGAAGCCCGCCATGAACGTGTCGAGCTCGCGATCGAGAATCGCGGCCAGCCGGGCCTTGTCGTAGGCGCCGACCTTCCGGTAGCGAACGCCCCAGGCAACGGGTGTGAACTCCTGCTGCGCCGAGGCGGTGCCTGCCACGATGACCAGGGCGGTGACGAGTAGGTACGCAGCCACAGAGCGGATGCGGGGAACGACCATCGAATGATTCCCTTCGTAAGCCGGCATGATGAGTTAAGTTGAAGCGTACCTGGATGAAGCAAGGGCGAACAGTCCGTAGCTGAAGAACGTCACCACAAGCCACGAGCCGATCGCCTGCAGGAAGAACAGCGGCATCCGTGCATACTGTTCGGTGGCGAGGGCCCAGCGTGCCCGGAGGGCAGCCTCCACAAGCCTTACGAGTTGGCTCTTGATGCCTTCCTGCCTCGTATCGCGGGGCTCGAGCGAGTGGAGCCGATCTGCCGCGTCCTCGATCCAGGCTGCGGATCGAATCGGGTCGTAATTGTCCGACGCCCCCTCCCCTATCGCCGTGAGCCATGCGAGCCTTCGTTTCATCATCTGTTCAACATCGGCCCGGATGCCTGCGGCCTCGTCGCCAAATCGCCGGAGCATGCGGTCGATTGTGATAAGGTCGACCGACGCGTCTTGGACGTTGCGGCACGTGAGATCGTAGGTGCTCTTGGCCGACGTCGTGGCGAGGCCGAGAACGAGTGCGGTCATCGTCGTGACGGTCCCGATCGCGAGGCGAACCGTGTCCTTCGTCTCGCTCCCTACTGCGACACGAGGGCACCCGCGGTTTCTGCGATCCCTGCATCGCCGATGGAGAATTGGAGAACGACACCGCGTCCGGTAGGATTCGGCCCCATGAACGCCACCACCACGCTCCACCGGCTCGGCCAGAGTCTCTGGCTCGACAACATCACCCGCGGCATGCTCGACGACGGCACGCTCGCCCGCTACATCCGAGAGCTGTCGGTCACCGGCCTCACGAGCAATCCGACGATCTACAACCTCGCCTTCAAACATACGCCGTTCTACGACGCGGCCATCGCCGCGAAGGTGCGGCAGGGGATCACGGGGGAGCGGCTGTTCTTCGACCTCGCGATCGAGGACCTCTCGCGGGCAGCCGACCTGTTCCTCGAGGTGCATGACCGTACGAGTGAAATCGACGGCTGGGTGTCGCTCGAGGTCTCGCCCCGGCTCGCCTACGACACGGCCAGCACGCTGGCCGCCGCGAAGGCGCTGCACGCCCAGGCCGGCCGGCCGAACCTGTTCATCAAGATTCCGGGTACGCCCGAGGGGCTGCCGGCGATCGAGGAGGCGATCTTCGCCGGCGTGCCGGTGAACGTGACGCTGCTCTTCACAACGGCCCACTATCTCGCCGCCGCCGAGGCCTATCTCCGCGGCATCGAGCGGCGGATCGACGCGGGCCTCGACCCGCGGGTCTGCTCGGTGGCGTCGCTCTTCATCAGCCGCTGGGACTCGGCCACGGCCAAGCAGCTGCCCGAGCATCTACGAAACCGGCTCGGGATCGCGATCGGCCAGCAGTGCTATGCGGCCTACCGCAGCCTCATTGCCTCCGACCGCTGCCAGCGACTGGCCAATTTCGGCGCCGCGCCGCAGCGGCTCCTGATGGCGAGTACGGGCACGAAGGATCCCGCCCTCTGCGACCATCTCTACGTGCGGGAACTGGCCGCACCACACACGGTGAACACGATGCCGGAGGCGACGCTGCTCGCGTTCGCCGACCACGGCACGCTCGGCAGCCCCGTTTCGGCCGGTGGCGGCACCGCCGAGCGGTTGCTCTTCGATATCCGCCAGGCGGGCATCGACATCGACGGCCTCGGCGCCAACCTACAGAAGCAGGGCGCCGAGTCCTTCGTGAAGAGCTGGGACGAGCTGATGCAGGTGATCGACGCGAAGGCGAAGGCGGCCGGCTGACGAACTCACCCCTCGCCGAGATAGGCATCGCGGACGCGGCGGTCGGCGGCGAGTTCAGCGCCGCTGCCAGTGAGCGTGATCCGTCCCGTCTCGAGCACGAGCCCGCGGGATGCGAGCCGCAATGCGGCCCGCGCATTCTGCTCGACCAACACGACGGCAATGCCACGGGCGGCGAGCGACGCGATCACCTCGAACACCCTCGCCACGATGAGCGGGGCCAGGCCGAGCGAGGGCTCGTCGAGCAGGAGCAGCCGCGGCCGGCCCACGAGCGCCCGGGCGATCGCGAGCATCTGTTGTTCACCGCCGGAGAGCGTGCCGCCGAGCTGATCCATCCGATCGCCCAGCACGGGAAAGAGTCCGCAGGCCTCGTCGATGTCGCGGGCGAGCCTGGCCCGATCGGTCTGCGTGAATCCGCCGAGCTCCAGGTTCTCCCGCACCGAGAGCCGCGGAAAGATCCGCCGCCCCTCCGGTGAGTGGCCGATCCCGAGCCGCATGATCTCGTGGGGCTCGAGGCCAGCGAGCGGACGGCCCGCGAAACGAATGCCGCCGGACCGCAGCGGCACGATGCCCGAGATCGCCATCAGGAGCGTCGTCTTGCCGGCGCCGTTGGCGCCGATGATCGCCACCAGCTCGGACTCCTCGATCGTGAGCGACACGCCGTCGAGCGCACGAATCGGCCCGTAGCCAGCCACGAGATCGGTCACTTCCAAGAGCGGCATGACGGTGGTCCTCAAGAGTCGCTGCCCAGATAGGCCTCGATCACCTTCTCGTCGCGCCGCACCTCGGCCGGCGTGCCCTCGGCGATCTTCACACCGTGGTCGAGCACGGCCACGCGGTCGCTGATCTTCATCACGACGTTCATGTGGTGTTCGATGAGCAGCACGGTCGGCCCGCGGGCTCGGATCCGTTCCACGAGCCCGGCAAGCTCGGTGGTCTCGGTGGGATTCATCCCGGCGGCGGGCTCGTCGAGCAGGATCAGCATGGCGCCCGTGGCCAGTGCCCGGGCGATCTCGAGCCGCCGCTGGTCACCGTAGGGAAGCTGGCCTGCGATTCGATTCGCAGCCTGCTCGAGTCCGACGAACCGAAGCTCCTCCAGCGCCCGCTCCCGCGCTGCCGCCTCGGCCCGCCGGTAGCCGGGAGTGCCGAAGAGCATGGCTGCGGTTCCTCCGGGGATCGCGCGGTCGAGTCCGACGAGCACGTTTTCGAGCACGGTCATGTTGGAAAACAGGCGGATGTTCTGGAATGTTCGTGAGATGCCGGCCCGGGCCACGACGTGGGGCGAGCGACGGCCCCGCTTCCAGACGGCGATCGTGCCCGCGAAGCCGAGCAGCCCGCCACCGAGCAGGCCCAGGATGCCCCGCAATCGGATGCGGTTCTTCCCGGCGGCCAGCCGCTGGAGCACCTCCTCCCGCACCACGGGCAGGGCGGCCGCCGTCGAGGCCCGCTCCGTATCGGTGCCGACGAGCACCGTGCCCGGGCCGGCCCGCCGCGCCGTCACCGCCGCCTGGAGCCCGTTCCGCACCGCCTCCGCCTCCCTGCGGTCGCGGCGGATCGCGAGCACCTCGGCGCCATCAGCGCTCACCACCCGCCATTTGCCAGCCATCTGGTCGATCGCGAGATCGGCGCGAAAGTAGCCCCGGAGCCGGGCCGCCGCTCCCGTGAGCGTGAACGGCTCACCGGTGATCATGCCCCGATTCACGACTGCCTGCCAGAGCCGATCGACATCGACGGCCGCCGCCGCGAACAACAACCCGGTGAGCAGGCCGATGCCGACCGCCGACCAAAACGTGCCCGGCGTGAACGAACGCGACAGCCGCCGACCGCGAAATCGCACCGTGCCGCCACTGGGCGCATAGATGCCGCTGATACAGTTGAAGGCCGTGGTCTTCCCGGCTCCGTTCGGTCCGATCAGTGACACGATCGCCCCTTCCGGGACGTCGAGGTCGAGTTCCGACACGGCCACGAGGCCGCCGAACCGGATCGTGAGCCGATCGACCGCGAGGAGAGGGGACTCGGCCACGCCGGAGAACGCCGACCGTGACGGGGTGCGCCTGCCGAGCTTCATCGGTGCCCCTCCTGCAGTTCGGCCGCCAGCCGCCGTGAGGGCACGAGCCCCGCGGGCCGGAATCGCATCACGAGCACGAGCGCGAGGCCGAAGATCGCCAGCCGCCAGCCGCTGAAAGAGAGCAGGCTCGAGCCCGACGGATTGATGTCGAGTTGCTGGATCCAGGAGTCGGCCCACGGGGCGATCACGGTGTCGAAGCCCACGAGCAGGGCGACGCCGAGCAGCGTGCCGGGGATACTGCCGAGCCCGCCGAGAATCACGGCGCAGAGCACCATGATCGAGCGGTTGAAGTCGTAGGCATTCGGATCGGCCGTGGTCGAAAGGCTGGCGGCGTAGAGGCAGCCCGCCAGGCCGGCCACGGCCGCCGACATGGCGAAGGCCGAGAGCTTCACCCGCACGGCGGAAATGCCCATCGCCGAGGCGGCCAGTTCGTCCTCGCGGACGGCCACCCACGCCCGGCCGAGCCGCGAGTGCTCCAGCCGCCGCATCGCGAACACGACGGCGGCCAGCGCGAGAAGCGCGAGGTAGTAGAACCACCGCGGGTCGATGGCAAACGCCCTGCCGAGATCGATCCCGGCCAGGGTCACGCCGGCCCCCGGAGGGGGCACGGGGTTGAGCCCCTTCATGCCCCCCGTGATCTGCTCCAGGTTTCGCAGCGTCACCTTCACCACCTCCCCGAATCCGAGCGTGACGATGGCGAGGTAGTCGCCCCGGAGCCGCAGGGTGGGCGCCCCGAGCGCCAGGCCGATCCCCGCCGTCGCGAGCACGCTCACGACCGCCGCCACCGCGAACGGCAGCTGGAAGGGATACATCGGCACGGTGAGCACGGCGCACACATAGGCGCCGATTCCGAAGAAGGCCGCGATCCCCAGATGCACCAGCCCCGTGTAGCCCACCATCACGTTGAGGCCGAGCGCCAGGATGCAATAGATGAAGAGCGTGGTCACCTGGCCCCCGAGCGCCCCGCCGAGCGCGGGCACGACGAGCGGCGCCACCGCCAGCATCGCCAGCGCCACCAACTCCCACCGCTGCCGCAGGACGTCGCGCATCAGACCTTCTCCTTCGTTCCGCGGCCGAGGAGCCCCTCGGGCCGGAACACGAGGATCACGATCAGGATCGCGAACACGATCGCCCCGGTCCAGCGTTCCCCCACGTAGGCGCTCGACAGCGCCCGCACGAGGCCGATCACCACGCCCCCCACCACCGCGCCCGGAATGCTGCCGATCCCGCCGAGCACCGCCGCCGTGAATGCATACAGCCCGTTCTGAAACCCCATCTGGAAGCTGATCGTGTTGATGTAGAGCCCATAGATCACGCTCGCCGCGCCCCCGAGGAATCCGCCCACGAAGAACGTGGCTGCGATCACGCGATCGACGTCGATCCCCACCAGGGCGGCGGCCGTCGGATCCTGCGACACCGCTCGCATCGCCTTCCCCAGCCGCGTCGCCCGCACGAGAAACGAGAGGGCGAGCATGAGCGGCACCACGACCACGAGCACGAGCAGGTCCTTGGCGGAGAATTGCAGCCCGTCGGCCGCCAGCAGGTTCGTGGCGGGGAGCAGCTCGGGAAACGAACGGTCGGCCGGGCCGAGCCAGAACAGGCCGACATTCATGAAAATGAACGACACGCCGATGGCCGAGACGAGCGGGGCGAGCTTCGGCGCCGTGCGGAGCGGCTTGTAGACGAGCCGGTCGACGGCCACGTTCAGCCCGCCGCAGAAGAGGCCGCAGAACACGACGAGCAGGGCGATGCCGACCCAGGTGCCAGCCTGACCGGCCGCCGCGAGCCCGAGCCAGCCGACGAGCGACAGGGCGAAGCACGAGCCGAGCATGATCAGGTCGCCGTGGGCGAAGTTGATCAGCCGGATGATGCCGTAGACCATCGTGTAGCCGAGGGCCACCAGCGCGATCAAGGCGCCGTTGGTGAGGCCGATCAGGCACTGCTGCACGAGAAATTGAAGCGACATCGGCGGCACCTCAAGGCGTGGCCGCGGCCGCAGCCGTCGGCTCGTCATCGACGTCCCGGGCGTCGAGCACTGCTTCGAACACGAATCGTCCGTCCTTGACGCCGCTCACCGTCAGCGTCCGCATCGTCGTGTCGCCGTTGGCATCGAAGCCCCAGCGGCCCAGGGCTCCGTCGAAGTCGCGGATGGCGAGTGCGGCGTCGGCGATGGCCCGGCGATCCTTGCAACCCGCCTGGCGGATCGCCCGCAGCGCCACCCGCGTGGCCTCGTAGCCATAGACGGCATAGGCCTCGGGAAGCTCGCCGTGCCGCTCCCGATAGCGGGCCACGAAATCGGCCCCCTTCCCCGTGAGCCTGTCGGGCGGCAGACCGCCGAACGTGGCGAAGCAGCGCCCCTCGAGATTCGCCGCGCCGGCGGAGTCGATGAACACCTGCTCCAGGCAGCCGTCCGGCACCATCAAGACCGCCGGAATGCCGGCGCTCACCATGTCCTTGGCAAGCTGTCCTCCCTTGCTCTGCGTCGTGCCGC
Organism: Planctomycetaceae bacterium; assembly: GCA_046094845.1. Classification (GTDB taxonomy): domain Bacteria; phylum Planctomycetota; class Planctomycetia; order Pirellulales; family UBA1268; genus QWPN01. Next base: position 7,255 of record JBJTIE010000201.1, on the reverse strand, counting down.
CGAAGTACACGAGGTCGGGACCGGCCGCCTTCACGCTCGCCATCAGCGACTTGAACTCCTGGGCCTTGGCGTCGATCGAGTCGTGGCCGAGCACCTCGATGCCGATCTCGCGACACCGCTCGTCGAAGAGGTCGGCGATGCCTTTGCCATACACCTCGTTGTCGTCGAGGATGTACACCTTTCTCACGCCACGTCGTTTCGCCCAATCGGCGGAGAGCGGGCCCTGGAGGTCGTCGGCGGGCACGACCCGCACGTAGTTCAGCCGCCCCGTGGGCCGATAGACGTCGGGCTCGCCCGGCATGCCGAGGCCCGGCTTCGTGAGCCCCACCGCCGGGTTGGCGGGCGACACCATGAGCAGATCGCCGAGGTTCAGGATCGGCATCGACACCTTCGCCGCCCCCGAGTTGAACGTGCCGACATAGGCCATCACGTCGGGATCCTGGAGGGCCCGGCGGGCATTGGCGGCCTCCGCCTCGCTCGTCCACTGCCCGGCGGCGGCGGTCGAATCGTCGAGATCGAGGTATTCGATCCGAAACGGGCCCACGCGCCCTCCCGCCTCCTCGATCGCCATCCGGATGCCGCGGACGATCGTGTCGGACTGCTGCTTCGCGGAGCCCGTACGAGGCAGGCTCGACACGATCCTGACGACGTCGGGATCGGCGGGTCGGCAGCCCGCCCAGGCGACGAGCGAACATGCCACCGCCACGACCACTGCTTCCCGGCATTTCATGACGAGAATGTAGGAAGTTGGCGGAAACCCCGTCAAACCGCCCTTCTCCACTGATTCAAAATGATGCCGGCTCGGGGGCGGTGCAAGTCGCGTCGCTGGACCTCGAAGACTCGGTCCACATGCTCCTCGAGCTTGCACCGACCCCCTCGCCTCGTCTTGCGATGCGCCGAGCCGAGGTCATGCTCGTGACACCATCCGCCAGGCGCGGTGGATTCGTTCGTTGCGGAAGTCTTCGGGGATCGTGCGGTTCGTGATTTCGCGGATCGTGTAGGCGGCACCGAGCCTGTCGACGTCGAGGTGGAACCGGCGGAAGTTGGTGGAGAAGTAGACGACGCCGCCCGGCGCGAGGTTTTTCGCGATCAGCTCCAGCAGCTCCGCGTGATCCTGCTGCACGTCCCACGGCGTCTCGCTCTTCGCCGAACGTGAGAACGTCGGCGGGTCGCAGACCACGAGATCGAACGCGGGCTCTCCGCGGCGGGCACGGTGCTCCAAGAAGGCCCGCGCCTCATCGCGGATGATCCGGTGCCGGCCGGCATCCTTGAAACCGTTGGCGGAGAGGTTCGTCCGCGTCCACTCGAGGTAGGTGTTCGACAGGTCCACGCTCGTCGTCTCCGCCGCACCGCCGGCGGCCGCGTAGACGGAGAAGCTGCCGGTGTAGCAGAAGAGGTTGAGGAACCGTTTGCCCTCGGCCTCGGCACGCACCATGCCCCTGGTCTGCCGGTGGTCGAGAAACAGCCCGGTGTCGAGGTAGTCGGAGAGATTCACCTCGAAGGCGAGCCCCCCCTCCTGCACCGCGAATACCGCCCGACGGTCACCGACCTTCTCGTACTGATCGCCGCCGCGCTGCCGCTTCCGCACCTTGAGAAACGTCTGGTTCGGCGGCACTCCCAGTTCGAGTGCGGCGCCTTCGATCATCCTGTCGAGCCAGACGTCGTGCTCGATCTCCGTCCGGTCGTGGGGCCGCTCGTATTCCGCGGCGTGCAGCCAGCCGGCGTACCAGTCGATCACGAGCGGGATCTCGGGGATGTCGCGGTCGTAGATGCGGAAGGCCTCGAGGCCCTGGCGGCGGGCCCACTTCGAAAGGTGCTTGAACCGCTTCGCGAGCCGGCGGCGGAAGTCGCCCAACTGGGCGTCGGTCGTGCGGGCGCGCGGTCGGCCAGCAGGGGCTGCGTCCGTGGCGCCGGCGGCGCCCGGGTGGTGCGAGTTGGCTCGCGGGGGATCTCGCCTGGCTCGATCCGAACGCTCGCCATCCTCGCACCAACCCGGGCTGGCGGCGGGGGGGGCGTGGGGAGAGAGTCCTTGGCCTTCGACCTTGGTTGGTGGGGCGTGGGTTCGGGTTCGGATGTCGAGTTCGAGGACGCGGCAGGCGATCGGGCCGTTCATCATGGGCACGCGGTAGGTCGGGCGCAGGCCGAGCTGCTGCGCGGCAGGGACGTCGGGGGCCAGGATCGCGGCCCGCCAGCCGCCGCAGTGCTGCACGAGCCAGTCGCCGAGCCTGCGAAAGAGGGCGCCGGCTCGCGGCAGCGGCAGCCGCTCGCCGTACGGCGGATTGGTCACGACGAGCCCGGCATCGCCCCGCGGCCGCACGGTCTCGAAATGCTGCTGTTCGATCGTGACGTGCGCGGCCACACCCGCGGCCTCCGCGCAGGCCCGGGCGGCCGCAACTGCCTGCGGATCGAGGTCACTGGCCTGAAACGCGCCGGATGGTTCGTGGATCCGCGACTCGAGTTCCTGCATGAGCCGCTCGGCGAGCGGCTTGTCGCAGTCGCGAAACCGGAAGAAGCCGTGGGCCCGACGGCGGGCCCGCCACAGGCCCGGCGCCATCCCGGCGGCGATCGTCGCGGCCTCGATGACGAACGTGCCGGAGCCACACATTGGGTCGAGCACTGGTTCGCCCGTCGATGCGTCGGGCTGCGGATGCCCTGTCGCTCGAGTTCCCGGCAGCCACCAGCCAGCGGTCCCAAGAATGCCCGCGGCCAGCACCTCCGAGAGCGGCGCCTCGACTTCTCCCATCCGCCAGCCCCGCTGGTGGAGCGATCGCCCCGCAGCGTCGCGGAAGATCGTGGCCACGTCGCCCACGAGATGCAGCGCCAGTCGCAGCGTGGCCCCGCGGAGCTGCACGCTCGGCCGTCGCCCGCTCGGCGTCCGCAGCTGATCGACGACGGCGTCCTTCACGATCTGCGCCGCATAGAGCGAGTGCGTCGTGAACGTGTCGTGGATGGCGGCATCGACACGCAGCGTGTCCGACACCTTCAGCTGTTCCGTCCAATCGATCTCCTGAAGTGCCGCATAGAGCGACTCGGGGGAGTCCACGCGAAACCGCCCCAGGGGCTCGAGCACGCGGATCGCCGTGCGGCTCTCGAGCACCGCCCGGTAGAGCGTCTCTTTCTCGGCACCGGCTGCCGCCGAAAACTCGATCGTTCGGCGGCCGAGCCGCAGGTCGCGGCCGCCGACCGCCTCCAACTCACGGGCGAGGATCCACTCCAGCCCCTCGAGCGTCCGCGCCGTGAGCCGCGGCGGCTCGTCGAGGGTCGGCGCGGCCAGCGGCCGGGGCGGGAACGGAATCTCGGGAAACGAACCGCTACGCACAGATCACCGCCATGAACCGGCGGGCATTCGATCCATGCCGCCGCACCAATCGAGCCTGCCTGTCGATGGAGGATACCACGGTGGCGATCGCGAGGTGGATTCAGCGCACGAATACGAACCGGAGCTTCGGCGACGGAATCCTCGCCCCCACCCCTATCCTGCGAGAAGCGCGTCGAGGCCGGCCAACCGGGAAGCCGACAGGTCGGCGATCGAGTCGACGACCATGTCGGGCCGGTAGGCGAACGATGCAAGGTCGTCTCGGGACGTCCCTCCCGACAGAACGAGGATCGTGCGGTAGCCCAACTGCACGCCCCCGAGGATGTCGGTCTCCATGGTGTCTCCGATCATCGTGGTTCGCGACGCATCGAGCCCGAGTTCCTTGCGGGCAGCCCGCATCATAACCGGACTCGGCTTGCCGACGCTGAACGCGCGGCGGCCGGTGGCCGTCTCCAGCATGGCGACGATCGCGCCGCATCCGGGCCGCAGGCCGGCCTGGGTCGGGCAGTTGGGATCGAGGTTCGTCGCGATCAGCTTCGCGCCGCCCATCACCATCCGCACGGCCGTCTCGACCATCTCGTAGGTCACCGCGCGGCCCTCCCCGACGACCACGTAGTCGGGGTCATGATCGACGATCGAATACCCGTTGTGATGCAGGGCTTGGAGCAGCCCTCCCTCGCCGATGACGTAGGCCGTGCCGTTCGGCTTCTGCGACGCCAGAAACCTGGCCGTGGCCATCGCGCAGGTGAAAATGTGCGATTCATCGACGTCGATGCCGAGGCGATGCAGCTTCGTCACGACATCGCGCCGCGTGCGCTGGCTGTTGTTCGTAAGGAAGAAAAACGGCAGGTTGAGCGAGAGAAGATCACGAACGAAGCGTTCGGCCCCGGGAATGAGCTCGCTCCCCCGGTAGATCACCCCATCCATGTCGATGAGGAAGCCGTGGGGCGCGGACGACGGAAACATCACCGAGTCTGGCACTGGACAGGGCATGGGCTGGCTCCGGAAACGAGGGAGGGCGACCAGCGCGGGGGAGAGATGCTGATCGACACGGAGCCGCCTGAACGTGCGCTGTGAGTCTGGCGGCGGCTCCGGAAAGCTGCAACCCCCAGCCGCAGATTCACATCGCGCTGACCGGATGCACGTCGTGACCCATCGCCGAAAACCGGTCCTGGATCGGCTGCACGGAAAGCACGTCGGTCCGCATGCCCTCCATCGCCCGCACGCAGGCCTCGGCCGCCGGCAACGTCGTGATGCAGGGCACGCCATAGAGCACGCTCGCGGCCCGGATTCGCCCCTCGTCGGTTCTCGCGCCTTTGCCACGTGGTGTGTTGAAGATCAGCTGCACGCGGCCGTCGATGAGATGGTCGATCAGGTTGGGGTGTCCCTCCTGGAGCTTCTTCACCACCTCCACGGGGATGCCGGCCGCCGCAAGCTCGCGGCCCGTACCGGCCGTCGCCAGCAGCTCGAAGCCGAGCGAGATGAGCCGCCGGGCCACGTTCACCATGTAGTGCTTGGCCTGCGGGCTGGCGACGGAAATGAAGATCCGCCCCTTCTCGGGCAGCAGGATGCCGGCCGCGATCTGGCTCTTGGCGAAGGCGATGGCGAACGTGTCGCTCACGCCCATCACCTCGCCCGTGCTCCGCATCTCCGGCCCGAGCGCGATGTCGACCCCGGCGAACTTCACGAAGGGAAAGACGCTCTCCTTCACGCTCACATGGGACGGCACCGGGTCGGCGTCGACCCCCTGCTCCGCGAGACTCGTGCCCGCCATCACCTTCACGGCAACCTTCGCCACCGGCAGGCCCGTCGCCTTCGCCACGAACGGCACCGTGCGGCTGGCCCGCGGGTTGACCTCGATCACGTAGAGCGACTGGCCGCTCACGCCGTCGGCGTTCGGCTCCTTCTTCACCGCGAACTGCACGTTCATCAGCCCCACGACACCCAGGCTCCGGGCCAGGCCCGTCGCCGCCCGCTTGATCTCGCCGATCATCTCGGGGGCGAGGCTGTGCGGCGGGATGCAGCAGGCCGAGTCGCCCGAATGCACGCCCGCCTCCTCGATGTGCTCCATCACGCCGGCCACGATCACGTCGGTGCCATCGGAGATGCAGTCCACGTCCACCTCGATCGCGTCCTCGAGGAACCGGTCGATGAGCACCGGCTGCCCCTGGGCGACGACGAAGGCCTCGGCGACGTATCGCTCGAATTGCAGTTGGTCGTAACAGATCTCCATCGCCCGGCCGCCGAGTACGAAGCTCGGCCGCACGAGGCTCGGGAAGCCGATGCGGGCCACTTCACGGCGGGCCTGCTCCAGCGTTCGGGCGATCCCACAGTCAGGTTGCTTGAGGCCGAGGCGGTCGAGGAGGTCGCGAAACTTCTCCCGGTCTTCGGCCGTCTCGATCGTATCCACCGTGGTGCCGATGATCGGCAGCCCGGCGGCATGCAGCGCCCGGGCCAGATTCAGCGGGGTCTGACCGCCGAGCTGCACGATGACGCCGTCGGGCTGGATCCGGTCGGCGATGTTGAGCACGTCCTCGCAGGTGAGCGGCTCGAAAAAGAGCATGTCGCTCGTGTCGTAGTCGGTGCTCACCGTCTCGGGGTTCGAATTGACCATCACGCTCTCGATCCCGAGCTCACGGAGCGCGAAGCTCGCATGGCAGCAGCAGTAGTCGAACTCGATGCCCTGGCCGATCCGGTTGGGGCCGCCGCCGAGGATCATCACGCGCTTCTTGCCGGGGGTCTTCGGACGCGTCTCGTCCTCGTCTTCCCAGGTCGAGTAGTAGTAGGGCGTGTAGGCCTCGAACTCGGCGGCGCAGGTGTCCACCGACTTGTAGGTGGCGACGATCCCTCGCCGCTTCCGCTCGGCCCGCACCTCGAACTCCGACGAGCCGAGCATCACGGCCAGCTGGCGGTCGGAGAAGCCGGCCTGCTTCGCCATCCGCAGCGTGGCGTCGTCGAGCGCAGCGAGCGACCCGACGGTCCGCAGCAGGCTCTCGATCTCCACGAGCTGGTGGAGCTGGTCGAGGAACCAGCGGTCGATCGCGGTCGCCTCGAAGACCTCGTCCACCGTCATGCCGGCCTTGAGGGCATACCGCAGATGCCAGACGCGGTCGGGGTCGGGCGTGGCGATCCGGGCCTTGATCTCGTCGAGCGAGGGCTCGGCCGCCGTGCCCCACAGGTCCTTGCCGTCACTGCCGAAGCCGAAGGCCCCCACCTCCAGGCCGCGGAGCGCCTTCTGGAAGGCCTCCTTGAACGTGCGGCCGATCGCCATCGTCTCCCCCACGCTCTTCATCTGCGTGGTGAGCCGGCTGTCGGCCTCGGGGAACTTCTCGAAGGCGAACCGCGGCACCTTCACGACGACGTAGTCGATCGACGGCTCGAAGCAGGCCTTCGTCTTGCGGGTGATGTCGTTGGGCAGCTCGTGGAGCCGCCAGCCGACGGCGAGCTTGGCCGCGATCTTCGCGATCGGAAAGCCCGTTGCCTTGCTGGCCAGGGCCGAGGAGCGGCTCACGCGGGGATTCATCTCGATGACGATCATCCGCCCCGTCTCGGGCTGGACCGCGAACTGGATGTTCGAGCCCCCCGTCTCGACGCCGAACGCCGGGAGCACGGCGAAGCTGGCGTCGCGCATCCGATGATACTGCTTGTCGGTGAGCGTCATCGCGGGAGCGACGGTGATCGAGTCGCCGGTGTGCACGCCGCAGGGGTCGAAGTTCTCGATGGAAGGAATACGAGATGGAGGTGATGCGCGACGCCGACGACAACGCCGTCGTGATCTGCTCCATCGAGAACTTCGACCCCTGCGGCGTGCACACCGGCGACTCGATCACCGTCGCTCCCGCGATGACGCTCACCGACAAGCAGTATCAGCGGATGCGCGACGCCAGCTTCGCCGTGATCCGGGCGATCGGCGTCGAGACGGGGGGCTCGAACATCCAG
>JBJTIE010000200.1:0-35718 GCA_046094845.1 Planctomycetaceae bacterium | reverse complement strand
GCCTTTTCTCGGAGGCCCGTTGCGGAGCAACGGGCCTACAGTTTGACCCGTGAGGGGCTGCCCATGCCCCGAGTGCGGGCCGCTCGCTACGGACAGCCTGTCCTTCGCTCGCTCGGAGGCCGCCTTCGCTCCGCCATCCTGCCTTCGCTTGCCGCCATCCGCCGGCTCCCGGGGCTTGGGCAGCCCCTCACGGGTCAAACTGTAGGCCCGTTGCTCCGCAACGGGCCTCCGAGAAAAGGCGGGGAGGCTCGGGGGTCGGTGCAAGCTCGAGGAGCATTGGACCGAGTCTTCGAGGTCCCCGCGACGAGACTTGTACCACCCCCGAAGCCGGCGCGTGCGCGCGCACCGCGCAAAAGCATGCGGCGGGCCGGGCGCCCTGACGCCCGACCCGCCGCGATCGTTTCAGTGCCGCTCACCGCTGGAGACAGGCCGCGGACGGCTGCCTCCAGCTGGAATTAGCAGACCTTCTTGCAGCCGAGGCCGCAGCCCTTGCGAGCCTTGCCACAGCCGCCATTGCCGCCGTTACCGGCGCCCAGCTCATTGGCCGGCACCTGCTCCTCGACGCACTTGCGGACCGTGACGCACTGCTGCTTGGTCACCTTCTTCGGCACGCGGACCACGTACGACTCCGTCTTCGTCTCCGTGACGCAGTCGCTGGCGCACACGGTGTAGCTCTTGGTCCGCTGCTGCGGGACCATCACCGTGTAGCACACATCCTTCGACCGCTTCTCGGCGACGCAGCGATTCACCGTCACCTCGCGGGTGCGGTTCTCGACGCGGCACTTGTTGACGCACACCGCCTTGGTCCGGGTTTCCGGAACCATCTTGGTGACGCAGTAGGTGCCCGACCGCTCCTCGCACCGGCTCTTGTGCACGCAGACCGTCTTGGTGCGGGTCTCCGGCACCATCTTCGTGACACAGTAGGTCCGGCTCCGCTCCTCGCAGCGGCTCTTGTGGACGCAGACCGTCCGCGTCCGCTGCTCGGCACGGCACTTCTTCACGCAGTAGGTGAAGGGCACCTGCTCGCACTCGGTCTTCCACGACGTGACCTCGATCTCCTTCGTCTCGCACGTGGGGACCCACTTCCGGCAGCAGACGACCTTCGGGCAGCAGGGATTGCCGGCGGCGTCATACTTGCCGTTCGCCGAAATCTCCTTCGCCTCGGTCACCCAGTGGCCGCCGCGGCAGGTCACGGTCTTCGTGCCCTTGACGGCGACGCGCTTCGACACCGTGCGGGTGCCGGTCATCTCTTCGGTGTAGGGCACCATCACCGTATAGGCCTGTTCGACCTGCTCGGTGTAGGGCACGCGCACCGTGTAGGCGGCCGACCGCTCTTCCTTGACGGGCACCATCACCGTGTAGGTCTTCTCGACCTGCTCGGTGTAGGGCACGTTCACCTTCCACGTCCGGGTCCGCTCCTCCTTGACGGGCACCATCACCGTGTAGGACTTCTCGACCTGCTCGGTGTAGGGGACGTTGACCTTGTACTCGACGGTCTTCGTCTCCGGCACGTTGACGTTGACGGTGTACTCGACCGTCTTCGAACGCTGCTCCGGCACCATCACCGTGTAGGTGCGGGTCTTTTCCTCGATCCGCGGCACCTTCTTCATCACCTGGAAGGACCGCTCGCGGACCTCCGTCGTCCACTCGGTAGCCTCGACCTCGCGGATCTCGGGCACCATCTTCCACACCTTCACCGTCTTCATGCACGGGCCGGCGTCGGCCGCGTCGGCCTCGGCAGCGGCCTCGACGGGAGCGGCGGCAGCCGCCTTGCCGACGAGCACCGAGCCGTCGGCCTTGGCGGCATCCTCGCCATGGGCGAACCCGCCGCCGATGCACACGCCGGCGGCCGCGGCCCAAGGCAGGAAGCTGAATGTCAATCGCTTCTTCACAGAAACCTCCAGAGGGAAAGGGATAACAGCACGTTTCGCGAAACAGATCCCCGCGACCGCGTGGAGGCCATCCCAGTCGGTGGCTTGTCCGGCGCCGGCGCTGCGGGCGAGTGGGCCGGCACGCCTCCTCGGCCGCGGCCGCCCGTGTGACGAGCTTCCGCAACCGGAAGGGTTTGCGCTGCCGGCAAACTCTCGTCAGAAGATCGGGCTTCGCGGCCCGGAAAACTCACCGCGGCTTGTGATCGACGGATTGTTCCGTCGATGCCGATGGCGCGGCCGCTCGGGGGCATTCGCCAGAACCCATCGGCCCCCCTTCGCAGCAGGTCTCGAGGATCATCCCGCACTGCCGACAGACGAGCTTCGCCCGAATCTCGTGCGTTTCACCGAGGCAGACCGGGCAGCGAGGTGTCGACATGGACGGCTCACCCCACGAGAAAGACGAAGAGTTCCTTCGGGCCGTGGGCTCCGAGCACGAGGATTCGTTCGATGTCGCCCGTGCGGCTCGGCCCGGTGAGGAACGAGAGCATGCTCGGCATCCGGCCATTGGCCTGCTCGCGGGCGAAGTGTAGGGCGTCGCCGACAGTGGCCACGACCTGATCCACCGCAAGCACCACGATGTGCACGTGGGGCAGGATCGACAGTCCACGGCCGCCGCAGGTGCGGCTCGACACGAGGAGCGAACCAGTTTGCGCGACAGCTGCGGCGCAGGCCGTGATGCCTGCGTCACAGGCCTCGAGGGCGTTCTTGTCGAACCCGGCCGAGCCGTCGACCCGCTGCACGCTGCACGGCAGGTTCACGAGCACCGGTTCGACGAGCGGATGCGCATGGCCGGCGACCCGCTGCCAGCCGCGGTCCCGAACCAAGGCTGCGATCGCTTCGGCAGCGGCCGGGAGATCCGGCACACGGCAGGGCACGGCGCGGAGTTTTTCGAGGTTTTCCACGAAGATCTGCACCCGTTCGGCAGGTGTGTCGCCGCCGTCGGGCAGCCATGGCTTGGCGACCTCGGCCGGGAGAACGGTCAGCGCGGGCAGGCCGCTGACCGCGGCCGGCACGACGGCCTGTTCGGCCGTGTGGGACTTGAGATGTGGCACCGGCGCCGGCGCCCGCAGGGCTTCACGGATCCGGGCCAGGATCGTGTCGCGGGCAGAGGTCGGCGGTGGAGAAGCGGGAGCGATCATGATGCTCGGTCGGTGGGGATTTCAGGCACGGTTCCGGGCAGCCCACTCGGCGCGGAAACTGCGTGCCGGGGCGGCGGGCAGATCGCGGCTGGCCAGCCAGTCCTTCAGGAGCGGCGGCCGCAGCGCCTTGAGCACTTCCAGCGAGCGGCGAAACATCGCGCCGCCGGCCGCAAAGAGCCAGGGCCGTCGAGCCGCGACCACGAACAGCCGGTGGCCGATCCGCTCGAGCCGGCTCGGGGCCGTACGAGCGGCATTGCGGCGGTTGTGGAGCAGATGGTGGTGGATATCGATGCGGACTGGGCAGGCATCGGTGCAGGCACCACACAACGAGCTGGCCCCGGAGAGGTGGTTCCAGTCGGCCAGACCGCGAAGATGCGGCGTGATCACCGACCCGATCGGCCCCTGGTAGGTGGTGCCGTACGTGAAACCGCCGACGTTCTTGAAGATCGGGCAGACGTTGAGACAGGCACCGCAGCGGATGCAGTGGAGGCTGTCCCGTTGCTCCGGGTCGGCGAGGATCGCCGTCCGTTGGTTGTCGAGGAGCACGAGGTGCATCTCCTCGGGCCCGTCACACTCGCCCGGCTGGCGCGGGCCGGAATAGAGCGTGTTGTAGCAGGTCATCGGCTGGCCGGCCCCGGCCGTCGCCAGCATCGGCAGGAGCACGGAAAGGTCGTCGAGGTTCTCGACCACCTTTTCGATGCCCGAGATCGAGATGTGCACCCGTGGCAGCGCCGCCGTGAGCCGGGCGTTGCCCTCGTTCTCCGTGATCGAAATCTGGCCCGTTTCGGCGACGAGAAAGTTGGCTCCGGTGATCCCGACGTCAGCATCGACGTAGAGTCGCCGCATGTGCCGGCGGGCGATCATCGTCAGCTCCTCGGGGCTGTCGGTCGGGGCCGAGCCGAGGTGCTTGCCGAAGAGGTCGCTGATCTCGTCGCGACGCACGTGCATGCACGGGAAGACGAAATGGTAGGGGGGCTCGCCGCGGAGCTGCTGGATGAACTCGCCGAGGTCGCTCTCCACCACGCCGTAGCCGTCTTTCTCCATGGCGGCATTGAGGTGGATCTCCTCGCTCGTCATGCACTTGCTCTTGATGATCGCCTTCGCCTTGGCGGCCCGGAGCAGGCCGAGGATGATCGTCCGGGCCTCCTCGGCGTCGCGGGCCCAGTGCACCTGCCCGCCGTTGGCCTCGAAGTTGGCCACGAACCGGGGCAGCAGTTCGTCGAGCCGATTCACGGCCGACCACTTGGCGAGGCTCGCCGCGTCGCGGGCATGCTCCCAATCGCGATACCGCGCTTTTTGCAGGTCGCGGTTCGTGTAGTAGCCGCCCAGGGCCTTGCGGACGAAGGCCCGATGACCCGTGTCGCGGACATGGGTCGCGGCGTCTTTGAGGAACTGTTTCTTGGCGAGCATGCCTTCAGGATAGTCGCTGGGCGGCTCCGGCAGGAGAACAGCCGGAAGCCGAGGCGGCCCCATGCATCTGGCGGCCTTTGTGGGGGTATTTCAGGCGGTGTACAGTGTCGCTTCCAGGTTCCGGGTCCTCGCCTCGCCGCCGTTTCTCGCATGCTCCCATTGGAAGCCATCAGGATCGAACGCTTCGCCGTCTCCTGGGGGCTGTGGCTCGTGACCGTGGCTGCCTGGGCGGCGGCATGCATCTGGGTCGAGCGGGATGCCCGCCAAACGTTCGGCCGCTCGCTGCCGTGGCGGTTGCTGTTCGTCACGGTGGGGGCGGGAATGCTGCTGGGAACCTGCCTGTTCGGCACGACGCCACTGCCGCTGTACGTCGGCTTGGTGGTGTGCGCGACGGCTGCCTACGTGCTGATCCGGGATTCCTTCGTATCGGTCGATCGCCGGCTGGTGCCATTCGTCGCCGTCGGTGAAGCGATCAGCCGGGCGATCCAGAGGGCGGGGCTCGAGGCCAGCCTGCAGCGGCTCTCGGGCCGAGGAGGCGTGGCCTCGCAGGTGTCGTTCGCCGGCCCGCCCGTCACCCTGCTGAAGCAGGACGGGAGCGTGTCGGCCGGCGCCGGCGGCCATGAACAGTCGCAGGCCGCCGTCATGGCCCAGCGGATTCTGGGGGATGCCGTCGTCAGGCGTGCGACCGAGATGCATCTCGAGGCCAAGGCCGGGCAGGAGGTGCAGGCACGCTACCGCATCGACGGCATGCTGCACACGATGCACCTGCTGCCGGCAGCGGCCGGCGCGGCCATTCTGTCCGGTCTCAAGTCGCTCGCCGGCATCGACATCGCCGGACAGCGCAGGCCGCAGGACGGAGCGTTCATGGTGGTCGCCGACGGCCGCAGGTTCGACGTCCGGTTCGCCTCCCAGCCGGCCGGCGGCGGGGAGAAACTCGTGCTGCAGCTTCTTGACTCGCAGCGGATCACGGTGACAGGGGCTCTCGCCGGGCTCGGCATGCGGGAGTCCGTCGTGGAGTCGCTGCGGGGCATCATCCAGCAGGGGCGAGGGGTGCTGATCGTGAGCGGGCCGGCGGGCTCGGGAAGAACCACGACCGCCTACGCCGCGTTGAGGGAGATCGACGTCCTGACGCGAAGCATCGTGACGATCGAGGATTCGATCGCATGCCGGCTCGACAACGTCTCGCAGACCGCCGTCAACAGGGCGACCGATCTGACGGGTGCGAAGACCCTCCGGGCGGCGCTGCGGCACGATCCCGATGTGATCCTCGTGGACGAACTGAAGGACAAGGAGCCGGCGGACATCGCGCTGCAGGCGGCCGTGACCGGCCATTTCGTGATCGCGACGCTGACCTCCGCGGATGCGGCCACCGCTGTGCCCCGGCTGATCGACATCGGCATCGATGCCACGCTCATCCAGTCGGCCGTCACGGCGGTACTCTCCCAGCGGCTCGTGAGGCTGCTCTGCCCGAAGTGCAAGGAGGCCTATCGCCCGCCCGAGGACATGGTGCGGCGGCTCGGGCTGCCACCCGACAAGGTGCCTGTCCTTTACAAGGAAGTCGGCTGCCGCTCATGCCACGGGACGGGCTTCCGTGGCCGCACGGGCGTATACGAACTGCTCGAGGTCGATGCCGACATCCGCACCCTGATCGGTGGCCGTCCGTCCGCCGATGCGATCTACCGCATGGCCCGGACGAAGGGCATGCGCACCTTCAGGCAATCGGCGCTCGTGAAGGCCTGCGAGGGCATGACGAGCATCAGCGAGGCCGAACGGGCGACACAGTGACACGACGAAGGGGTTCGGCTCGATGATCACGATTCTTGTGGCGTCCTCGTGGCTGGCCCTTCTCGCTGGCGACCTCATCGTCGTCGCGTCGCTTGTCGGGCTCGCAACCTACGGCTGGCAGCACGGTGTGTTCCTGGTCGTGATCGTGGGGCTGCAGGTGCTCGGCTCCTTCGTCGCCGCCCTCGCCTTCACGCCGGCCGTGGCGGCCGGCATTCAAGTGGTCGGCTGTCCGCCGAGCCAGTCGCTCGGCGTGGCCTATGTGCTCACCTTCCTGGGAGGGCTTGTCGCGACCCGGCTGGCGGTCGGGGCCGGCATTCCCGAGCGATCGGTCCGGTTCGCACCGATCATCGATCAGGTGGCTGGCGGCTGCCTGGGGGCCGCGGCCGGATTCGTGCTCGCCGGCAGCCTGCTCATCGGCTGGTCGCTGCTGGGCGTGCCGGATTCGTTTCGGCTCGATACGGCCAGGCTGAAGATCGATGCCGGTAGCCGCATGCTCGGAACGTTCGGGCGATGTGTCGAGCGCGACCCCGCGCGGCGCGGACTGCTGCTCGGGGGTGATGCCACCGTCCGCGGCCTCCTCGACTGCTATCGCGAGGGAGACTGGCGGACGGCCCGGCGTCCTGCCGCAGAGCCGTCAGGAGACGGTGCCGGCGAGGACCTCGGCCAGGTGGACGGTACGGGGACGGCCACCGCTCCCGCCGAGTGAGCCGTTCGCATGACAGCGTGAGATCCAGCCGTCGAGCTGCAGCTGACAGCTCGGGTCGCTCGACACGATGTAGTCGCAGCCGGTCCGTACGAGCGAGCCCCCCTTCACCTCGGCCATGGCCGTGGAGATCATCGGAAACTTCACGCTGAACAGGCCGCCGAATCCGCAGCAGCTCTCGGCCTCGTCGCATTCGACGAGCTCGAGGTCCTTTACGGCCCGGAGCAGCTGTCGCGGCTCGTCCTTGATTCGCAGCTCGCGGAGCCCGTGGCAGCCGTCGTGGTAGGTCACGCGATGCGGAAACCGCGCACCGACGTCGGTCACGCCGAGCCGCTTCACGAGGAACTCGCCAAACTCGAACGTCCGCGCTGCCAGGTCGAGCGCCGCTGTCTCATGCGGCGTGCCTGCGAGCAACTCCGGATAGAAGACCTTCATCATCGCCACGCACGAGCCGCTCGGCCCCACGACGGCCTCGGCGCCGGCGAACACCTCGAGCGCCCGGATCGCCACCTGCCGGGCCTCGTCCCAATAGCCCGCATTGAAGCTCGGCTGGCCGCAGCAGGTCTGGCCCGCGCGGAACGTGCACGTATGCCCGAGCCGCTCGAGCACCGTCGCCACCGCCATGCCCACCTGCGGCGTCATCTGATCGACGAAGCAGGGAATGAAGAGATCGACGTTCATGCTGCCAGTGTAGTCGGTCCGGATGGTGGGGGTCGGGGCTGCCCATGCCCCGAGAGCCGGACGCTCGCTGAGGTCGCACACGCAAACGGTGTGTCGCCGGCTCGGGGGCGGTACAAGTCTCGTCGCGGGACCTCGAAGACTCGGTCCAAATGCTCCTCGAGCTTGCACCGACCCCCTCGCCTCCCTGTGTTTGCTCGGCGGCATTCGCCGGCTCTCAGGGCATGGGCAGCCCCTCGCGCAGTACGGTTGATCAACGCCGCTTGATCGCGCGCACCAGGGCCGCGCCCATGTCGGCCGGGCTCTCCGCGATCTCGATGCCTGCATCGGCCAGGGCGGCGAGCTTGGCCTCCGCCGTGCCCTTGCCGCCCGAGATGATCGCGCCGGCGTGGCCCATCCGCTTGCCCGGAGGGGCCGTGCGGCCGGCGATGAAGGCGGCACAGGGCTTCGTCACGTGGGCCTTCACGTAGGCCGCAGCTTCTTCTTCGGCCGAGCCGCCGATCTCGCCCATCATCAGGATGGCATGGGTGTCGGGGTCGTTCTGGAAGAGCTCGAGGATGTCGATGAACGAGGAGCCGACGAGCGGGTCGCCGCCGAGTCCCACGCAGGTGCTCTGGCCGTGGCCGAGCTGGGTGAGCTGCCAGACGGCCTCGTAGGTGAGCGTGCCGGAGCGGCTCATCACGCCCACGTGACCGGGCGTGTGAATGTAGCCCGGCATGATCCCGATCTTGCACTCGCCCGGTGTGATCACGCCCGGGCAGTTGGGGCCGATGAGCCGGCTCTTCGAGGCCTGCACGACCGGCAGCACACGGGCCATGTCCATCACCGGGATGCCCTCGGTGATCGCGATCACGAGCTCGATGCCGGCGCCGACGGCCTCCAGGATCGCGTCGGCGGCGAAGGCCGGCGGCACGAAAATCATCGTGGCGTTGGCCCCGGTGACGTCGCGGGCCTCGGCCACGGTGTTGAACACCGGGAGTCCAGCGACCGTCTCGCCCCCCTTGCCCGGCGTCACGCCGCCGACCATGCGGGTGCCGTAGTCGAGGCAGCCGCGGGTGTGGAATTCACCCACCTTGCCGGTGATGCCCTGGCAAATGACCCGGGTGTCGCGATTGACGAGGATGCTCATGATGTGTCCTAGGCCTTGCTTGCGGCGACGACTTTTTTCGCGGCATCGGTGAGGCCGTCGGCGGTGATGATCTTTGCGCCGCTGGCCGCGAGGATCTTCTTGCCTTCCTCCACTTCCGTGCCCTCGAGCCGCACGACGAGCGGCACGGTGAATCCGACGGTTTTCGAGGCCTCGACGAGGGCCGTGGCGATCGTCGTGCACCGCATGATGCCGCCGAAGATGTTGACCAGGATCGCCTTCACATTCGTGTCGGACAGGATGATCCGGAAGGCCTCCGTCACCTGGTTGACGTCGGCGCCGCCGCCAACGTCGAGGAAGTTGGCCGGCTCGCCGCCGTGGTACTTCACCAGATCCATCGTGCTCATCGCCAGGCCGGCGCCGTTGACGAGGCAGCCGATCGTGCCGTTGAGCTTGACGTAGGAGAGCCCCGCCGCGGCCGCGCGGATCTCAGCCGGCTCTTCCTCGGCCTCGTCGCGCAGGGCGGCGACGTCTTTATGGCGAAAGAGGGCGTTGTCGTCGAACGTCATCTTCGCGTCGAGGGCCACGAGCGTGCCATCCTTCGTGAGCACGAGCGGATTGACCTCCAGCAGCGAGGCGTCGAGGTTCACGAACGCGGCACAGAGCTTTTTGAAGAACGTCTCGGCGTGCCGCCAGCTCGCGGTGGGCAGGCCGAGCTTCGAGGCCAGGAGCCGGGCCTGCCAGCCACCGAGGCCGCGGTCGGGATCAAAGGGCTCACTCAATATGAGCTCTGGCGTCTTGGCGGCCACCTCCTCGATGTCCATGCCGCCGGCGGTGCTCGCGATGAGCACGGGTGACCCGACGCGGCGGTCGACGAGCACGGCACAGTAGAGCTCGCGGTCGATCCCGCAGCCGCTCTCCACGAACACCTGCCGCACCACCTGCCCCTCGGGGCCGGTCTGGATCGTGACGAGCGTCTTGTCGAGCAGACCGGCCGCGATTCGTCGGGCGTCGTCGGCGCTCTTCGCAAGCTCCACGCCCCGCTGCTCGGATCCCCGCACCTTCCCTTTGCCGCGGCCGCCGGCATGGATCTGGGCCTTGACCGCACAGACGGGCGTGCCGAGCGTGGTGAACGCCGCCGCCGCCTCGTCGGGCGTGCGGGCCACGCGGCCGGCGAGCACCGGAACGCCGGCGGCGCGAAGAAGGTCCTTGGCCTGGAACTCGTGAATCTTCATGACGGCCTCGCGGGGGAACAGGCTGCCGAGCCGGGGAGCCGCGGCAAATATCCCACGAAACGGCACGGCCGCAAGCCGTCAGCCGTAGGCGGCGGCGCCCGGCCGTTCCCGCTGCATCCGCTGTCGCCAGTAGGGCGTGGTGCACAGGAGGAGCTTGCCGGTGCCCTCGTACACGTAGGCCCGCTTCTGGCCGGAGAGCCAGAAGCTCACGAGCGAGCGGGCTGGCCGCTTCACGGTCAGCCGGATGCCGGCCGTGCGGGCGATCACGAACGGCCCGTCGGCCACGAGCCGGTCGTTCGTGAGCGCGACCTCCTGCACGGGGCCGTCCACCGACAGCACCACCTGGCCAACGCCCTTGAGCGCGGTCTTGTACCAGAAAAGGCCCTGATCGGCCCAATAGCTCGTCCACATCGGCTCGCGGTGCACGGAGAGCTTCACCTCGCCGTCGCTCGCCCAGAAGCACTTCGTGTCGAGGATCCATTGCTCGTTGCGGCGGAGCTTGAAGACGTGATAGCCGCCGAGCGTTGAGTCGAGCCAGACGCTGCCCGTGCCGGCATAGCGCGGCCTCAGGAGCGACTCGTCGGAAAAGAGCGAGACCCACCAGGCCTTGAGGCTCGGCAGGGGCACGTCCATCGTGATCCCGCCCTGCATGTGGTTGAGCGCACCCTTCTCCGTGCGGACGTCGTCGTCGTCGAGATCGACGCGCACCCACCGCATCCCCTCGGTCTGCTCGACCTCAAACGTCGCCATCGATGTCGACCTCCGGGCCTCGGGTCACGCCCTCCGTCGTCCAGTCGACGCTCCAGCCGGGGAACGCGATCTGCGGATATGGATCAGGATCGAGCGGCGCCTCCGAAGCGTGCACGATGTCGAACTGCCGGTCGGGACGAATCCGGCCGATCCGGAAGAACTTCGAGGTGTGCTGCGTCTTGGGATCGAGCCGCACCGGGCCGCCGGGGCCGGCGAACGAGAGCCCGTCACGGAAGGCCTGTCGCACGGCCTCGGTTTCGAACGAGCCCGCCTTCTCCACGGCCTGCTTCCAGAGGTGCACGAGGCACCAGTCGGGCTCCATCGGGTCGCCCGTGACACGGTCGAAGCCGAACTCGTCGCGGAACCCGGTGATCCACCGCCGGTTGGCCGGCGTATCGAGGCACTGGAAGTAGCAGGAGAGGGCGTAGTGGCCCCGGACCTGGTCAGGCACGAGGCTGCGCAGCTCGTCCTCGGCGATGCTCGTGGAGAACACCGGCAGCTTTTCCGAATCGACCTTCGCGGCGGCGAGCGCCTGGAACAGGCCGAGGTTCGACGTGCCGTTGACCGTGCTCAACACGCAGTCGGCCCCCGACTCGAGGATGCGTTGGACCGGCGCCGTGAAGTCGCGGTCGCCGAGCGGCAGGTAGGCCTCGCCGACCGGCTTCAGGGCCTTGTCCTGGAGATACTTCTTCGCGACGTAATTGGCCGTCCGGGGGAACACGTAGTCCGAGCCGACGAGGAAGATCTTCTTCCGGTCGCCGCCGGCCGGGGTCATCAGCCAGTCGAGCGCGGGAAAGATCTGCTGATTGGGCACCATGCCGCCATAGACGACGTATTTCGACGACTCATTGCCCTCGTACTGCACGGAGTAGAAGAGCAGCTTCCGGGCCTCCTCGATGAGCGGCAGCACCGCCTGGCGACTCGCGCTCGTCCAGCAGCCGAAGATGCAGGCCACGCCCTCGTCGAGCAGCTGGCGGGCTTTCCTCACGAAGAGGTCGGTCCGCGAGCGAGGATCGGGAGCGTGGGCCTCGATCGGGTGTCCGAGGATTCCCCCTGCGGCGTTGATCCGCTCGAAGGCATGAAGCTCGATGTCCCGGAGGCCGGTGGCGCTGATGCCCAGCGGGCCGGTCTGTGAATGGAGCATGCCCACCGTGACGGCGCGGGCCCGCGGCGGCAGGCCGAGCGAGCAGCCGGTGAACAGGGCCGGGGCCAGGAGGCGGGCGGCGGCGAGTGTCGCGGCCGTGCCATCGGCGAGCGCGCGGCGGCGGGACACGGGCTGCGGCGACGACGAGGGAAGGCAAGGAAGTGGGTCGCTCATCGTCAGCCCTCATTCATCCGTGCGTAGAGCGCCTCGAATGCGTCGGGCTTGATGCTGACGTCGCCCCGGAACGGCTGGTTCATGTCGAAGATCAGGAACATCATCGTGCCGAGGTAGGCCGCGAGAATGCCTCCGAGCACGAGCTGCGTGATGAATCGCATGTCGAACAGCCAGCAGATCGCGATATTCAGGATCGCCCCCAGGACCATCACGAACCACATCGAGTCGGGCAGCGAAGACCCGACCGAGTAGAGCCGCATCCGGCGGCACTCGAGAAAATGATTGAACTGCCGCAGAGCCTCGGCGTGGACGATCTCATCCGCCGGCGTCGTGGGGTGAAACTCGAGCAGCTGGTCGTGGACCGCCGCCGCCCGGATCGTGCCCTCTTCCGGCATGATGCCTTTCTGCTGGAGCGGCCAGGCGTATTTGATGACGTACCGCGTGTAGTCGCGGAGGAACCAGCGGAGGTTCTGGCCGTTCGGCTCCGGATAGCGGGAGACGTCTTCGTAGAGCGCCGAGAGGGCGGCCGCCTCGCGGGTGACGTTGGAGCCGGCATCGGCCACGTTCTGGTAGGCCGTCACGGCGATCAGGCCGAGCAAGAGGCCGTAGAAGACGCAGAAGCAGGAGAGCACGTAGCCGACGATGTCGTTGCAGCCGGCCGTATGCTTCACGACCTGCCGCAGGATCGGCCGCAAGAGGATCGACCCGATCCAATAGAAGCCCACGAACGCGCCGACGAAGAGCAGCGCCATCCGGTGGGGCGGCAGGTCGTACAGCCAGTAGAAGTCGTCGATCGACATCGGCATCCCTTTTCAGTCAACAGCTTCGCCGTCGAGCGCGTAGATCGCAAGGTGCTTTCCGTCGGGCCCGCGCAGCTCCTCCACCCGGAATCGGCCTGCCACCGCCACGGGGCGGATCGAGAACGTCGTGCTCCGGCCCGGCAGCATCCGCACGACCACGCAGTCGTGGAGGGCCGCACCGGGGCCGAAGCAGCATTCCTGGTTGTCCCGGACGAGCACGAACTGCGTCAGGCCCGCCTGCTGGAAACTGGGGAGGATGTAGCCGCGGATCCGCACCCGCTCCTGCTCCAAAGCCGTGACCCGCTTGGGGAGGAGGTCACGGGTAAAGGGGGCTCCCTTCTCCATCTCGAGCTTGATGTCGTCGAACGTGATCTCCCGTACCGGGCCGGAGTGAGCAGCCGGTCGCGCCGGAGCTGGCGAAGTGCCGACCGTCGAGGTGGGCGGGACTGAGGCGGTCGGTGCCGGGGGCCGAGCGGGCGATGCGGCCGGGCCGCAGCCGGTCAGCGCGACGAACATCGCAGCAACGAGGAGTCGCGATCCGTGCGGTGTCATGGGCGGGATGCCGGGGCGGGTCACCGCACCGAGGCGTTCTCGAGGTGGTAGAGCACGCCGCCGGCGAGGGCGTCGGTGCCGACCGGCCGCACGTGGAACCGGCCGGCGATTTTCTTCAGCCGAGGCGAGAACTCGACGCCGGCGGGATCCGCCAGCTGCACGAGCACCCGATCGGTGATCCTGGGGTTGCCGCCGAAGCAGCAGTCGCCCTGGTCGCGGACGAGCAGGAATTGCACGATCCCCTGCTGCTGCTTGCCGGGATACATATAGCCCTTGAGCAGCACGTCGCGGCCGTCGAGCGCACGGGCTGCATCCGGCACCGCGTCGGGGGGATCACCGTCGGCCGGCTGGAGGTGCGCGTAACTCAGCCGCGCGAACCCCGGCGGCAGTTCGGTCGCATAGACGACCGACTGGTACACCAGCCCCCCGACGAGCGCCACCCCGCAGGCGGCCATGGCCACGATCGCGAGCGGCCGGCCGGTGAGCTCCGTGGGCCGTCGGGCGATGTCGCGCAGGGCCACCGATCCGAGCACGAGCCCGATCAGCGGCACCACCGCGAGCCACCAATCGACGAATGCCAACGGCGAAAAAGCCGCGAGCGCCGCAGCGGCCACGGCGACTCCGGAGAGGGCGCGATAGGCCTCCGGGTCGGCTGGGGTCGGCACGGAGGCCGCGACCTGGGGCGGCGTGTCAAAAAGTCCGGTGACCATGGCGGCAGAGGGCGTGCGTGGGCGAAGGCCCTTCATGCTACCGTGCCGCGCGACCGGATGATGCCGCGGGTTTGAGCATCGCCCGCGAGACACCGGCGATCAGCAGCACGGCAGCCGCCCACAGGGCCCACTTCCAGGCCCGCCACCCCGCAGGCTTCGCCGCCGCGGGGGGAGCGATCGGCGGGGCGGCGGGATCGACACCCGGCAGGGCGTCGGTCGCGTCTTCATCGGCAAGCACCGGAGCGATCGTGGCGGCGAGGGCGGTGTCGTCGGCCGTGGGGGCGAGGGCTGCGCCGGCTGCCGGCGCGGTGCCGCCGGGATCGTCGTCGCTCGAGTCACCAGGCTTGGGCGCCGTAGACGCCAGGGCCGCCAGGCCGGCCAGCGTCCCCGCGCGGCGGACAGCCTCCGGGTCGATCGTCTCGAGTTCGGCCACGGCAGCCGCCGCCTCGGGCAGCGGGCAGGCCTTCAGATAGTTCACCACCGGCTCACGGACGAAGATGTTGTCGGCCTGGGCCGTCTTGAAGAGCTCGACGAGCTTCTCGATCACCGACCAGTCCTGCCACCGGGCGAGGTCGGCGAT
The DNA here is from genome assembly GCA_046094845.1 of Planctomycetaceae bacterium. Taxonomy (GTDB): domain Bacteria; phylum Planctomycetota; class Planctomycetia; order Pirellulales; family UBA1268; genus QWPN01. The sequence goes on along the minus strand of JBJTIE010000200.1, from coordinate 21,040 downwards.
CACGAGGTCGGCGAGCTTGGGCTCCTCGAGCAGGACGCGGAGTGACTGGAGCACCCGCGGCCGGGGCACCGTCTCGGACTCCTCGCCCAAAAATCGCAGCGCCATCACGGCGGCATAGGTTTCGGCGAAGGGTATGTCGCGGGCCTTCCCGTCGTCGGTGCGGTCGAGGAACAGCCGATCGACGAGATCGAGACCCTCGGGTCCGCGCAGCGTCACGTAGCAGGCGATGAGCGCGTCGAGTCCGCTGCGGATCTCGGCCTGGTCTTCCGTGACCGCGGTGCCGTCGAGGATCTTCCCGATTCGCTCCGCATCGGCCGGCGAGCCGCAGACGCCGAGCATCGTGGCGTAGAGCCGTCGTCGGTTCGCCTGCACCTTCGGGTTTTCGATCCAGGCGAGCAGCTGCGACGGGTTCATCCGGTTCCTCAAGTCACGGACGTCTGCGTAGGGAGCGACGGCGAACTCGTCGTAGGCATCGCGGGCGAGCGTCTCGTCGGCGTCCTCGAGATGCTGCTGGAAGAAGGCAAGCCGGTCGGCTCCCTTTTCCGGCAGATCGGCGAGCTTCTTGAGATAGGTGACCGCGCGGTCGCTGACGGCGATCGGGCTGCTCCAGACGAGATTCGGCGGCTCGACGCCCATGAGGAGAAAGAGTGAACCCACCTGCTTCTCCTCGAGCATGATCGTCTCGATCTGCTTCGCGTCGCCGCCGGTGAGGCCCGCCTCGGCCAGCAGATCCGCCCCCTTGAGCGGCTCGACGACCACGAACTTCGCCTTCGGCAGCGGCCCATCGGCCCGCGGCCCGAGCGACGCCGCCGGGGGGGGCTCGACGAGCCGGGCGATCACCGCCGCCTGACTCTGGGCGATCTCCTGCGCGAACGTGAGCGATACGGCCGAACAGAACGGGCAGGCCCGAGCGACGAAGCCCACGGCTGCGGCAGAAAGCGCCACGGCGACCAGCAGGGAGAGACGAGAGCAGGTGGTTCGAGAGAGATTTCGCATGAGTCAGATTGTAAAGCACAAACGGTCGTGAGGGGCTGCCCGTGCCCCGGGAGCCGGCGTTGCTGACCAGCGTAGGCAGGATGCCGAAGCGCAGTCAGCATCGAGCGAGCGAAGGCATGGATGCCGTAGCGAGCGTCCGGCGACGGGGCACGGGCAGCCCCGAACTCTAACCCCAGGAGGTCGGCCCGCGGAGGAATAGAAGGGCCTGCGGTATTCAGACCGGGGGCCGCATGCGGAGCATGCGGACTACGGTGCGGACGAGCGTCCGGCTCTCGGGGCATGGGCAGCCCCGAACTCCCGCCAGTTAACGCACATCACCAATCGGGACTCAGGGCAGGCTGGGTAAAGGGCTCCGGGCCGGTTGTGCGGTGTGTGCCGGTGGCCCGGGTCGTGCCGAAAACAAGGGCAGGCGGTTTCCCTGCAACCGGGTGCCTGATGCGCTGTCGTTTCGCCGTGATCCACAACCGCCGACGAACGTTCCGCCGTCCGGCGGCCGTGGCCCGGGCCGTGCTTCTCGTGGCGTTGGCCTGGCCCGCTCTGGCGACCGCGGAGAACTGGGGGGCCCAGTCGCAGGCGCAGCTTCACGATCCCGGCCAGGCCCTCGGTGCCCGGCCGCCGACCGAGGCCGTCGTGCCTCCGGTGCCGGGCATCCTGCAGCCGCCGCGGACGCTCGCGGAGTGCGTGGCGCAGGCCGAGCGGCTCCATCCGCGGATTCGCGAGGCGCGGGCCGCCGTCGAGATGGCGCAGGGCAAGGCCGTGCAGGCGCGGCTCTACCCGAACCCAGTCGTGGCCGGGTTCTCGCCGCAGATGGCGGGCTCCTACAGCCAGTGGTCAGGCACCGTTGCCCAGGATCTCGTCACGGCAGGCAAGCTGCGGCTGTCGCAGCAGGCGGCGCTCCGCGAGGTGCAGAAGGCGCAGTTCGAACTCACGCGGGCCCGGTTCGACGTGCTCCGCGACGTGCGGCGCAGCTTCTATCTCCTGCTCGTGGCCCAGCGTCGACAGGAGATCTTCAACCAGCTGCTGCAGATCGCCACGCGGTCGTACGAGATCGGCCGCCAGCTGGCCGAGGCGGGCGAGGGGACGAAGGCCGACGTGCTCTTCTGGAACATCGAGCGCGACCGGGCCGATGTGCGGCTGTTGAATGCGGGCGTCGACATCGAAACCGGCCAGAGGCAGCTGGCCGCCGCGATGGCCGTGCCGCGGGAGGAGATCGGCCCCGTGGCCGGCGACCTGCTCGCGGCTTTGCCCGACTTCGAGCTGGCGATGCTCCAGGAGGAAGTGGTGCGGCTCAACGCCCTGCCCCGCGCCGCGTCCGCCGACGTCGCCCGGGCCCAGTGGGCGCTCGAGCGGGCCCGCGTCGAGCCGATTCCCAACGTCAATCTGTTGGGGGGCTACCAGCGGAACGTGAATTTTCCGGCCCAGGATCAGGGCCTCGCGCAGGTGATGATGGAAGTGCCGCTCTTCGACCGCAACCAGGGCAACATCCGCTCGGCCCAGGCCGACATCGCCGGCTCGCGGGCGGCGCTCCGCTCGATCGAGCTCGATCTCGCCACGCAGACGGCCCAGGCGGTGAACGCGTTCCGCACGGCGCGGAGGCTCGTCGCCTGGTACGAGGAGTCGATCCTGCCGAAGGCCCGCGAGACGGTGCAGCTGACGCAGATGCTCTACGGCAAGGGTGAGGTCACGTTCTTGAGCCTGTTGCAGGCGCAGCGGACGCTCACCGAGACGGAACTGGCGTTCGTCGAGGCCCAGGCCGACCGCTGGTCCAATGCCGTCGCGATCGCCGACCTGCTCCAGCTCGAGGTCTTCCCGCCGACGCCTGCCGCCCCTGCCGCGATCGAGCGTCCGGTGGGACCCGAGGAGCGCCTGCCCGCCGCCGTGCAGCCGCTTCCGCAGCCGTGAGATCAGAGCGATAATGAATCGGCGTCGCCCATCCTTCTGGAACCAGCCGGCATGTCCGCATCCGCCTCGACCCCTGCGCCGGCGGCCCGACCGATTCTGTCGCGCATTCGCCGGAGCCTGACGGGTCTGGCCTTTCTCGTGGCCGGCGGGCTGGCCTGGTGGTGGCTGACGACGCACCACTTCGGTGGCGTCAGTCATGACGATGGTCATGCTGGGGGCGAGGCTGCCGTGGCTGCCGCACCTGACGATGTGGTTTCACTGCCGGCCGCGACGGCGGCCGCCGACGTCACGGTGGTGACGGTGGGCCGCGTGCCACTCCGCGACCATGTGACGGTGCCGGGCAGGATCGACTACGACGCCCGGCGGCAGATCGACTATGCGGCGCCGGTGGACGGCATCGTGTCGCAGATGCTCGTGCGGGTGCGGCAGCGGGTGAAAGCCGGGGATCCGCTGGCGGAATTGTCGAGCCGCGACGTCGGCATGGCTCGCAACGACGTGCGGAAGTGCATGGCCGATCTGGCGATCGCAGTGAAGGCGGCCGACTGGGCCGCGACGATTCAGAAGAACGTCGAGGCGATGCTCGGGGCGCTGGATGCCCATCCGCCGCTCGACGACGTCGAGAAGCGGTTTGGCAAGGAGTTGCTCGGCAACTACCGCGACCGGATTCTGGGCAGCTACTCGAAGCTGTTGCAGGCGGAAAAGGTCCGGGCCAGCACCAGTTCGCTCGAGACCGGTGGCGTGCTCTCCGGCCGAATCGTCGAGGAACGGCAGAGCAACCTGGAGGTGGCCCGGGAGCGATACCTCGCCGAGTGCGAGGAGGCCCGGTTTCTCACGCGGCAGGAGCGCGACACATCAGCCTCCGAGCGGGAGCAAGCCGAGCGGGTACTGGAGATCTCGCGGGAGCATCTCCGGGCCCTTGTCGGCAACTCCGAGGGCGGCGATGCGGCCGGCGACCAGCCCGACGACTCGCTCAGCACGCTCGTGCTCCGCTCGCCGATCGACGGCCTGGTGGAAGACATCTTCGTGGCCCGCGGCGAGCGGGTTGAGCCGGGCAAGCGGATGTTCGTCGTGGCCGACACGACCACGCTGTGGGTGCGGGCCCTGGTGCACGAGCGGCAATGGACCGCCGTCGAGGTGGCCGACGGCCAGACGGTGAAGGTGACGGTGCCGGGGGCATCGGTGCACGAGACGACCGCGACCATCAACCACGTGGGCGCCACCGTGGAGGCCGAGAGTCGCAGCGTGCCGCTGGTGGCAGAGCTCGACAACGACGACGCCCATTACAAGCCGGGCATGTTCGTCTGGGTCGATCTCCCACAGGGCGAGCTTCGTGAGGCGGTCGCCGTGCCGGCCGAGGCCGTGATGCGGCACGACGGCAAGGCGTTCGTGTTCGTGCCCGAGCCAGACGGCCGGTTCCGCCGCCGCGAGGTGCAGACCGGGATTGAGACCGACGCGCTGATCGAAATCACGCGCGGCCTCACTGAAGGGGAAGAGGTCGTCTCCCGCGGGGCGTTCCTTCTCAAGAGCCGGCTGCTCCTGGAGAAGGAAGCCGAGACCGCGATGACGGAGGCCACATGCTCTCGGGCCTGATCGAGTGGTCGCTGGGCAATCGCGTCCTCGTGATCGGCCTGTTCATCGCGCTGGCCGTGGGCGGCCTCATGGCCGCCACCAAGATCCCGGTCGATGCCGTGCCGGACCTTGTCAACGTCCAGGTACAGGTGGTCACCGACGCCGGCACGCTGACGCCGCTGGAGGTGGAGCGGTACATCACCTATCCCGTCGAGCTGGCCATGAGCGGCCTGCCCAACGTGGAGGAGACCCGCAGCCTCTCCAAGTTCGGCATCTCGCTGGTGACGATCGTGTTCCGTGAGGGCACCGACATCTACCTGGCCCGCCAGCTCGTGGCCGAGCGGATCGCCGAGGCCCGAGCCTTGATCCCGCCGGGGCTGCCCGACCCGGCCCTCGGCACGCTCTCCACGGCCTTGGGCGAGATCCTGCAGTTCGAGGTCCGCGGCCAAGGGCACGACCTGATGGAACTGCGAAGCCTGCTCGAATGGGAGATCGCGCCGGCGCTGCGGGAGGTGTCCGGCGTGACCAACATCAACAGCCACGGCGGCTACGCGAAGAGCTATCAGGTGCAGGTCGACCCCGACCGGCTCTCGAGCCACGGCATTCCGCTCTCCGACGTGGTCGAGGCGCTCGAGCAAAACAACGCCAGCACCGGCGGTGGCTACATCGTGAAGCACGGCGAGCAGCGGTTCATCCGCGGCCGGGCCCTGCTCGATGGCGTCGACGACATCGGGCAAGTGGTGGTGCGGTCGCCGGCCGGCGGCGTGCCGATCCTCGTCCGCGACATCGGCACGGTGACGATCGCGCCGCTCGTCCGGCAGGGGGCCGCCACGCGGGATGCCCGCGGTGAGGTGGTGACCGGCATGGTGATGATGACCCGGGGCGAAAACAGCCGCCGCGTCGTCGCCGCAGCCAAGGAGAAGATCGACGAGATCAGGAAGACGCTACCACCCGGCGTGACGATCGAGATCATCTACGACCGCTCCGAACTGATCGCCCGTACGCTCGACACGGTGCTCCACAATCTCGCCGAAGGGGGCCTGCTCGTGATCGGCGTGCTGCTCGTGCTGCTCGGCAACATCCGGGCCGGGCTCATCGTGTCGCTGGCGATCCCGATGTCGATGCTCGTCGCGGCCAACCTGATGTGGGCCTGCGCGATCCCGGCGAGCCTCATGAGCCTGGGTGCGATCGACTTCGGCCTCGTCGTCGACAGCTCCGTGATCATGGTGGAGAACTGCGTGCGGCGGCTGGGTCTCGCCCCCCCCACGGCCTCGCGGCTGGCCGTCGTGCGCGACGCCGCGATCGAGGTTCGTGGGCCGACGATGTTCGGCGAACTGATCATCGCGATCGTCTACCTGCCGATCCTGGCGCTCGAGGGCACCGAAGGCAAGCTCTTTCGGCCGATGGCGCTTACGGTGCTCTTCGCCCTCGCGGGCTCGCTCGTGATCTCGCTTACGCTCATGCCGGTGCTCGCGGCGACGGTGCTCTCCCGGGAGGAGGAGCATGAGCCACTGGTGATGCGGGTGTTCCACCGGCTGTACGAGCCGCTCGCGCGGCTGGCCGTCCATCATCCGGTGGTGATTTCGCTCGTGGCGGCCGGGCTCGTGGCGGCGAGCGTGCCGGTGGCGCTCCGGCTCGGTGCGGAGTTCATGCCCCGGCTCGACGAGGGAGACCTGCTCGTCGAGATGGTGCGGCTGCCGAGCGCCACGCTCGAGGACTCGGTGCCCGTCACCACCCGGGTGGAGAAGGCGCTCCGGGCGTTTCCCGAGGTCAAGACGGTGTTCTGCAAGACGGGCCGGCCCGAGATCGCCAATGACGTGATGGGCGTGCAGCAGACCGACGTCTGGCTGATGCTCAAGCCGCGGGCCGAATGGCCCGCGCCGATCTCGCGGGATGAGCTCGTTGAGAAGCTTGGCAAGGCCCTTGCCGACGTGGCGCCGGAGGCCAACTTCGGCTTCAGCCAGCCGATCGAGATGCGGGTCGACGAGCTGGTGGCCGGCGTGAAGGCCGACGTGGCGGTGCTCGTTTACGGTGACGACCTCGACAGGCTCGGCACCGTCGGCAAGCAGATCGAGCGGGTCCTCGCCGGCATCCCTGGCGCAGCCGACGTGCGGGCCGACTGGCAGGCCAACATCCCCACGCTCCAGATCGACGCCCGGCCCGACCAACTCGCCCGCCACCACATCGACGGCGCCGAGGTGATCCGCACGGTGGCGGCGATGGGGGGCATCGACGCCGGCGTGATCTTCGAGGGCCGGCCGCGGTATCCGCTCATCGTGCGGTTCGCGCCGCAATGGCGGGAGAACCCCGATCTGCTCCCGCAGATTCCGGTGGGCTCGGCCGGCAGCCGGCCGGTGCCGCTCGGCGAACTGGCCGACGTGCGGATGGAGGAGAGCCCGCCGTCGATCGAGCACGAGAACTCCCGCCGCCGCACGTTCGTGTCGGCGAATGTCCGCGGCCGCGACGTGGCCGGCTTCGTGCAGGAGGCGCAGGCCGCCGTCGCGAAGCAGGTCAAGCTCCCCACGGGCTACACGCTGCGATGGGGAGGCGATTTCGAGAACCTCGTCTCGGCGAGCCGGCGGCTGGCCCTGATCACGCCGGCCGTGCTCGGGCTGATCGCGATTTTGCTCTACGCCAGCTTCAAGTCGTTCCGGCTGGCGGCGCTGATCTTCGTGGCGGTGCCGGTGGCGGCCTCGGGCGGGATCGCGGCGCTCGCCCTGCGGGGCATGCCCTTCTCGATCGCGGCGGGCGTCGGCTTCGTCGCCCTCTTCGGCGTGGCGGTGCTCAACGGCCTCGTCTGGGTAGCCGGCGCCGAGCATGCGCGGGAGGGAGGCCTCGCCCCCCGCGAGGCGGCGATCGTGACGGCGGGCGTCCGCATTCGGCCGGTGCTGATGACGGCGCTCGTGGCGAGCCTGGGCTTCCTCCCGATGGCCCTGGCGACGAGCGCGGGCGCCGAGATCCAGCGGCCGCTGGCGACGGTCGTGATCGGCGGCATCGTGACGTCGACCCTGCTCACGGCCTTCGTGGTGCCGGCCATCTACCCCTGGTTCGCGCCGAAGTCTCACTGATCGGGTGGGCCGGAGTCGACGCTTGCGCATCGGGATCCCCCGGCTTGCGCCTGGGGGCTTCCTTTTGACAACATACAAGCCCTGAGCGCGAGCGAGGGGATCCTGCGGCGGGGCACGGGCAGCCGTCACAGCCAGCGGGAGACGTCGGTGCGGTAGGCGGAGAGGGCCGGGAGCAACGCGGCGAGGATCGCCAGGCCGATGAGGAACGGCACGAGCAGGAGTTCCGCCGGCGAGGTCGAGAAGAAGCTGGCCGTCACGCCCGCGCCCGTCGTGATCAAGGGGCCGATGGCGGCGACGACGGCGTGGCCGAGTGCCCAGCCCGCGAGGCCGCCGCCGACCGCCAACAGGATCGCCTCGATCAAGACCGTGGCGAGCACGTGGCCGCGGCGGGCGCCGAGCGCCCGCATCACCGCCACGTCGCGGCTCCGCTCGAGTGACGATCCCACCATGCTCACGAGGATTCCGATCGCGGAGACGATGACGACGAGCACCGTCACGAGCAGGAGCAACAACTCGAGCGGCCGCACGAAGAGGTCGAGCAGCTGGCGGATCTCGCGGATCGGTTCGGCAGCCTGGCCGTCGCGGCCCTCGTTGATCGCCTGCTTGAGGCCCATCGCCATCAGCTCCGGAGGAAGCCCCGGCAGCGAGGCCGTCTCCACGAGGATCGCCGTCACCTCCCGCTGCTCGGGCGGCAAAGGGCTGGGCGTGCCGTCGGCCGTCTTGGCTGGCTCGCGTTTCGTCGCCGGCTCGGCCCCCTCGACGGGCTTCGCGTGCCCCTCCTGCAAATAAAAGCCTTCCATGTTGACGTACACGCCACGATCCACGGGCGTGTCGGTGCGGGCGAGCACGCCGCGGACGATGAACGGGTCATGCACGAGTCCGTCGTCGGCGCCGTGCGTCGGCGAAAACGCGTCGCCCACCTTCAGGCCGAGCCTGCGGGCCACGTCGGCGCCGAGCACGCCGCCGAAGAGGTCGGCGTCGCGGAAGTTCTCGCCCGCCGCGAAGGCGAACGGCCGGCCGTTGCCGTAGGTGAGCCGGTCGAAGTAGGCGGCATTCGTGCCCACGACGCGGTGCCCGCGGAAGTAGTCCCCCATGCAGATCGGCACGGCCGTCTGCACGCTGCCGGCGAACGTGCCGGCCTGGCCGTCGCCGCGGCGCTCGCCCGGCAGGAACTGCTCGTAGAAGCCCCACGAGACGTTTTCGATCGGCCGGCTGATGAGATAGACGCTGTTGAGCACCAGTTGCAGCGGGCTCCCCTTCGCCCCCACGATCATGTTGTAGCCGAGCCCGGCGCCGGAGTTGAACGCCTGCTTCACGATGCCGGCCGTCACGAGCGTGGCCACGACGAGCGCGACGCCGAGCGCGAGCGACAAGGCCGTGAGGCCGCTGGTGAGGGCCCGCTGCCGGATGTTGCGCCAGGCGATGCCGAAGAGCGTCATGGGGTCGGTCGTCCGGGATTCGTCAGGCGTGGGCCGCCGCGCGGTTGAAGTCTTCGAGCCGCAGCCGCCGCGGGAACTGCCGCGCGACTTCGGCCGCGTGGGTCACCACGAGCAGGGCGACTCCCTGCTCCACGCAGGTGCTTCGCAACAGGTCGATCACCTGCTGCTGGTGGGCCGCATCGACGCTCGCGGTCGGCTCGTCGGCCAGGATGGCCCGCGGGCGATTCGCGAGGGCCCGCGCGACGGCTACCCGCTGCTGCTGGCCGATCGAGAGCTCCGCCGGCTTGTGGTGGAGACGATGGGAGAGTCCGACCGAGGCGAGCAGATCGGCGGCCCGCCAACGGTCGGGCTTCGCGCTGCCGAACGACATCGCGACGAGCACGTTTTCCAGGGCCGTGAACCCCGGCAGCAGGTTGAACTGCTGGAACACGAGGCCGAGCGTGTCGGCGCGAACGCGATCGCGACGGGCCTCCGGCAGCCGGGTGATGTCGTGGCCGGCGATCACCACGCGGCCGGAGTCGGGCCGGAGAATGCCGGAGATCACGTGGAGGAGCGTCGACTTTCCCGAGCCGCTCTGCCCCTCGAGGGCGCATTCCTCCCCCTCGGCGAGCACGAAGCCGGCGATGTCGAGCACGTCGGTGCGTTCGCCACCGGGCATGGCGAACGACGTGCGGACGTTTTCGAGTTCGATGACGGCGGGGGGCATGGCTGTGGCGTTATCCTACCGCACACGACCACGGGACGGGCGTTTCGGCGGGCCGATTGAGGGGCGCCGACGGGCCGTGTATATTCCGCCCGCCCGCACGGTGGCGGCTCGCTCGACCGCGGCTGCGGGCTCATGTCCCACGACGTCCCGCCCCAGGAGATTCGCCGTGTCCATTCGCGTCGGCATCAACGGCTTTGGTCGCATCGGCCGCCTTACCTTCCGCGCCATCTACGAGAAGTACGGCCTCAATGGCGACGTGCAGGTGGTGGCACTCAACGACCTCACCGACGCGAAGACCAACGCCCATCTGCTCGAGTTCGACTCGAATTACGGACCCTTTAAGGGCACGGTCGGCTACGACGGCAACGATCTCATCGTCGATGGCCGGAAGATCAAGGTCTTCGCCGAGAAGGATCCCGGCTCGATCCCGTGGGGCTCGCAGGATGTGCAGATCGTGGTGGAGAGCACGGGCTTCTTCACCGACGCCACGAAGGCCGTTGCCCACAAGCGGGACAGCGTCAAGAAGGTCGTGATCTCGGCCCCGGCCAAGAACGAGGACCTCACGATCGTGCTCGGCGTCAACAACGAGATGTACGATCCCAAGAAGCACCACGTGATCTCCAACGCCTCCTGCACGACCAACGGCCTGGCGCCGGTGGCCAAGGTGCTGCATGAGACCTGGGGCATCGACCGCGGCCTCCTGACCACGGTGCACGCCTACACCAACTCGCAGAAGACGGTCGATACGGCCGCCAAGGATCTCCGCGACGCCCGGGCCGCGGCCTTGAACATCGTCCCCTCGAGCACCGGTGCCGCGCGAGCCGTTGGCCTCGTCATTCCGGCGCTGCAGGGCAAGTTCACCGGCATGGCCTTCCGCGTGCCGACGCCGACCGTCAGCGTGGTCGACTTCACGGCGATCCTGGGAAAGGACGCCGCCCCCGCCGACATCAACGCCGCGATGAAGAAGGCCGCTGAGGGCCCGCTCAAGGGGATCCTGCGGTACACGGACAAGGAGCTGGTCTCGACCGACCTGAAGGGGGATCCGCACAGCTCGATCTTCTCGGCCGTCGATACGATCGGCCTGGGCAACTTCGTGAAGGTGGTGAGCTGGTACGACAACGAGTGGGGCTACTCCAATCGCGTTGCCGACCTGCTCAACTTCCTCGAAGACCGTGGGCTCTGAGCGGGATCCCCTCGCTCGCGCTCAGGGCTTGTAAGGGCGCAATGCGTCAGCGGGTGGCGATCGTCGCGTCGGCGGCGAGCTGGGGGCCACCGGTGGCCGGCGTGAGCCGCACGACCACGCGGGCGTGGCTGCCGGCGGGAGGAGAGCCCGGCCACGGGAGCGAGAAGTGCAGGCCGCGCATCCGTGACGTCCGCCGGAAGTGTCGCGGAATATCGGCTGCCGGGATGTCCCAGTGTGCGATCGGCCGGCCCTCGCCCGTGGCCGGATCGGCACCGGCCGCGGCGTCGAACACCGTGATCGTGACGTCTCCAGTGGCCGACGTGAGCCGCTCCTCCGCATCCCTTGGCTCGAACACGAGCGAGAGCCCCTCGCTGCGGCCGTCTCCGTCGGCGTCAAGGCAGCTGGTCTGCTCGGCATTGACCACCAGCCGCGCCACGGGCGCGGCATCGGCAGGTGCCTCGAAAGCCAGCCGCTGAATCGGCGGGGGCACCGCGGCCGACGCTCCAGGCAGCGACAATGCCGGCTCGGCCGGCGTGGGCATCGCCGAGGCTCCGTCGGCCGGCAGCGGCGGCACGCCCTCCAGGGCGGGTGGGGCCAGCGGTCCGACCGCCGGCCCGGACCGGCCGGCGGCTGGCCGCGGACCACCGCCGTCAGGAATCTCGATGGCGGGGGGCACATTGACCGGGGCCGGCAGGCCGGCTGGCCGGGGCCGCCCCGGGCCCGACCGTGGGGCTCCGGCGTCGTCGCCCACGCCGAGCTGCTTCTTGAGACTCGCATTCTCTCGAGCGGCTCTGTCCAGATTCGAGCAGGCCACCTGCAACTCGTCCTGCAGGTTGTAGATTTGGTCTTCCTGATACCGCAGCTCCCGCTCGAGGAGCTGCTGGTTCAAGTCGCTCTTGCAGCCGGTGAGGCTGGCCGTGGCGACGAGGGCCGACAGCAGCCCGCGCACCGCGGGCATCGATGAGCGGATCGTCGAGAACGGGGTCGTCATGACGCGCCTCCATGCGCCTCCGGGGAGCGACCCGTCGGACGCTCCCCACCAGTCGTTCGCCAGGCCCGTGGCTCTAGCCCGCGGGTGTGGCCATCGGCATTCGGTCGATCACCTCGTCGATCAGTCGGTAGTCGAGCGCCTCCTGCGCCGACATGAACCGGTCACGGTCCGTGTCCTGCTCGATCTTCTCGAGCGGATGGCCCGTGTGCTTGAGCAGGATCGTGTTGAGCTTCTGCTTGACGTTCTTGAATTCCTTGGCATGGATCATGATCTCCTCCGCCGTGCCTTCCATGCCGGCCAAAGGCTGATGGATCATGATTCGGGCATTCGGCAGGGCTCGTCGCTTGCCCTTGGCGCCGGCCGTGAGCAGCACCGCCCCCATCGAGGCACATTGGCCGATGCAGTAGGTGGCCACGTCGCAGGTCACGAATTGCATCGTGTCGTAGATCGCGAGGCCCGCCGTGACGCTGCCGCCCGGCGAGTTGATGTAGAGGTGGATGTCGCTCTTCGGGTCGTCGGACTGCAGAAAGAGCAGCTGGGCGACGATCGCGTTGGCCACCTCGTCGTTCACCTGCGTGCCGAGGAACACGATCCGGTCCTTGAGCAGGCGGCTGTAGATGTCCATCGCCCGCTCTTCGCGGCCGCTCTTCTCGACGACGTAGGGAATCAGGGGCATGGGCTTGTTTCCGAGGGGCGGTGAGGTGGGATGGCGGCGGCCGGCAGGCGGCCTAGTCCTTGTCCTTGTCTTCTTCGACGACGGGCGGCTTCGCGAGCACCTCGTCGACGAGGCCGTACTCCTTCGCCTCGCTGGCCGTGAGATAGCGGTCGCGATCGGTGTCGCGGGCGATCCGCTCGATCGGCTGTCCGGTGTGGCTGGCGAGGATCTCGTTGAGCACGGCGCGGGTTTTGATGATCTCGTCGGCCTGGATCTCGATGTCGCTCACCTGCCCGCCGACCTGCCCGTAGGGCTGGTGGATCATCACCTTCGCGTGCGGCAGCACGAACCGCTTGCCCTTGGCGCCGCCAGCGAGCAAGACGGCGCCGCCGCTGGCAGCGAGGCCGACGCAGTAGGTGGCCACCGGGCAGGAGAGGATCTGCATCGTGTCATAGATCGCCATCGTCGCGGTGACGCTGCCACCGGGCGAGTTGATGTAGAAGTGGATGTCCTTCCGGCGGTTCTCGCTCTGCAGATAGAGCAGCTTCATCACCAGTTCATTGGCGTTGCCGTCGTAGATCTCCCCCTGCAGGAGGATGATGCGATTTTCGAGCAGCAGGTCGCCGAGCGTCATCTGCCGCTGCCGCTGGTAATCGCGGTGGGCGCTCGATGCCTGCGGAAACAAGGGGCTGGTCTGCATGACGCTCTCGGGCTGGGGGCTTGCGGAGTGGGTGGGGCGGCCGGCCGCCGGAACACGTGTGACCAGGATCAGCCGCGGCTGCCAGGTCGGGCTGTCGCCTCGGCCTGGGTCGCGACGGGAATCTCCTCCTCGCCGACGACCGCACCGCACACGGCATGATCGATCGCCTCGGCATCGGGCTTTTGGAACTCGAACGGCGTGTCCTTGAACGACGCGTGCGACGTGATCAGATCGACGGTCTTGCGCTCGATGATCTGGTTGCGGAGCACGTCCATGAGCCCGCGGCGCTCGAGGCTCGCTCGCACGCGGCGGGGCGACTCGCCCGACTGGGCGGCGATGGCGCGAATCTCCTCGTCGTAGTCGGCCGCCGTGTCGGCCACCGACTCATCCTCGGCGATTCGCTCGAGGATGAAGTGCTCCTTCAGTGCCCGGGCGGTGCTCGCGAGCACCGTCTGCCGCAGCTCGTTGACGTACCGGCGGATCGAGTCGTCGTCGAAGCCGCTGCGCCGCAGTTCCAGGATCGCCCGCTCGAGCTCCCGCTGGGCCTGCCGCTTGAGCAGGGCCGGAGGCAGGTCCCAGCCGGCCGACGCCGTCAACGCCCCGGCGACCTGCTGCCGCACCTGGCGGCGGCGGTGATACTCCAGCTGGTTCTCCAGCTGCTTTCGGACGGCACCCCGCAGCGCCTCTTCCGAATCGAAGCCGCCCAGCTCCTCGAGGAGCGCCGGCGTCAGCTCGGGCAGTTCAAATTTCTTGACTTCGAGGAGCTTGAGTTCCATCGTGACGTCCTGGCCCCGGAGCGACTCGACGGCCGCCTCGTCGGACACCTTCACCGTGGCGGTGACCGTGTCGCCCGCCTTGGCCTTCTTGACGAGCGCGTCGAACCCGGCCAGTTCGGCGTCGGCGAACGACAGCTTGGGCCGGACGACGACCTCCATTTCGGCCGCCTCGGACACGACCGAGCCGTCGGCTTTGAACGTCAGGTCGGCGACGATCAGGTCGCCCCCCTTCGGTGCGCCGTCGTGGGGCACGAAGCGTGCCCGCTCACGCAGCACGTTGCCCAGAGCCTCCTCGACGTCGGCCTCGGTGATCTCGCGAGCCGGCCGGCTGATCGACAGCCCCTTCCACTTCGGCAGCTCGAACTCGGGCCGCACCTCGATCGAGAACTCGAACGTCAGCGGCCCGTCATCGGGCAGCAGCACCGCGTTGAAGTCGATGTCGGGCTCGCTGATCGGCGAGAGCTTTTTGTCTTCCGACACCTGGGTCATTGCGTCGGTGACGAGCTTCGAGCGGATCTGCTCGCCGAGTTCTGACTTGAACCGGCTGCCGACGAGCCGCTTCGGCGCCCGGCCCGGACGGAAACCCGGCAGGAGGGCCGTTGGCATCAGCTCGCCGATCGCCATCTCGCGGTAGCGGTCGATGTCCTCGCGGGGCACCGTGACCTTTACCCGTCGCTCACACGTCGAAACGGCGTCGATGGCGACGTCGAGGGTCAGGGGACGGGGGGTGTCGGCCTCCGGGGCGGCCACGGCAGAGGATTCGGAAGAAGCCATGCAGGGTTTCGTTCAGCGGGTGAGTCGGGAGAAAGGTCGAGACGAAGAAGCGTAAAGCGGCCGCCACCGCGGCGCCGGCGGAGCAGCCGGCGATCGTCTGGAGCGACGCGTTCCACGCGCGACGGCCCACAGCGAACCGAGTGAAAAGCGGGTGATGGGATTCGAACCCACGACAACCACGTTGGCAACGTGGTGCTCTACCAACTGAGCTACACCCGCGGGTGTCGCAGCGGAAGCCGGAGCCGCCACCGTGAACCCCGCGATTATAGGGCGGCGGGAAAGTGCCGCAAGGTCACCATCAGGGTGGGCAGGGACGGTGGCGGGGGCGTGGAAAGCCGCAGAAATTGGAGCGTTCGGCCCTGCGGGTAAACTCTTGACACTCCCGCCGGCGGCCGGTTCCGCCGCCAGCGGCCCTGCCCGTTCGCGCCGTGGACCAACCGATGAACGTTCAGTTCGTGATCGTTTCGCCAGCGAGCCGTAAGGCCGTGCACGCAGTGCGGCTTCCCGTGCTCGTCGGCCGGGGCGACGAGGCCAAGTTTCGCGTGCAGCAAGACAGCGTGAGCCGGCGGCACTGCGAGTTCTTCATCAAGGACGAAGCCGTGTTCGTGCGGGATCTCGGTTCGACCAACGGCACGCTGGTGAACGGCGAGCGGATCACCTCGTCGGTCGCCACACCAGTGTCGCCGGGGTCCGAGATTCGTGTCGGAGGGATCGTGTTTCGTGTCGACTACGAATCGGCGGCAGATCCCGCGGCGCAGCCGCCCCGGGGCGACGACACCGTGCCGATGGCTGCGACCGACGAGACGCTCGAGATGGCGGCACCGGAGCCTGGCCCGGAGGTGGACGTGCCCGACGCGGCCCCCGAGACCGCGGCACCCGACCTCGGGTCGCTCGGCGTCGAGCCGGCCGCCGAGCCGAGCGGCTTCAACTTCCTGGGGGGTGGAGCCGCCGAGCCGCCGACCGGTGGCGACGACAAGCTCGACGACTTCTTCAAGAGCCTCACATGACGCCCTCCTCTCCGCGGCATGAGCGGGCCCCCGCGCGGCGGGTGACGGTGAAGGATTTGGCAGCCGCCCGCCACGGCCGGCGGCCGATCACCATGGTCACCGCCTACGACTGGCCGACCGGACGGCTGGCCGACGAGGCGGGTATCGACTGCGTGCTCGTCGGCGACAGCGTGGCCATGGTCGTCGCGGGTCGCGACTCGACCCTGCCGGCAACCCTCGATCAGATGATCGATCACGGCGAGATCGTCTGTCGCGCCGTGACACGGGCCTTCGTCGTCGTCGACCTGCCGTTTCCGCTCCAGCACCTCGGTGTTCGCACGGCGATCGAGTCATGCGCCCGGCTGCTGAAA
Organism: Planctomycetaceae bacterium; assembly: GCA_046094845.1. Classification (GTDB taxonomy): domain Bacteria; phylum Planctomycetota; class Planctomycetia; order Pirellulales; family UBA1268; genus QWPN01. The sequence goes on along the minus strand of JBJTIE010000200.1, from coordinate 4,924 downwards.
GAAACCGGCTGCCAGGCTGTGAAACTCGAGGGCACGGCCGGCCAGGCCGACGTGATCGCCGGGCTCGTCGGGGCCGGCATTCCCGTGATGGGGCACGTGGGCCTGCGGCCGCAGGCGGTCCATCAGCTCGGCGGCTACCGACTCCAGCGCGACGCCGACCAACTCATGGCCGACGCCCGGGCCGCCGCGGACGCTGGGGCCTGCGCCGTCGTGCTCGAATGCATTCCGCAGGCGGCCGCCGCCGCGATCACGGCCGCGATCGGCGTGCCCACGATCGGCATCGGTGCCGGCCCCGACTGCGACGGGCAGGTGCTCGTGATGCACGACCTCGTCGGCCTCTCCACCGATCGGGTGCCGCGGTTCGTGCGGCCATATGCCGACGTCAAGACGACGATCGGCACCGCGCTGGCCCGCTGGCGGCACGACGTCGAACGCCGCGACTTCCCCGGCCCGGCCGAAACGCTCGGCTGAGGCGGAGACGCGACGAAACTACGGAAGCACGACCTCGTCGGAGATCACGACCGGGCGGCCGGCCGTGACGCCCGCGGGCGTCGGCAGGCTGGCGGCCGGGCCCGGTGAGCCGCCGGGGCCACTCGGCACGCCGATGCCGCCCGGGGGCAGTGGCATGCCCCCATCCATCCCGCCGCCCTGGCACGAGTCACAGGCGTTGGCCGGGGGGCACGGATTGCCCTGGCCGCAGACGCGGGCCGGAGGCGCGGCCACGGCTGCGGCGCCGGGGGGCGTGAAGCCGGGCGGATAGTGGCCGAAGCACTTCTCGTACTTCCAGACCTCGAGGGCGATGTACCGCTCGTTGAGCGACTTGCAGCCGCCGAAGCCGGCCACCATCGCGATCATGACCACCGCCGAGCCGGCCCGGGCCGTCCGTCCATTCGCACGCATCGCACCATCTCCTCGCTGAACGCGTCGCCGGCTTCGACCGTCCTCGAGGCGAGTGCCGCGGAGACTGTTCGGGTCGGAGCCTCGCAACACTACCCCCTGTGGAGTGCGCGGCAAGCAAAACCGCAACGCGAAGAGGCGCCGGCCCGAGGCCGGCGCGGAAGCTGTATGGGTCGTGTCACACGCGCCGGTCTCCGACGCGGGACGGGGGAGGGTTCTTAGCCCTTGCGATGGCGGATCCGGGCCCGCATCCGCCGCTTCTTCTGGCCCAGCTTCCGGCGGCCCTTGCCCGTTTTCTTGACGCCCATGGTGATCTCCGGTGGTTGGCCGCTGATCGCGGCCCGAATCCGGGGGACGTTGTAAGATGGGCGACCCCGGCTTTCAAGGCCGAGCCCGTCGCCCGCGCGGATGCGGTCAGCATGATCGTCCTTTTCCCAACCTACGCCCGGCGGCTGCCCGGCGGTCGCCGCTGGCGGGCCACCGTGGCCGGCATGGTGTCCCGGCCGCTCCCGGAGCGGAGTCGCCGGCGGGTCTTGGCCGTGGCGGTCCTCAAACGGCTCCTCGATCTGGACGCCTGCGATCTCGATACCGACGTCTTTCGCCGCCGGGCCGAGGCTTTCCTGTTTCAGCGGCTGGCTGGTCGGCGGGTCGAGATCGAGGTGGCAGGACAGACCGTGGCCGCCAGCCGGAGCGACCGGACGGGGCACTTTCAGGCTCACATCGACCTCGACGACGAGCTGGTCGCCGCCGCCGCGGACACGTTGGCCTGCGTTGCCCGGCTGCGGCCGGCAGTCGATGATCCGCCAGGAGCCACCGGGGGCCATCAGGCACAGGGCGTGATCCACATGGTGGAACCGGCCGGGTTGTCGGTGATCTCCGACATCGACGATACCGTGAAGATCACCAACGTGGCCGATCGCCGAGAACTGCTCCGCAACACGCTCCTGCGGGAGTTTGCCGCCGTGCCGGGCATGGCGCACGTGTACCGTCACTGGCAGGATACGGGCACCGCATTTCACTACGTGTCGGCAAGCCCCTGGCAGCTGTCCCCCTGCCTCGCGCAGTTCATCACGGCGGCCGGTCTGCCTGCCGGCTCGATGCACCTCAAGCTCTTTCGCCTCCAGGATTCGACGCCGCTGGGGAGGCTGCCGTCGCGGAAGCGGTCGAAGCGTCGGGTGATCGAGCAGATCATGGCGGATTTTCCAGGCCGCCGCTTTCTGCTCGTGGGGGATTCGGGCGAGCGAGACCCCGAGGTCTATGCCGACGTGGCCCGGCGACGGCCCGATCAGGTGTCAGGCATCGCGATTCGCCGGGTGGCCTCGAAAATCCGGCAGCGAAAGCGGGGCGAGCGGTTCGAGCAGGTGGCCCGGCGGCTCCCGGCGGGCATGCTCCACGTGTTCAACGAGGCCGCCGAACTGGCCGCCCTCGCCCCCACGCTTGCCCGCAATGCGCCGTGAGGGGCAGCCCCGAACTCTCACCGCATGAGCCCGCCCCGCTACGGGCTGTCGAACGCATTTTGGTAGTGCTCGACGACCGGCTCTGCGCCGGGGGGCAGGGTGACGGCCACGACGTCGATCCGGGCGCTGCAATCCTCGAGCCGGTGACGGCGGATGTAGGCCGCGGCCAGCTCGGAAATCCGCCGCTGCTTGGCGTAGCCCACGGTCTCGGCCGGATGGCCATGGGTCGTGGACGTGCGCGACCGCACCTCCACGAACACGACGGTGCGGCCGTCGAGCGCGATGATGTCGATGTCGCCGCGAAAGACCCGTTCGCGCCGGCCGACGATCCGGTAGCCGAGGCTGCGGAGATACTTCGCCGCCTCGTCCTCACCGCGTCGGCCGACCTCGTCGCGTGACTGGCCGAACACGACCTCGCCCCATCAGGCCTTGGCCGCCGCCGGCTTCCGGGCGGCCTTCTTGCCGGCACCCTTGGCACCGGCAGCGTCGGCGACGACGTCATCCCGCTTCTCGCGAAGCCGCGTCGACTTGCCCGTACGGTCGCGGAGGTAGTAAAGCTTGGCGCGGCGCGAGACGCCCGACCGCTTCACATCGACCTTGGCGATCTTCGGGGAGTGGATCGGAAACTTCCGCTCGACGCCTTCGCCGGCGACGATCCGCCGCACGACGAACATTTCGCGGCTGCCCGAGCCGCTCTTGGCGATGACGACGCCATTGAAGATCTGCACCCGCTCCTTCTCGCCTTCGAGAATACGGGTGTGGACGTCGACGGTGTCGCCGATGTCGAACGACGGGACCTCGGACTTCAGGCTCGAGGCTTCAACGGCGGCAAGGATTTTCCGGCTCACGATGCGCTCCTCCGGGAATGGCTCTGGTGGGACTGGGTATGGTGTGACTGGCTGACGCTGGCGGCATGGCCCCGGCGAACCGTGGCGGCGACGGCCTGCTCATGCCGCCACTTCGCGATCCGACCGTGGTCGCCCGAGAGCAGGATCTCGGGCACCGCGAGGCCGCGGAACTCCCGCGGCCTCGTGTATTGGGGGCCTTCCACGAGGCGATCGACGCCGGAAAAGGAATCCTGGCGGGCACTCTCGTCGTCGCCGAGCACTCCGGGCACGAGCCGGGCGACGGCATCGACGATCACCATCGCCGCAACCTCACCGCCGGAAAGCACGTAGTCGCCGATGGAGATTTCATCGGCGGCGAGTGTCTGGGCGACACGGGCGTCGAAGCCCTCGTAGCGGCCGCAGACGAGCACCAGTCGCTCACGTCGCGCGAGTTCCTCGACGACGGACTGATCGAGACGGCGACCGCCGGGCGTGAGCAGGACGACATGCCCCGGCGGGCCGGCCTCGTGGTCGGCCTGCACCGCCTCGACGCAGGAGACGACCGGCCCGGGCATCAGCAGCATGCCCGGCCCGCCGCCATAGGGGCGATCGTCAACCTGGCGGTGCACGCCCTCGGCGTGGTCGCGCAGGTTCGTCAGGCGGACGTCGATGAGCCCCTGTGCGCACGCCTGCCCCAACAGGCTGCCGGAGAGGAAGCCCGTGATGAACATGTCGGGAAACAGAGTGACGATATCGATGCGCATGACAGTCGGCGGGAGCGAAGACGCATGCCGAAGCCTGGTGGTGGATCGGGATCGAGCGAATGCCGATCCGAATGTTATTCCGCCTTCGGCTCGTCGGCCGCGGGAGCATCGGTCGCAGGTGCTTCAGCCACGGCGACGGCGGCATCGGCAGCCCGAGCAGCCTCATCCGTTGCGGGCGTCGCCTCGGCGGCCGGAGCGGCAGCCTCGGCTGCCGGCTCGGTCTTCGGGGCGGGCACGAACACCGGCTCGCCGGCATCGGGCACGATCTTCGGCATCGCGAGCTTGGCGCGGGCCGCCTCCATCTGGGCGAGGTGCGTGCCGTTGGGACCGTATTTCTTGATCAGCACCCGCACGGCGTCGCTCGGCTGGGCGCCGACCGAGAGCCAGTGCTGGATCCGGGCACCGTTAAGCGTGCAGCGGGCGTCGGTCTCGGGGACGTGCGGATCGTAGGTGCCGAGTTCCTCGATCACGCGGCCGTCCCGCGGGCTGCGACGATCGCTCGCGCAGATCCGGTAATACTCGCGGTTCTTCCGGCCCATCCGCTTCATTCGCAATACCACGGCCACGGTCGCTACTCTCCGAACTTGAATTGGGTGAGAAAGGGGTGTCAGACAGAGCCCCATAGCGTACCCGACAGCCGCCGGAACCCAAGGGCCGTTCGCCCGACCCTCTGTTTTCGGCCCGAGACCGCCTCCGGCTCGCTGAAAACCGCCGCAACATCGCGGCCCGTCGACCGTTCATACTGGCGGCCGAATGGCGGGCGAAACACGACACGGCCTCCGCAAACGGGTACGACGATGACGCGACGAACCCCCCACAAGCCAGCCGCCTGGCCGTGGCGGCTGGCGATCGTCGCCGTCGCCTGCTGCCTGCTGGGCGCTGATGAGGGCCGGCGCACTCGTCGGCCGCGGCCGGCGACCGGACTGCCTGCCGCGGTGACTGCCGCCCCCCCTGCGGCCGTGATGGACGTGGCACCGAT
>JBJTIE010000199.1:0-6106 GCA_046094845.1 Planctomycetaceae bacterium | reverse complement strand
CCCCCGAGTGCCGCTGCACCCCGCCGTGCGGCCGGCTGTATGTGAAGAAGCGGATCTTCAAGGCGGAGAGCGCGGCCGAGCCGGAACGAGTGCCGAAGTACGAGGTGACGACCGTCGCGGCGCCGCCGTGCGACTGCAGCCCCTGCCGCGGATCATGCTGGTGGGATCCGTTCGGCCTGTGCGACTGGCTCCACGCAAGGAAGCCCTGAGCGCAAGCGAGGGGATCGTTTGGAGGTGCCGGCTCGAGGTCGGTACAAGTCTCGTCGCGGGACCTCGAAAACTCGGTCCAATGCTCCTCGAGCTTGCACCGACCCCCGAGCCTCCCTTTGCGAAACAATGTCGCTCACCTATCCAGTGACGAATGCCGTGGCGGGGAATAGCGCTGTGAATCAGGCCGTGGTCGGGATCGTGTTTGCCGTGCCGATCGAGGCCGATGCGTTTGCGCGGCGTGCGTCGGGCGTGACCGAACTCGAGGCAGGGGGCGTCGTGTTTCGCGAGGGACACGTGGCGGGCAGGGGGGTCGCCTGGTGCGTGGCTGGCGTGGGCCGCGAGGCGGCTGCGCAGGCCGCCCGGCGACTCATCCTCGGACATCGCCCGCAGCTGGTCGTCAGTGCCGGCTTTGCCGGTGGGCTCGCTCCTGACCTCGATCGCGGGAGCCTGATCCGTGCCGCACGGGTCACGTTGCCGGATTGCGCGAAGGAGCTGCGGCTCGGGCATGCTGCCGCGGCGAACGGCCGTGACCTGACGATCGTGACGACCGACCACATCCTGACGACACCTGCGGAGAAGGCAGACCTGCGCACGGCCAGCGGGGCCGATGCCGTCGATATGGAAACGTTCGCCGTCGCGGAAGTCGCAGCCGCCGAGGGACTGCCCTGTGGCTCGCTGCGGGTGATCTCCGACGACGCGGGCCAGACGCTGCCCCGCGAGGTGGCGATGCTGGCCCGGCCACAGTCGGCGATGCGCCGGCTGGGCGCAGCCATCGGCGCGATCGGTCGTCGCCCCCGTGCGGCGACCGATTTGTGGCGGCTCTGGGAACACGCCGTGGTCGATGGCCGCACGCTCGCCACTGGTCTCGTCGACTTGTGCGGCTCGCTGCCGTAGTCCACATGCTCCGCATGTGGCCCACGGTGTGAACACCACAGGCCCGGGCCCCTTCGCTGCGGGTCCGCCCACCTCCAGACGAATAGCCGGCCAATCGGCTTTCACACCCCACACCGCACACGGAGTGTGCGGACTACGGCGCACGATCAGCCAGATCGACAGAGCAGCCGCACGAGTGGGTTCTTGGGGAGGTCGGGCGTGAGGCCGGCGCACGGGACGCCGAGGCTCGCCGCGGCTTCGACGGCGGCGAGGCGACCGCTCCGCACGGCGCCCTCCATCGTCGAGGGCCAGCCCGTGGCCGTCCAGTCGCCGGCGAGGAAGAGATTCGGAATCCGCGTGCGGGTCGGCGGCCGCACGTCCTCGACGCCCGGCCGGACCGAGAGCACGGCCGTCGGATCGGTCACGACCCGCGCCTCGACGAGCCGGGCAACGCGGGCCCGGGGAAACACCTGGCGAAGCTCGTCCACGACGGCATCCCGCAGCCCGTCGCGGTCGCCCGCAAACAGCCCGCGCGAGGCGCTGATCACGACCTGACAGTGGCTGCGTTCGCCCGTCACGTCGCCACGAAACACCCACTGCGACACGCGGCCGACGAGCACGGCATGCGGCAGATCGACCACGTCGCGGTCGAACCACAGATGCACCGCCGTGATCGGCGAGCCGGCGAGCCGATCGTCGGCGGTTGGCACGAGATCCGGCAGAAGTCGGGCCGCCTGCCGCCAGGGCACCGCCACGACCACCGCGTCGCACGAATACTCGACACCGCCCGCCACGACGGCACGCACGCGGCCATCCGGGGCGCGAGCCAGGCTCGACACGGCCGCTCCGGTCACGACCGTCGCGCCACGCGACTCGAGCCAGGCCGTCAGCGTCTCTCCGAAGAGGGTGCCGAGCGGCGCCGTGGGCACCCAGAGATCGGCTGCTTCACGGTGCGCGAGAAAGCCGTCCACCGCCACCGTCCGCGCGGCCGAGAGACTGACCAGATCGATCGACTCGCCGAGTGCGCTTTCGATCACCGGCTGCCAGAACAGGCGAACGACCGATTCGGGCTGGCCGATCGAATCGAGCCACGCGAGGGCCGTGGGATCGGCATGCTGCGGCCCGCTGCGGGACCGCGCGAGCCGCAGCATGCCGGTGGCCAGCGCCAGTTTGTCACGCCAGGAGAAATGCTTCATGTTGAACACCAGCGGCGCGAGATGCAGTGGCGCCGGCAGCAGGCGTGAGGGCGTGCAGGCCGCGCGATCGCCGTCGGGCCCAATGAAGAACAGCGTGCGGTCGCGCCGCAGGGCGTTGGCCAGCCCGGTGCGGCGGCAGAGGTCGAGAAAGTTGGTGCAGCAGCCCATCGCAACGTGCTGACAGGCATCGACGAGACCGCCGCCGGCCGGATCCTCGAACGACGCGGCCCGGCCGCCACAGCGGCGGCGGGCCTCGCAGATCGTCACCCGCAGGCCGGCCTCCGTGAGCGCCACGGCCGTGGCAAGCCCCGCGAGCCCGCCCGCCACGATCGCCACTCGCGGCGCCTTGGATTCCACCGGCGTCATGACCACAGCCTCCGTGCCGGCCGCGGCCCGAGGCAGAGCGTCGCGGCTGCGGAGACCAGCCCGCTGGATGGGGCCGGCCGCACCCGCGTCGTGAAGATCGCCGTTCCCGCCCGTCGGACCGCGGCGAACAGCGACCGGTAGACGCCGAACATCGCGCGAAACACCATCCGGCCATCGGTCGAGAGCAGGTCGTCGAGAGCCGCGGCGCGGTCGTAGCAGGCGGCGGTGCGGGCGGCCTGCAGTTCGGCCAGCCGGCCGAAGCCGGGCCCGATCCGGCCGGCCTCGAGGTCGGCCGCCGTGCAGCCGCAGGCCTCGAGGTCGGCCGCAGGCAGGTAGATCCGGCCCCGGCCCAGGTCTTCGGGGATGTCGCGGAGGATGTTCGTGAGCTGAAACGCGAGGCCGCATTGGTGGCCCGCATCCAGGGCGTCAGGTGAGCGGAAGCCCCAGATGTGGATCGCCGCCAGACCGACGGCGCTGGCGACGCGGCGGCAGTATTCCTCCAACTCGACGAACGTGCCGTAGCTCGCCCGATCGAGATCCATCCGCACGCCGTCGAGCACGTCGCGAAGGTAATGCACCGGCACCGCGAAGCGCCGCACCGTATCCACCAGTGCCCGCAGCGCAGGCTCCGGCGATCGCTCGCCCGCCAGCGCAGCCTCGACCTGGGCGGTGAAGTCATCGAGCCCGTCGCGGGCCGCCGTGGCATCGGCCGCGTCGTCGACGATGTCGTCGGCCAGCCGACAGAAGGCGTAGAGGGCCGTCGTGCCGCGGCGCTTGGCCTCCGGCAGGAGCCCGATCGGCAGCGCGAAGCTCGAGCCCGACCGCTGCAAAAGCGCGGCGCAGGCGGCGTGGTCGGCGGCCAGCGAGTTCATCGCAAGCCCCCCAGCGTCGTCCACTGCAGCCCGAGCCAGGCGCGGCCTGCGAGCAGCAGCTTCATGGCCCGGCTCACGAGCGGCCGGCGGGCCAGCGTGTCGAATCCCTGCCGCTCGATCGCGGTGGCGGTGGCCCGGCCGCCGCCGAGAAACATCCCGATCGCCGGCCGCAGGGCAGGGGGGGCCTGGCCGGCCAGTAGGCTGCCACGGTCGAAGCAGTCACGGGCCCATGCGACCTCCTCGCGGACAAGATCGCGGAGCGGCGGCGGCGCGGAGGCCAGATCGAGCATCGCCTCATCGACGCCATGCCGCCGCATGTCATCCGCCGGCAGGTAGACGCGGCCGGCGAGCCGGTCTCGCTTGAGATCCTGCCAGAAGTTGACGAGCTGGAGCCCGGTGCAGATCGCGTCGGAGCGTTCCAGCAGCTGCGGGTCGCGGCAGCCCTCGAGCCCGAGCACGATTCGGCCCACGGGATCGGCCGACCGCCGGCAGTAGTCGAGCAGCTCGCCACGGGTGGCGAACCGGGTCTTCCACTGATCCTGTTCGAAGGCGGCGAGCAGGTCGCTGAATGGCCCGATGCCGAGCCCCGTCCGATGCACCGTGTCGGCGAGCGCCACGAAGATCGGGTGCAGGGCGTGGCCGGCGAAGCACGCCTCCAGTTCCTGCCGCCACTCGGCCAGCGCACGGGCAGCCTCGGCCGGGCTGGCGGCCTCGTCGGCCAGGTCGTCGCTCCAGCGGGCGAATGCGTAGACCGTCGCGAAATCCTGCCGCAGCCGCCGGGGCACGAGCCGCGTGACCACGGAGAAATTCTCGTAGTGCGACCGCGCGATCTCACGACAGAAGGCCTGCGCGGCCGCGAGCGATCCGGCCTCGGGCAGCGGCGCGAGCCGCCACGCCGGCAGGTCACGGGCGGCGGCGGGCAGGGAAGGGGACTCCATACGCACACGGTCTGCTAGGATTTTGGCGTTCGATCGTCGCCCAGCGTACCAGTAGCCCCCGAGCGATTCCCCATGAAAATCCTGCTTGCCAGTCCCCGTGGTTTCTGCGCCGGGGTGAACATGGCCATCGAGACGCTGGAGACGGCCATCCGGCTCTACGGCACTCCGGTCTACGTGTTTCACGAGATCGTGCACAACAAGCACGTCGTCGATCGCTTCGTGAAGGAGGGGGCCGTGTTCGTCGACACGGTCGAGGAGGTGCCGGAGGGGGCTGTGTTGCTCTTTTCGGCCCATGGCGTGGCGCCGGAGGTGCGGCGGGTGGCCGAGGCCCGCCGGCTGCGGGCGATCGACGCCACCTGCCCGCTGGTGACGAAGGTCCATCTCGAGGCGATCAAGTATGCGAAGCAGGGCTATCGGATCATGCTCATCGGCCACGAGGGGCACGACGAGGTGATCGGCACGATGGGCCAGGCCCCCGACGCCTTCACGCTCGTGGAGACCACCGCCGAGGTGGATGCGCTGTCCTTCGGCCCCCACGACAAGCTCGCGTATCTCACGCAGACGACCCTCTCCGTGGACGACGCGTCGCGGATCATCAATCGCCTGAAGGAGCGGTTTCCGCAGATCGTCGGCCCGCCGAAGGACGACATCTGCTATGCGACACAGAACCGCCAGGAGGCGGTGCGGCTGCTGTCCGAGGGGGCTGACATCGTGATCGTGCTCGGCAGCCAGAACAGCTCCAACAGCCAGCGGCTGGCCGAATTGGCTCGTGAGCGGGGCATCCGCGCCCACCTCATCGACGGCGCCAACGAGATCGACTCCGCCTGGTTCACGGGCGACGAGACGGTGGTGATCACCGCCGGGGCGAGCGCCCCGGAAAGCGTGGTGCAGGACTGCATCACCTGGCTGCGTGAGCGGTATGCCGCCGACGTCGAGGAGCGGACGATCCGCGAGGAAGAGGTCTATTTCCCGCTGCCCAAGGAGCTGCGGGCCGCGGCCGCCGCCGTGCAGCTGCCGATGGCATGAGGCTGCAGCCACGGACGACTGCGGTGTCCGAGGAAAAAAATGTGACGTAAGGCGTGCATCGCCAGTGGCTTGGGCGACAGGGGTTGCCGCGGGGCATTCGGCGCATTTCAGGGTTGCCCAGCGACCGGAGGTGTTTCCGGTTCGTGTCGGGCGTGGCAGCGGAGGCCCGTCATCGTGCCTCCGTTGCAGGTGTCTCCATGTCGGCCTCCGCGTCGGTTTGCTCGTCGATCCGCTCCGTGCTCCGTCTGCCGCTGGTTTCCTTGAGCTGCGTCTGTGCCGCGCTGCCGGGGCATGCCGGCAACGTGAACTTCAACTTCAACACCGGCGAGCAGGGATGGCAGTCACTCTCCGGCTGGGAGCACACGCTCGACCAGGCGAACCAAAAGAGCTGGCAGGTGCCGGCCGGTACGAAGGCGGTCGAGAACGTGCTGCTCTCGCCCTGTCTCGTGGTCACCGACAAGGAGGTGCAGTTCATCATCAACGAGGGGCATCGCTTCAACTTCGGTGATCCCAAGGGCGGAGCGATTCCGCCTCCAGGTGCCGGCCAGCTGCAGTTTTCCACCGATCCCGAGAACCCGGCGGCCTGGCGGGCGATCGGCCTCTCCGCCGGTGGCTCGTGGTCGAA
>JBJTIE010000198.1:0-6216 GCA_046094845.1 Planctomycetaceae bacterium | reverse complement strand
GCGTCGTCCACGATGAGCCGGTGCCGGCGGACGCCGGAGCCGCGTCTGCGACCGCCGCATCAGCCTCGAGCCGCGCGACGGCGGTGCCGATGCGGCGGCGATCCGCGCTGCGGCGATCGCGGCCGTGCAGCCGCTGACGCTGGTCGCAGGGCGACTGTCGGTGCGCGCCGGCGAACTCCTGCTAGATGGCCGATCGCTCGTGCCGCCGCTGCCGCTTGGCGACACCGGGCGGATCGTCGTGGTCGGGGGCGGCAAGGCGGCGGCCGGGATGGCGGCCGCGGTGGAACGGCTGCTCCTCACTGCGGGCGTCGCGCCGGCGCGGCTGACGGGACTCGTGAGCGTGCCGGAAGGCTGTGGCATCGCGCTCGAGCGGATCGAGGTCCGCGAAACGCGGCCGGCGGGCCGCAACATGCCGACGCCCGCGGCCGAGGCAGCCACGCGGGAGATGCTCGCGGTCGTCGCCGGACTCTCGCCCGCCGATCTCGCGATCGTGATCGTCACCGGTGGCGGGTCGGCCCTCGTGGCGGCGCCGCGGGCGGGGGTGCCGCTCGCCGAAAAGGTCGCCGCGGCGACGTTTCTGGCCGCGGCGGGTGCCGACATTCGCGGGCTCAACACGGTCCGGCAGGCGGCGAGCGACGTGAAGGCCGGCGGCCTCGCGCGGGCTTGTGGTGCCGGCCGCCTGCTCGCCCTCGTGCTCTCCGACGTGATCGGCGATCCACTCGACATGATCGCATCGGGGCCGTGCATGCCGGTGACGCCGCGGCCGGTCGCGGCCCTCGCCGTGCTCGAACGGTTCGGCACGATCGCCGCCGGTGTCGCGCCCCGGCTCGTCGCGCGGCTCGAGGCTGATGCGGCGGTCGCAGACGCGGCTCCGGCGTCCGCCGGCACCGGCTCATCGTGGACGACGCCGCGCGGCTGCCACGTCGATCACCTGTTGCTCGGATCGAATGCCACGGCCGTCGAGGCGGCGGCGGCGGCGGCGCGGGCTCGAGGCTACGACGTCGTGGTGCGGCATGCCGATGCCGGGGCATTGGAGACGGCCGACGAGGTCGGCCGCAGGCTCGCAGCCGAAGGGCTCATGCTCGCGGAGCGGGCGAGTCGCGCGGGGTGTGCGCTCGCCGTGATTGAAGGGGGCGAGGCGGTCGTGACACTGCCGGCCGATCATGGCCGTGGCGGACGCAATCAGCAGACGGCGGTCGTGGCTCTGGCCGCCGTGCGCGCGAGTGGCCATGCTTGGCCCGCGGGGTTGTGCATCGCCAGCGTGGGCACCGATGGCGAAGACGGCCCGACGTCCGCGGCGGGCGGGCTCGTGGATGCGGGCGTTGCGGCCGCGGTCGAGCAGGCGGGGCTCGACGTGAATCGGGCGGCGGCCCGATGCGATGCGTATCCGCTCCTCGAGGCCGCGGGCGGCCTGATCGTCACGGGCCCCACCGGCACGAACGTCGCCGACGTGCGGCTCGTGCTCGCACGCCCGTAGGTGTCGTGCTCCCCAAGTATCGTCATCCGCAGAAGCTGCGTACTCGCACAGCGCCGTGGTCCGCACACTCCGTGTGCGGTTCACGGTTTGAAGGCCGATTGGCCGGCTATTCGGAAAGAGGTTGGCGGACTTGTATGGCGGTAGCTGGCCCCTGTGGCGTTCGCACCGTGGGCCACATGCGGAGCATGCGGACTACGGCGCGAGCGGATGCGGCTTGACACGCCCACGTCAGGTCACACGTCGCAGAGCGCGACGGCCTGCTTGAGGCCGGCGAGGGCGTCGCGGGTCGGGATGAACTCCTGCCCGACGTAGCCCTCGTAGCCGATGTCGAGGAGCTTCCGCATCAGCGGCGGAAAGGAGATCTCCTGGTTCTCGTCCAGCTCGCCGCGGCCCGGGCAGCCGGCCACGTGGATGTGGCCGATCACGTCCTTGCACTGCTCCACACGGCGGATCAGATCACCGTTCATCACCTGCACGTGATAGAAGTCGAACAGCAGCTTCACGCGGGGCGAGCCCACCTTCCGCACGATGTTCGCCACGTAGTCGATGTCGTCCCCCTGGTAGCCCGGATGCCCCTTCATGGGATGCGAGTCGTCGCGGGTGTTGAGGTGTTCGAGGCAGATCGTCACGCCCTTCTTCTCGGCATGGCCCGCGATCTGCTTCAGCCCCTTCACGCAGTTGGCCGCCCCTTCCTCGAGCGAGATCTCGCCGCTCGTCGGATCCTCGGCGTCGCGCCACTTGTAGCCGGTGAAGGCGATCACCGCCGGGAAGCCGGCCGCCGCGCAGGCGTCGATCATCTCGGTCGTACGGGCGATCACCTCGTCGTGATACGTCGGGTTATTGAAGCCCTTCATGAAGGGCGCGCCGGGCATGCCGTTGGGGGCGAGTGCGTTGGTGAGGCCGTGCTTCTTCAGTGTCGCCCAGGTGTCGGGAGCGGCGAGCTCGATCGACTTGCAGCCGAGCTCGGTGGCGACCCGACAGAGCTTCTCGATGTCCCATTGGTCGCCGGTCATGCTGTAGCACCACTGGACGAGCGATTGCTTGATGCGGCCCTTCATGGGAGCTGCTCCTACGGGTGACGGGGAAAGGGCGAGCGGGATGGCCGCGGCGAGCGTACCGCGCGGCTGGCCGGCGGCAAAGCACCGGCGGCGCGGCTCCTGCGGCATTCCCGAGACAGGCTCCCCGGGGCGTGGTAGACCAGAGGGACGCGCCTCGTCCTCCGGGAGCCTTCGATCCCATGCCCTCGATCAAACGCATCCTCGTCACCGGCGGCGCCGGTTTTCTCGGCAGCCATCTCTGCGAGCGGCTCGTGGCCGAAGGGCACGACGTCGTCTGCGTCGACAACTTCTTCACCAGCCAGAAGTCGAACGTCGCCCATCTGCTCGGCTGCGGCAACTTCGAGTTGATCCGCCACGACGTGATCCATCCGCTCTGGCTCGAGGTGGATGAGATCTACAACCTCGCCTGCCCCGCCGCGCCCGGCCACTATCAATACAACCCCATCAAGACGATGAAGACGAGCGTGATGGGGGCGATCAACCTGCTCGGGATGGCGAAGCGGTGCCGGGCCAAGATCCTCCAGGCCTCCACGAGCGAGGTGTATGGCGACCCGGAGGTTCATCCGCAGCCGGAGAGCTACCGTGGCTCGGTGAACCCGATCGGCCCCCGCGCCTGCTACGACGAGGGCAAGCGGGCCGCCGAGACGCTGTTCATGGACTATCACCGGGCCAACGGCGTCAACGTCCGGATCGTGCGAATCTTCAACACGTATGGTCCGCGGATGCACCCCTACGACGGCCGCGTGGTATCGAACTTCATCCGCCAGGCGATCGAGGGAGAGCCGATCACGATCTTCGGCACCGGCGGCCAGACCCGCAGTTTCTGCTACCGCGACGACCTCGTCGAGGCGATGATCCGAATGATGAACGGCCCCGACTCGTTCATCGGGCCGGTGAACATCGGCAATCCGGGCGAGTTCACGATCCGCCAGCTGGCCGAGCTCACGCTCGAGCTGGTGGGGGGGAAGTCGGAGCTCGTCGAGAAGCCGCTGCCGGTGGACGATCCCGAGCGGCGCAAGCCCGACATCACGCTGGCGAAGCGGCATCTCGGCTGGGAGCCGAAGGTGCCGCTCCGCGATGGGCTCGCGAAAACGCTCGACTGGTTCAAGTCGGTGAAGCTCGACGAGTTCCGCGCCCCGACGCCGAACTACTGACGCCCGCGCACGCGGTGCCAGATGACGACGGCCACTGCCACGGCGGCAAGGCCCAGCCCGATGCCGCCGAGGTCGAAGACCCAGTCGAGCGGATCGGCCGCCCGCCGAAACCAGGGCAACGGCTGCGTCATCTCGTCGAGGGCGCCGAAGATCGCCATGCATCCGGCGGCGCGGGCGATGGCGGGCCGCGTCCAGCGGCCGGCCGCCACGAGCGTGAGGCCCACGAGCCCGGCGAGCACGGCGTAGGCCATCACGTGCAGCGTCTTGTCGGACGGGGCGTTGGGGCCGAGCAGGTCCTGCGGCTTCGGATAGTGCGTCGCGAATACGAGCAAGGCCGCGTAGGCGGCGGTCGTGGTGGCGGCGATCCGGGCGACGAGGGAGAGGGCCATACGCGGCGATCGACCCGGCGAGAGAGCGGAAAGTGCCCAGAATACACGGAATATTGCCCTTCGTCGCCATGCCCCGGGTCGCTACCCTCTCGCCTCACATTCGTCCCCTCATGCCATTCCGTCATTCCCAGGAGATGCTGCCACCATGAATCGCTCGGAGCTTTCCGCCACCGTCCTCGAACTCCTGGAAAAGGAGACCGGCGAGTCGTATCCGGGCCTCGAGGACAACACCACGCTGCGGCAGGGCCTGAATCTCGACTCGCTCGACATGGCCGGGCTCGTGCTCCACATCGAGAGCCGGTTCGGCATCCAGATCGAAACGGAGCTGCTCGAGAGCATCAAGACGGTGGGCAATCTGCTCGACGTGCTCGAGAAGAAGATCGCCGCGAAGGGTGGCAAGCAGGCTGCTTGAGCGGCCGCGCGACCTCGGATCGATGCGTGCCGCGATGTCATTCCGCCCCTCGAAGCCCGTGCCGTCCGCCGCCTGCGGCATCATGGCGCACGCCTTCGTGGAGGCGCCGCTATCGCAGATCGGCCTGTTGCGGGATCGGCCCGGGCCCGAAGGCAGCCCTGCACTGCCGGCCCGGTTTCTGCGGCACTGTGATGAGCAGACGGTCGTGGCGATGCAGGCCATGCTCGCCGCCATCGCGTCGCTGCCTCCCGACCGGCGCGACTGCTCCCGGCATGGCGTGGTGGCGGCCAGCTGCCAGGCCGGCCGGCTCGCGACGGCCGTGTCGCTGGCGAAGCTGCGGCCGCACGGGGCGGTGAGTGTGTCGCCCCACATCGTTCCGCAGTGCTCCCTGCATGCGGTCGCCGGGGCCGTGAGCGTGGCGCTCGGCATGCACGGCCCCAACGTGGGCATCGGTGGTGGCCCCGATGCGCTCGCCGAGGGTCTCTTCACCGCGGTCTCGTTCCTGCAGCCCGGAGGTGGGGCGGAGGCAGATGGCGTCTGGCTGATCGCGACCGACTGGGCCGACGAGCCTACGCTCGATGCCACCGGCGCGGCCCTGGGCGATCCCACCTGCCGCGGGCTGGCGCTGTTCGTCGAGCCCGCAGCCGCGGCGGCGCTCGCCATCGCCGTTCATGTGCCCGACGTGCCGACGGCGAGGCCGCGGATCGCCGAGATCACTGATCCGCTGGGCGACTTTGCCCGGGCGGTGGCCATGTGTGCCACGGGGGGCGTGCTCGCCTCGTGGACGGTCGAGTGTCCGTGGTCGGCGGAGATTCGCCTCACGCGGCAGGCCGGCCAGATGACACGGGCCGCGGTCGGACGGGAGGCAGCATGACGACGCAGCCTCATGCCGAGCGCGAGGCCGTGGTGATCACGGGCCTGGGTGCCGTGTCGCCCCTCGGCTCCACGGTCTCTGGTATCGCCGACGCCCTGCTGGCGGGCGTGTCGGGCGTGCGGGCGATCGATCCCGGCGAGTTCGGCCGCGAGGCGAAGCAGTTCGCGGCGCCCGTCGCGGAGATTCCCGCGCCGCCGGCGGCCGTCTGCGGTCTCGATCCGGCGGAGTTTCGCCAACTGGGGCGACTGGAACAGATGTGCCTTGCGCCAGCGGCGCATGCGTTGGCCGATGCCCGGCTGCCGCGGAGCGATGGCATCCGGATCGGGCTGGTGCTCGGTCTCGGGGCCGAGACGCTCAAGACTTGGGAGCTCGATTTTCTCGCCGGGGGCACGCAGGTGTTCGAGCCGCGGCGCGAGCGGTCGCTCGTGCACCGCATGGCCGCGCGGCTCGGCCTGCATGGACCGGCCGTGACGGTCGCGGCGGCCTGTGCCTCGAGCGGCTACGCGTTGGCCCTCGCCCGCACCTGGCTCGACGCCGGCTGGGTCGATGCCTGCATCGCCGGCGGCTGCGACGTGATCAGCCCGGTGGGCATAGCCGCCTTCTACAACCTGCGGGCGCTCTCCCGCCGCAGCGACGATCCGGCGCGGGCGTCGCGACCCTTCGACCGCGACCGCGACGGCTTCGTGATGGGCGAAGGGGGCGGCTTCTTCGTCTTGGAGCGGGCCAGTGCGGCGCGGGCCCGCGGCGGGCAGCCCCGGGCCGAGCTGGCCGGCAACGGCATGTCGAGTGACGCGGCCCCCATGGTGTTTCCAAACACCGACCCCACGCACGCCCCCCCGGCGCTTTCCCGGG
>JBJTIE010000197.1:0-4070 GCA_046094845.1 Planctomycetaceae bacterium | reverse complement strand
GCCTCGGCGACTGGCCCGCGTGGCGCACCGCAATAGACGAGCACGCCGAGCGGCGCATCGGCATCCCCTGCCGGCAGGATCGCCAGCGCGGGTTCGGCCACTTCGGCGGCGGTCAGCCGGATGACCTGCGCCGCATCGCCGGCGGCGTCGGTCGTCAGCGGCGGCAATGCGGCGGGAAGCCGCGGGTCGAAGGCAGTCGTCTCAAGCGTGAGTCGGGGCCGGTCGTCGCCACGGCGGAGGGAGAGCGTGACCTGCGTGCCGGGCTCGAGGCCCGCGAGGCGGCCGGCGAGATCGCGCGTGTCACGGAGCGTCGCCTCGTCGCCGGCGACCGCCGCGGCATCGGCCGCCGCGCAGGCTTCGATCACATCGCCGACCTGCACCCCGGCCCGGTCCGCCGGCCCCTCGGGCAGCACCCACTCGACGGTCGCGCCCGCGGCCGTGCCGGCGTCGGCATCTGCTGCGGCCGGTGCTGCGACGAGGCCCAGCATCGCCTGCCGCCACGGGGGCATCGTCGCCACGAGCGTGGCCTCGAACGAGCGGGTGTCCTGCGCCGTGTCGCCCCGCGCAATCTCGATCCGGATCGTGTCGCCGGCGTGGCGGGGCGCGATCCGCTGCCGGGCATCGGCGACCCGCGCGCCGGCATGACCGTCGATCGCCACGATCCGATCGCCCGGCCGCAGTCCGGCGCGGGCGGCGGGAGAGCCCTGCCGGCAGCTCGCGATCACCGGTTCGCCGTTGATCAGGTCGCTTGACCGATACGAGATCCCGAGCACGCCGCCGGCCAGCGTCTCACCCTGCTCCAGCCGCGAGCGGAGCGGGGCCAGGTCGGCGAGCGGCACGGCGAATCCGATGCCCGCGTCGTAGAGTTCCGTGCCGAGATTCATGCCCGCCGTGTCGGCCGGCAGCGGCGCGAGAATGCCGATCACGCGGCCGCGGATATCGATGAGCGGGCCGCCGTAGTTGGCCGGTGAGACGGAGGCATCCGTCTGGACCGCCCGGCCCCAGGCACGGTTGACCGCCGAGAGCACGCCCACTGCCACGGCCGGCTGCGCGGACGCCCAGCCACGGCCCACGGCGATCGTCCACTGGCCCGGCGCGAGATCCGCACGGGGCACGATCTCCAGTGGCGGAGCGTCGGGCATGGGATCCGTCGTGAGCAGCACGAGCCCGCGTGGCACGTCGCGTCCGATGGCCCGCGCCGCCTGCCGCCCGCCGTCGGCGCGCACGACCACGACATCGGTCACATCTTTCGGCACGGCGAACGCCGTCGTGAGGACCCAGCCGGCCTGATCGATGACGAGGCCCGATGACGGCCCACTGCCGGCGACCGCCTCGGCCCCTTTGCCGACCGCCGCCTCCGATGCCACCACCGGCTCGATCCGCACGACGGCCCGCGCCACCCGCGCGACCGCCCCCCGAAACGCCTCTTCCTCGGCCAACGTCGGCTCCACACCCCGGGCCAGCGCCGCCCCGGTGATAAGAATGAAGAGAACACGACACACGCACCGTGTGACTCGAGATACATCGCCATAACGGGAAGGCGAGGGGGTCGGTGCAATCTCGAGGCGCCTTGGACCGAGTCTTCGAGGTCCCGCGACGCGACTTGTACCGCCCCCGAAGCCGATAAGGGCCGTTGGACCTTGCCGTCGAGTCCTCATGGCGTGGGCTGCTCCTTGGCTGCGGGCCGCGGGCCGAGATCGCACTCCACGATCCGGCCGCCGCGGATCACCGAGAGCCGCACGGGATCCCCGACCGCGAGCCGGCCCAGCTCCCGCTCGACCGCGGCCCGGGATGCCACCGCGCGGCCGGCGACGGCGATCCCGAGATCGTCGGGCTCGAGGCCGGCCGGCGCGGCCGACGAACCGGGCAGCACGGCCTCGATGAACGGCGGCGTCTTGTCGAGCAGATCGGGCACGAGCACGAGACCGCAGAGGCGGGCGTCGAACGGTGGGGCATCGGTGGCGACCGGCGGCGCGGTGCCCGACAGGATGTCGCGCACGCCGCGGTCGAGCTCCGCAGCCGGCAGGGCGTAGTTGAGCCAGATGCCGCTCGCCGTCGCGCGCAGCTCCTTGCCCAGCATGCCGACGAGCCGGCCCTGCGAATCGACGACGGCCCCGCCGGGAGCGCCCGGGTTGTTCGTCGTGCAGTCGAGCACGTAGACGTCGCCGGTGAACGGCGCCTCGGTGGCGCCCCGCCGGGCCTCCAGCGGCACGAGCGCCGACACCACGCCCCGCTGGGCGCTCACCCGCTCGTCCCCCGCGGCCACGCCGAACAGGTTCGAGAGCGCGATCACGCGGGTGCCCGCCGCGACCGGACCGCCGGGCTCGAGCGTGAACGCCGGCAGGTCGACCGCGTCGATCGTGAGCACCGCGAGCTCACGCCGCGGGTCGACCCCCTTCAGCGTCGCCCGATGGCGGCTGCCATCGTCAAGCACGCAGTCGATCTCGTCGGTGTCGAGCACCGTGCTCATCACGGTCAGGATCATGCCGTCGGGCGAGACGAGCATTCCGGACTGATAGGCCTCGAGGCTCCGCAGCCCCCCCGCGCCGTAGAGCTTCACGACTTTGCGGGCCGCGGAACGGATCGTCTCCTGGGGCGTGCCGGCGGCGCTGGTCAGTCCGGCCCAGCCGCCCACGATCAGGCAGACGAGGGCGTGGATCCACGCGGTGTTCCAGGCGCGTGTGGTCATGGCTGTGCCCCCGGGGCCGGGGCGGCGGGCTCGACGATGAACGTGCCGAAGACCTCGTCGCCCCGGCTCACGTCGAACCGCGTCGGCAGGCCGCGCGGGTCGTCGGGTGATGGTGATCCGAAGCGCACGCGGCACGGCTCGGCGTCGGCGTCCGTCCAGAGTTCCACCTGCGTGACGCCGCCGCCGGCATCGACGGCGACCTGGGCCGTCATGCCCGAGACGGACACT
This sequence comes from Planctomycetaceae bacterium, assembly GCA_046094845.1. Classification (GTDB taxonomy): domain Bacteria; phylum Planctomycetota; class Planctomycetia; order Pirellulales; family UBA1268; genus QWPN01. The sequence goes on along the minus strand of JBJTIE010000197.1, from coordinate 1,153 downwards.
TCGAGCACGTCGATCAGTTCCGCGGCGAACCCGGCAGCGAACGCCTGCGGATCACGGGGTGCCGTGCCCCAGTAGGTCGTGCTGCCCATGCCGGCCGGGCCGGAGCGCACGAGTCGCCGCCAGATGGCGAGTGCCGCGAGCAGCCCGCCGCTGCCGGGGGGCGCCGGATCCGCGGCCAGATCGCCTGCGGGATCGAGCTGCGACATGCCCGTGGGAAGGTCGATCGCTGCGTCGTCGTCGGCGAGCACGAGCCGAAACCGGCCGCCTTCCGCGCGGGCTCCCGCGAACTCCCAGGCCGCGGACGTCGCGGCGGCGCGGCTCTGGGCGATGCTGGCGGCCACGCGGTCGCGTTCGACCGTGTTGAAGTGGGCGTTGATGAATCCGGGGCGTGGGTCGTAGAGGCCGCGGATCGCCTCGGGCGGCCGTGCCGGCTCGCCGGCGACGAGGGCTGCGAGCGCCGCGGCCGAGTGCACGCCCGCGAGTCGCACGACGATGTCATGCCGACGACCGGCCCGGCGGTAGGCGAGCGGCACCTGCCAGCCCGCCGGCAGCGTGCCGAGCACGTTCTTGAAGGCGTTGACGGTGCGGACGGGTCGGCCTGCGAGGGCGACGATCTCGTCGTCGTAGCGCAGCCCGCGCCGCCAGGCGTCGGACGACTGGAGGATGTCCGACACGAGCACGCGGCCGTCGGCGCTCGACGACACGGTGGCGCCGAGTGTCGCATGATCGACGAGCCGGCCTCCCTTGAGCAGACCGGAGAAGTTTCGCAGCTGGTTCATCGAGATCGCGTAGCCCACGCCCACGTTCACGCGGCCGCGCTTCTCGAACGAGGCCCGGCCGTTCACCCCGATGAGGCGGCCGGCCTCGTCGAACAGCCCCCCGCCGGAGTTGCCCGGGTTGATCGCGGCATCCACCTGGATGCAGTCGGCATATTCCAGGATCGTGCCCGCCGGAAACTGGTAGCGGTGCACCCCGGAGACGATGCCGACGCTGATCGAGGGCTGAAGGTCGGTGGCCAGCAGGAACGGGTTGCCGGCCGCGAAGCAGAAGTCGCCCGGCTGCACGGCATCGCTGTCGGCCGGCGTGGCATGGGGAAAGTCGTCGCGGCCGAGCAGGCGAATCATGGCGACGTCGCCGGTCGGGTCGAGGCCTA
>JBJTIE010000196.1:0-3841 GCA_046094845.1 Planctomycetaceae bacterium | reverse complement strand
GAGCGAGCGTCCGGCGACGGGGCATGGGCAGCCCCGAAGTTTCACCACAGGTGGTCGGCACGCGGAGGAATAGTGCGGGTCTGTGGTGTTCGAACCGTGGGCCGCACACGGAGTGTGCGGACTACGGTGCGGGAGGAGCGTACGGACGGCTGCCAACCACAACGCCGTGAGGGGCTGCCCAGTGCCCCGAGAGCCGGCGTTGCTGACCAGCGCAGGCAGGATGCCGAAGCGCAGTCAGCATCGAGCGAGCGAAGGCATGGATGCCGGAGCGAGCGTCCGGCGACGGGGCATGGGCAGCCCCGAACCCACACCACAGGAGGTCACCCGTGGGCTTCACCTCACAACAGTCTCGCGGAGGTGCTCGGGGAGCCAGTCCTGCTCGGCCGCGTCGGGATCCACGCTGCTGCCGCCGACGGCCGGGGCGAACCCCTCGGCGTATTCGTCCTCGTGCTCCTCGCGGGCGCTCGTCCCGAAAAACGAGTACATCACCGGCACCAGGATCAGCACGAGCAGCGTCGTCGTCGCCAGGCCGAACGCAAGCGCCGTGGCCATCGGGATCAGGAACTGGGCCTGGAAGCTCTTCTCCAGGAGCAGCGGCAGCAGGCCCCCGATCGTGGTCACGCTCGTGAGCATCACCGGCCGAAACCGCAGGCAGCCCGACTCCCGCAGGGCGGCCCGCAGTGGATGCCCGGCGCGCACACGATGGTTGATGAAGTCGATGAGGCAGATCGAGTCGTTCACCACGACGCCCGCCAGAGCGACCAGACCGAACATGCTGAAGAGCGTGAGCGGCATGCCCATCAGGGCGTGGCCAAAAACGGCGCCCGCGATTCCGAACGGGATGGCCGCGAGAATCAGGAACGGCTGAAAATACGACTTGAACTCCATCGTAAGCAGCACGAACATCGCGAACAGCGCCACCACGAAGCCCGTGCCCAGGCTCCGGAGCGACTCGTTCGTCTGCTCCTTCTGACCCTCCCAGCGGACGCGGACGAGCGGGTGATCGGCGAGCAGCCCCGGCATGAACCGCTTCTCCATGTCGGCCGTGATCTGGGAACTGGTGAGCGAGCTCGTGGCCACGTCGATGTCGGCCGTGACCGTGATCGATCGCTTCTGGCCGAGCCGGTTGATCTCCGAGTAGCCCCGCACGACCGACACGTCGGCCAGCTCGCGGATCGGCCGTTTCACGCCGTCGGGGCCCGTCACGCGGACGTCGGCCAGCGTCGCCAGCGTCCGCCGCTCGTCCTGCGGGTAGCGGACCATGAGCTTCACCTCGTGCCGCCCCCGCTGGAGCCGCATCACCTCCTCGCCGTAGTAGCTGGCCCGGATCGTTCCGGCGAGGTCGGCGAGCGACACACCCATCGCCTCGGCCCGCGGCTTCACCTTGATCTGGTATTCCCACTTGCCCGGCCGCGAGTCGTCGTCGATGTCGATCACGCCCGGATACTGGGCCAGCCACTCCTTGCATCGCTCGACGGCGTCCTCGAGCTGGGCCACGGCCTCCGCGTTTGCCGCCGCGAGCAGCTTGAATTCAATCGTCTTCCCGCCCGGCCCGATGTTTTCCGTGCCGAAGAGGAGCGACTCGTTGCCGGGAAAGTCGCCGGCCAGCCGCCGCCACTCACTGATGAACTGCTCGCTCGTGACGTCGCGAAACTCCCCCTCGACCAGTTCGACCGCCACCGCGCCGACGTGGCTGCCGCTCATCCGGGCATCGGGGCCGACTTCTCCCTGGGCCGCCACTTGGCCCACGGCCCGGTGCACGAGCGTGACGATCGGCTCCCCCGCGGGCGACAGCTTCTGCGACGCCTCGAAGGCAGCCTGCTCGAGCCGCGTCGTGGCCTCGTCGGTCACGGTCGCCGGCGTGCCGTCGGGAAACACGACCTTCGCGACCAATCGGCTGGCGTCGATCTTGGGGAAGAGCTGGAAGGGCGTGATCCCGCTGCGGACGATCCCGAAGGCGGCGAGCAGGATCGCAAGGGCAGCCGCCAGCGTCGAAAGCCTATTGTCGAGGCAGAGGTCGAGGAAAGGCGAATACACCGATTTCACGAACCACTTCAGCCCCTGGTCGCAGGCCCGCTGCAGCCAGGCCACCACGGCCAAGAGGGGCCGCAGCGGATAGAGCAGGAGGCCGATGATCGTGAACACGAGGTTCTTCTCGTGTGCCAGGTGCCCCGGCAGCACCAGCGTCGATTCGGCCAGCGACATCAGCAGCGTGGAGATGAAGGCGAAGGGCATCACGGCGATGAACTTCCCCATCACCCCCGACACGAAGCAGAGCGGCAGGAACGTGATCACCGTCGTGAGCACGCTCGAGATCACGCTCGGAATCACCTCGACCGTGCCGTCGATGGCGGCAGCCGTCAGGCTCTTACCCATCCGTCGATGGCGATCGACGTTGTCGCTCACAACGATCGCGTCGTCCACGACGATCCCGATCGCCATCAGGAAGGCGAACATCGAGAGCATGTTGAGCGTCTGGTCGGTGCCATACATGAGGGCCCCGGTGCCGAGCATCGAGAACGGGATCCCCATCGCCACCCAGAAGGCGATCTTGAGGTCGAGGAACAACGCGAGCATCACGAACACGATCACGAGCCCCTGCAGGCCGTTCTCGATCAGCATCCGCAGCCGGTCCTGCACGTCGATCGACTGGTCGGCCCAGACCGTGAGCTCGTAGCCCGAGGGCAGCTTCGCGTCGGCGACGTACTGCTTCACGGCGGCCACCATCGCCAGCAGGTCTTCGCCCGAACTGCGATCGATCGACACCACCATGCCCGCCCGGCCGTTGATGCGATTCGTGGACGCGACGTCGGCGAACTCGTCGCGAACGGTGCCCAGATCCCCCACCGTGAGCACGAGCCCGTCGGGGAGCGTGACGAGCGGGAGCTTCGCGATCTCGGCCCCCACGTACCGCTTGTTCTTGCCGCGGAGCAGGATCTCGCCGCTCTCGCTGCGAATCGTGCCCCCGGGCAGCTCGAGATTCTCCCGCCGCACGATCTCCGCCACCTTCTGCAGCGAGAGCCCGTATTTCCGCAGCGTCTTCTCGGAAATCTCGATGTCGATCTGGTAGTCCTTCGCTCCCTGCAGATTGGCGGCCGACACGGCAGGGAGGGCCAGGAGATCGTCGCGAACCAGCTCCGCCACGTCGCGCAGCTCGAGTTCCGACACCTCCTCGCCATCGCCCGCCGCGGGCGCGAGAATGCCCACCTTGATCGCCGGCGTGCGGAGCGTGACCTGCTCGACCTTGGGATCCTCGGCCAATTCCGGCATGCTCGGGATCCGCTCCACCTCCGAGCGAATCTCTCCGAGGGTCTTCTGCACGTCCTTGATGCTGTCCTGCAGTTCGAACACGCAAAAGCCCATCCCCTCCTGGGCCACGCTCGTGATCTTCTTGATGCCCGCGACGCTCCGGCAGGCCTCCTCGATCTTCTGGCAGATGCCCTCCTCGACCTCGTCCGGCGTGGCCCCCGGATAGGGCACCGTGACGAGCACGATCTCCAGGTCGAACTCGGGGAATACCTCCCGCCGCATCGATGCGAACGCGAGTGCGCCCACGAGGATGATCGAGATCACCAGCGTGTTCATCGCCGGCATGTTGCGGACGGTCCAGGAGACGATCGTCCTCACGTCGCGTCCTTTCCTTCCGTCGTCGCCGCCGACTTCGTCTCGCTGGCCCCTGGCTCGACGATCGCCATCCCGGCCCGTGGATTCGAGAGCTGGCTCGTCACCACGCGGTCGCCGGGGAGCAGCCCCGACGTGGCCGACTCAAACACGATCCGTCCGTCGCTGGACTGCACCGGCGGCGGCCGCACCACCAGGAGTTTGCCGTCACGCATCACCC
>JBJTIE010000195.1:0-9695 GCA_046094845.1 Planctomycetaceae bacterium | reverse complement strand
GTGGCCGTGTCGCCGGCCATGAACACGGTCGCACCACCGCTGCTCGTGGTCCAGGTGGCGGCCGATGCGCTCCAGGTGCCATTGGTCGCGGTCCAGATCAGCGACAGGGAATCGGGACTCCCGATGCTGAAGCCGCTCTGGGTCGCCGCATAGACGGTGCTGCCGCTGGCAAACACACCGCGGACGGTGTTGCTGCCGAGCCCATTCGCGGTGGTGGCGTTGGTGTAGCTCGTGCCGCCGTCGGTCGAGATGCTCACGCCGCCTTCCGTCGCCACGTAGACGGTGCTGCCGCTCACGTCGACGCCATAGCACGCGTTCGCGCCCAGCCCGCTGGGGGTGCCCGAGTTCGTGAAGCTCGTGCCGGCATCGGTCGAAATGCTCAGGCCTTGGAGGGTCGCCACGTAGACGGTGCTGCCGATTGCATAGACACCGAACGTATTGGGGCTGCCGAGTCCGCTCGTGGTGGTTTTGACGGTGTACGTCGTTCCGCCATTGGTCGAGACGCCCAGGCCGCTCAGGGTCGCCGCGTAGACGTTGCTGCCCACGGCGAACACACCTTGCACCGCAGGGCGGGTGAGCCCGCTCGACGACCCGGAGTTCGTGAAGCTCATCCCACCATTCGTCGATTTGCTCGCGCCGCCAATAGGTGCGTTTCCGGAGGTCGCTGCGTAGACGGTGCTCCCGCTCGCAAAGATGCCCCGGACGCTATTGCTGCCCAGTCCGTTCAAGGTGGTTCTGTTGGTGAAAATCGATCCGCCGTTGGTCGAGATGCTCAAGCCGCCGTTGGTCCCTACGTAGACGGTGCTGCCGCTCACGTAGACGCCGTAGGTGTTGTTGTTGCCGAGCCCGCTGGCCGTGCCGAAGGTGACGAACCGCAGCTGCTGCGCGGAGGCCGGGGCGGCGACGCACGCCGCCAAGAGGGCGAGCGCCAAAGGCATGGCACGTCGCATGATGCTCGAAAGATGATTCACCGCATGCATCGCGGCATTCCTTGCTGGCAGAGAGCACAAGCCCCCACCACGTCCGCGACGAAGAACGAGCACGACAACCCACGGACGTGAACCAGGGCAACACCATCCAGCCCTGATGTGCAGCACCACCGGCAGAAAGACGCGAACAATCCGCGCGTCAGATATGGCCGGTCAGATTGCCGTCAGCGTGCGAATACTCGTCGCGACGGTTGTGGGTGCTTGCAGTAGCGTCTTTGGGGGCGGGCTGGAACAGTCAAAAAAATTAGCGGCTACGTGAAGGTCCGTCACCTCCAAACCGAACATGGTCTTCTCCTCCGACTGAAGGCTCGTAGTTGCAACTCAGACGAGAACGATCTCACAATCCGTTGCCTGCAAGGGCGTATGGGTTCAACTCCGACCTCCACCGCATACCCGCACAAGGCTGCCGAGATGATCTCCCTGTTGATTCGCTTGCTGAGAGCCAAGAACACGTCCGCAGGTGTCGACCATCGCCGGCGTCGCGGTCGCCGTGCTGCGCTGAGCGTCGAGTCGCTGGAGAGCCGTCTCGCGCTGACGCGCGGCTGGCGCATGTTCTCCGGTTTCCTGAAACGCGACCTCACGACCACCCCCGCCTACGACGCGGAGGGGCTCGCCCAGTTCAATATCTTCCGCACCAGTTCCGACGACGCGTTTCAGCAGATTCGGTGGAGTGGGCAAGGCCGCAGCATCGCTCGGAAGATTCCCGACATGATCATCTGGGGCGGGACGACGTCGAATACGATCGTCGGCAGGCGGCTCCAGGCCAACGTGATCCACGGCTCCCAGGGGAATGACCGGATTTTCGCGTACGGCATCAACGACCAGATTCACGGCGACGCCGGCGTCGACACGGTCGTGTTTCGGGGCAAGCGGTCGCAGTATGTCGTGACCCCGCTGGCGGCCGATGGCTCGCTCGTCACCGTGCGTGCGGTTGGAGGGCCGGTGCGTCAGGCCAGGCGGCGGATGAGCCACCAGCCGATGGCGAGCTGCGCGATGAGCGCGAGGAGGCCCGACTGCGGGCTGCCCGTCGCCAGCTGCAGCCCGCCGAATGCGAGGCTCGCGACGAACCCCGAGAGCTTCGTGCCCACCTGCAACAGGCCGAACGATACGCCTGCATGGCCGGGCGGCGCGAGCACGGCAACAGCCGCGCGGAGCAGGCTCTGAATGCCTCCGAGCACCAGGGCCAGCAGGACGGCGAGTCCGCACAGTTGCTGCGTCGAGTTCACGAACCAGGCGAGCACGAGCACGACGATCCAGCCGCCGAAGCAGAGCAGGGTGGCTGGCCTCCTGCCGACCCGCGTCGAGAGCCATCCGACGACGAGCGCGCCTGGAAGCGCCACCGCCTGCACGAGGAGCACGAGCCGCACGAGCGCGGGGCCATCAAGATCGAACCGCTGCAGGGCGAGGCTCGAAAATTGCGCGATCGCCGTCTGGACCGCGCCGAGGGCGAGCATCGCCCCGCCGAGGACCGCGGCGAACGCGCGGTCGTGAGACCCGGGCGATGCCTGCCACAGGCTTGAGGCAAACGCGCCCAGCTCGCGGCTGGGCGTTGCAGCATGTCGGGCACCGTCGCCGGAATCGAAGCGGACGATCGCCGCCGGCACGGAAAACACGAGCCACCAGGCCGCCGTGATGGCGAAGGCGAGCCGGAGGCCTCCCGCCATGTCGAGGCCGAGGTGGGCGTGGGCGGTGACGACGGCCGTGGCGATCACCAGCGCGATCGCGCCCCCCGCATAGCCGGCGGCGAAGCCGAAGGCGGAGAGACGATCGGCATCCTGTGCGCCGGCGACTCGTCGCAGCAGGCTGCCGGTGAAGACCTGTGCGATGTCGAACCCGACACAGGCCGCGACGACCGCGGCCACCACGGCGATCCTGGCCTGGGGCGATACGGCGGCCAGCATGACGAGGCCCCCCGCACCGACGCAGGTGGCCACGATGAGCGCCCGCTGGTGGCCGTCGCGGCGATCCGCCCAGGCGGCGGCCCAGGGCACCAACACGGCGGAGGCGAGCATCGCCGCCGCGAGCGTCCAGGCCCAGATGACCCCAGCCTCGAGGCCCCAGCCGCCCTCTGCGAAGACCAGCTTCTCGACATAGGCCACGACGAGCGTGATCAGCACGGTCGAAAAGCCGCTTGCGGCCCAATCGAGCAGAATCCAGGCGCTGCGGGCGGAGCCGCCGTGGCGTGGCAACCGAGGCGATTGGCTGGTCATGCCGACACATCCAGGCGGTTGCGGCGGCCGGAAACACCGCAGCAGCCAATGGCAAAGAGGACGCGGGCCGCGATATCCTTCAGGGCTGATCGCCCACACCCGCGCCGAGTCTCACATCGTGCTCAAAGCCTACGCCGGTCGCTGGGGTCTTGTCACCGGGGCCTCCTCGGGAATCGGAGCCGAGTTCGCCCGGCAACTGGCGGCCCGGGGAATGCATTGCGTGCTCGTGGCCCGTCGCGAAGATCGCCTGCGGGCGGTGGCGGAGGAGATCGAGGCGGCCCACGGCACCCGCTGCGAGATCGTGCCCGCCGACCTGTCACGACCCCACGCGGGTCGGGAACTGCTCGCCGAGGTGTCCCGTCGTGGCATCGAGGTGGAACTACTGGTCAACAACGCCGGGATCGGCATGGTGTCGTCGGTGGAGAAGACCGACGTCGGGCGGGCCCTGGAGTTGGTTCAGATCAACGTCGCCGGCCTGACCGAACTGACGCTGTTGGCCGCGAAGGAAATGGTCCAGCGCGGGCACGGGGGCATCATCAACATCGGATCGGTCGTGTCGTTTCAGCCCGTGGGATACATGGGGGTCTACGCGGCGAGCAAGGCCTATGTGCTGCACTTCAGCGAGGCCATGTGGGCTGAATTGCGGGCCCACGGGGTCACGGTGACGACGCTCTGTCCGGGAACGACGCGAACCGAGTTTTTCGATCAGTCAGGCGTTCCCGGCTGGGCCGAACGGAACCGCGGTGCGGACGTGAAGACGGTCGTCCGCACCGGGCTCAAGGCGTTCGACTCCGGTCGGCACTACGTGGTTTCTGGCTGGGCAAACTATCTCGTATCGCTTGCCGCCCGGTTGGCCACGCGGGCCACGGTGGTCAAATGGAGCATGTCGCTCTTCCGCCCACATGGCTGACCCCTCGGCAACACGCCGCACCGACCTCGATGCCCTGCGCAGCTTCGCCATGCTGCTGGGCGTGGCGCTGCACGCGGCGATGAGCTTCGTGCCGTTTCCCTGGCCCGTGCATGACACCGAGCGGAGCAATGCGCTCGTTATTCTGATCGCGGCCGTGCACGGCTTCCGCATGCCGCTGTTCTTCCTGTTGAGCGGCTACTTCACGATGCTCGTGTTCAGCCGCCGCGGGCTCGCGAGCCTGCTCGAGCAGCGATTTAAGCGGATCTTCCTGCCGCTGGCCATCGCCACCCTGACGATCGTGCAGCTCGACAAGCTGATCGATGGCTATGCCCTGCGGACGAACCGGCCGGAAGCCGCCCTCACCGACATGCTCTCGGGGGACGAGGCCACCGTGCGCCGGCTGCTCGCATCTCCAGGAGCGGTCGAGCGCGCGGACGCCTCCTGGGGCCTCACGCCACTCGCCTGGGCCACGATGCGAGGTGACCCAGCGATCGTGACAGCCGTGCTCGATGCCGGCGGCGACCCCCACGGCCGAGATGGCGGCGGCAACACGCCGCTGCACCATGCCGCCTACTTCGGTCGCGATGCTGCAGCGCGGCTGCTCATGGAGCGGGGAGCAGACCCAACCGCCGTGAACGCGGTCGGCCGGGTGCCGGCGGCGATGATGCGTCTCCCGGCCGATTTTGTCAGCGAGTTCGCGCCCCTCTTCGGCATGCATCCCGTCGGTGTCCCGGAGATTCTCGCCGGTCGTGAGCGGCTGCGTGCCGTCCTGCCGACGGGGCCGAGTCCAGAGGGCACGCTCGGCGGGCCGCTCGACCGGGCGACGCTCGCGTGGTCGGATGTGCTGTCGGCGGATTGGCTCCGCCTGCGTATCGGTTCGTGGTCATTGCACCTCGTGCAGACGAACGTCTTCCACCATCTCTGGTTTCTCTGGTTCCTCTGCTGGCTGGTCGCCGCGTTCGCGATCCTCGCCGCGACGGGCCTCCTGCCGACGGGCCGCAGGCGCTGGTGGCTCGTGGCGGCCTCGTGCCTGCCGCAACTGGTGATGGGGATGTCGATGACGGCCGGCTTCGGACCCGACACGTCGTTCGGAATCCTGCCGCGGCCGCACGTGCTCGCCCTCTACGCCTGCTTCTATTTCTTCGGCGTCGCCACGTTCGCGGCGGAAGGCCTCGACACGCGGCTCGGTCGCCACTGGAAGCTGCTGCTGCCGACGGCGATCATACTCTTCGGGCTCGGCATCGCGACGATGAACGACCGGTTGCTCGCCAGCCTGCTGCAGCCGGCCTTCGCCTGGGCGATGTCGCTGGGACTGATCGGCCTGTTCGCCCAATTCTGCTCCCGGCCCAGCCCGCTCGTGTCGTGGCTGGCCGATGCCTCGTATTGGATGTACCTGGTGCATCCGCCGCTCGTGATGGTGGCGCAGATGGCCGTCCGCCCGTGGGCCATGCCGGCCGACGTGAAGTTTCTCGTGGTCATGGCGATGGTGACGCCGGTGCTGCTCGTCACCTACGGCTACGGCGTGCGCTTCACGGTGATCGGCAGCCTGCTCAACGGCCCGCGGGGAGTCTCGGCGTAGGGGAGCGCACGACGTGGCCCGCCTCGGCGATGGCTCGGGCCTGCCTGAACCAGTAAGCCGTCAGCGGCCCAGTTCCTGCTCGAGCGACGTGAGCCGGGCGACGAGATCGGCCACCTCCGCCTCGAGCCGGGCGATGCGGTCGTCGGATCGCGGGCTCTCGGCAGCTGCGGCCGTGTCGGCGGCCACCGCCATCCCCACCTGCGACCGCACCTTCTCGAGCTTCTCCGCCGGCAGGAGCCCGTGCGTGAGCATGCGGCCGCGGCCCGGCGGCGAGAGCCAGACGACGAGCCCCTGCGCGGCGAGCCGGTCGAGGAACCCGCGCAGGATGTCGAGATCCGCGATCGGGTCCATCCGGCTCGCCCGGCCGCGAAGATCCCCCTCCGACTGCTCGCCACGGAGCAGAAGCTCGCCCATGATCGCGAGTTCCTCCTTTTCGACGGCAAGCCACTCGTAGGCGAGGTGGCGATACCGCGGGATCTTGCCGCTGCCATACACCTCGGCCACGGCGCCGGCCTGCCGCAGGCTCGTGAGGGCCCGCATCACCTGCTCCTCGTCGAGCGTCATCACGGGGTCGCGGTTGCTCTTCTGGTTGCAGCCGGTGACGACGCCGTTAAGCGAAAGCGGATACTGATCCGGCGTGGTCTTCGCCTTCTCGATCAAGACGCCGAGCACCCGCCGCTCATTGGCATCGAGCGGTCGGACGGTTGGTGGCGTCGTCGAAGCGTCGTTCATGGGGGTCCCCGTCTTCAGTGAGGTCACTGCCGGCCACGGGTCTCGAGCACGTACCGAAGCAGATCGTTGAACTCGCGGCGATCCTGGAGGAGCTGCATGAGTCCGGCCGGCATCAGCGACACCGGGGAGGTCACGACCTCGTCCACATCGGCCCGCGGGATCCGCACCGGCTCGGTCTGGGTGGGGCTGCGGAGCACCACTTCCAGGTCGTTGTCCTCGATCTTGATGCCGGTCACCTGGGTGCCTGCGCCGGTGAGGACCGTGACCTGGGCGTAGTCGGGGTCGATCCGCTTCGACGGGTGGAGGATCGACTCCACGACTTCCGCGTCGGACTGCGGCGACTTCAGGTCGGGCAGGTTCGGCCCCAGCCGGACTGCGCCCGCCGGCGGATCATGGCAGGTGGAGCAGGTGGAGCGGGCCTCGTGGAACAGTCTCTTGCCGCGGGCGGCGTTGCCGCGGGCCCGGGCCACCGTGGCCAGCTGCGCCGGGTCGGCGGCGAGCAACTCCTTCTCGAGCGCGACGTTGCCCTTCATCTCGGCGGCGTGGGCCGTGCCGGCCGCGACCAGATCGGGCTCGAGCGGATGCGCGGCGAGCAGTTCGTCGGGATTCCAGAAGGTGGAGCGGGAGGCGGTCGCCGCGCGAACCTTGGCCACCAACTCCGCGTTGACCGGCGCTGCCTGGTTGCCCCAGGTGTTCCGCACGAAGGTCAGCACGGCCGCAGTCTCCTCGTCGTCGAGGATCGCGCGGAAGGCCGTCATCGGCGGCACCCCGCGGGCCGGATCGTAGGTCTGGCCGTTGACGGTCATCGGCCCCCAGAGCCCGTGCAGCACGCTCTTGGCCAGCCGCTCCTCGCTGCCGAGCACCCACGGGCTGCCGACGAGGGTCGGATAGATGACGCCCATGCCCTTGCCGTGGGCCTGGTGACAGGTCATGCAGTGGGCCTCGCGTTGATAGATCTCAGCCCCCTTCTCGTAGGCCTTGCGAGCGTCGCCATCGAGGTGCGCCGGCGGGTCGAACGTCAGGAATTCCCTCTCGGGATGGGCCACGAAGCCGCCGGCGCCATCCTGATCGACGTCGTGCCAGAAGTGCTTCACCGTGGCGGCGGCCATGGCCGCATGCGGCACCTTCGAGGCCAGGAGCTTTTTCAGGAGCGGCTCGTCCCGCACGCCGTGCTGCTGGTGAAGCCAGAGCGCCTCGAGCAGGTGGTGGGCCTCCGTCTCGTCGTCGGGATCGAAGTCCTTCATCCATGCCTTCGTGGCCGCGATCACGTCCTCCGTGGGCCGCCCCGACAGCTCGACGCGGGTGCGGTGCCGCACGCCGTCCACCGGATGCTCGAGGTTCTCGAGCAGGGCCTCGATCGGCTGCTCCGCGATCGCCACCGGCTGCTGCAGCGGCCGGCCCGTGGCGGTGAGACGGAAGATCCGGCCGTGGGTGTGGTCGCGATTCGGGTCGCGGATGTTGTGCTGCATGTGGCCGATGATCATGTTGTGCCAATCGGCGACGTAGAGGGCGCCGTCCGCGCCGACGATGGCGTCGGTGGGGCGGAAGTTGCGATCCTCGCTTTCGAGCAGCGGCTGCACGGGCTCGCCCCAGACCTCGCCGAACTTTCGCTGCCCATCGTCGTCGCCGTCGCGGTCGAGGTCGTACTGCTTCACCCCCAGGAAACCGATCGTGTTGCAGATCAGGAAGTCCTGCTGCAGGTTGTCGGGAAGGTGCTCCGAGGAGACGATCTCGTCGGCGGCTACCGGCCGAAACTCCGTGTTCAGGAGCGTGTGCATCTTGAAGCCCTTGCCCTCGGGCCGCACCTGGAACGAGGCGCCGCCGGTGCCATCATTGGCGTAGCAGTAGCCCCAGCGGTCGAAGGCCGTGCCGTGGGGGTTGGGGTCGTTGCCGGCGTGGGGCGTGATCGAGAACCGGCGGGGATCGAACCGATACATCCCCGAGTCGCCGATGGTCAGGTTTTGCACCCAGGGCGTCTCATGGTTGTGGACGAGGAAGATGCCGCTCTGCCAGTAGATGCCGCCATCGGGGCCGTAGATCAGGTTGTTGGCGGCATGGTGGGTGTCCTCGGTGCCAAGGCCCTGGAGCAGGATCGTGCGGACGTCGGCCCGGTCGTCGCCGTCGGTGTCCTCGAGATAGAGGAGATCGGGGCCCGAGGTGACGATCACGCCCTTGCCCCAAAACTCGAAGCCAAGCGGGTTGTGGACGTGCGCGAAGATCGTGCGTTTGTCGGCCTTGCCGTCGTGGTCGGTGTCCTCGAGGATCATCAGGCTGTCGTTCATCGGCTTGAGCGGCTCCCACTTGGGGTAGGTGTTCCAGCAGGCCGCCCACAGCCGCCCCTTGGCATCGACCTGCAGCTGCACGGGATTGGCCAGATCGGGGAACTGCTCCTCGGACGCGAACACGTTGAGCTCGAAACCCTCCGGCACCGCGATCTTCGCGCAGCTCTCCTCGGGGGAGAGGTAGTGCAGACTGCCCTCCTTCTCGGCGCTCGACATGTGGCTGCCGCCACCGACGTTCGACGTGACCGGCACCGGCGGCGGCACGTTGCCGTCGTCCACCGTGGAGGGCCTGCCGGCCGCCGCCGCCCAGATCGCGGGATCACGGTTGGCTGTCATCACGTCGAGCATCACCAGCTCATGCATGAGCACGTCGGCATTGGTCTGGCCGTCCACGAACGTAAGCCCGGCCCGATTGCCCCAGATGTCATTGCCGTCGGTCGCCCGGAAGCGGTTGTGCCAGTGCCAGTTTTTGTCGGCCACGGCGGCCTGCACCCGGGAGAGGTCGGCGCCGGCCGCGACGGTCGTGCCGAGCAGCGCCCGGGAGATGATGTCGGCGAGCTTGCGGTAGCCCGCGTCGTTCAGATGGCAGCCGTTGAGCGTGAGCCGCTCGGGACTCGAGGCGAAGAGCTCGGAGGTCGGCGTGTAGAGATCGACGAAGGTGGCCCCCGCCGTGGCGGCGGCCCGCCGCGTGGCCTCCGTGTAGAGGGCGAGGGTGGCGTTGTGGGCGACGCCGTCGGGCAGGTTGTCGTCGCCCGTGTCCTCGAAGGCGATCGGGCTGAAGAGCACGAACCGCGCCGTCGTCCCCTTCTCGGCCCGGAGCTTGCGGCAGTCCTCGACCGCCTTGACCAGCTCCTTCTCGTAGGCCTCCACCCCGGCCGGCCCGGCATACGACTCGTTGTAGCCGTAGCACATGAAGATCACGTCGGGGTCGACGAGCTCGAGATAGGCCGGATCGCTGATGGCGCCCTCGCTGCGGGGCCGCTTGGCCACGGT
>JBJTIE010000194.1:0-15072 GCA_046094845.1 Planctomycetaceae bacterium | reverse complement strand
ACCCGGCCCGCCGCCCCGCCGCAGGATCGCCCGCGCGAGCGCCATGCCGTCGGCCGGCGGCCTTCCCCTGCCTGCCGCACTACGAGGCCGCGGGCGACGGGGCCGGTCGCCCGCGGCGCCGTCCTCTCCACGAGCATCGTGCTCGGCTTCCCCTACGCCGACGTGCCCGAGATGGGCTCGGCCGCGATCGTGGTGACCAACGATGATCCCGCCGCGGCCCGGCGGCACGCCGACGCCCTCGGCGCCGGGCTGTGGGAGGCCCGCGACACGTTCCGCCCCGCGCTCACGGGCGTGGAGGCGGCCCTCGACCGGGCGGCGACGGCCGCGGGGCCAATCTGCCTGCTCGACATGGGCGACAACGTGGGGGGCGGCTCGCCGGCCGACGGCATGGCGCTCGCGCGGGCGATCCTGCGGCGGGGCGGCGGGCCGGGTTTCGCCTGCGTCTGCGACCCGGCGGCGGCGGCGGCAGCCACGGCCGCGGGGCCGGGCGCGCGGCTGCGGCTCGCCGTCGGCGGCCATGCCCCCGAGTGGGCCGGCGACGCGGAGTCGCAGCCGATCGAGGACGAATGGCGGGTGCGGACGGTGACCGACGGCCGGTTCACGGAACCGCGGCCCCGGCACGGCGGCGCGACGGCGTTCGACCAGGGCCCCACCGCCGTGCTCGACCACGACCGCGGCCTGACCATCATGGTGACGACCCGCCGCATGGTGCCCTTCAGCCTCGGCCAGATCCGTCACGCCGGCCTCGACCCGGCCGCCTTCCGGCTCCTCGTGGCGAAGGGCGTGCACGCGCCGGTGGCCGCCTACGCGGAGGCCTGCCGCACGTTCCTCCGCGTGGACACCCCCGGCGTGACGTCGGCCGACCTCGGGCGGCTCGCCTACCGCCACCGCCGTCGCCCGCTGCACCCGTTCGAGACGTGAGTCCGTTGCGGCCGCGGGCCCCGATGCGATAGTGTCGTACCCGGCCGGCACCACGACCGGCCGCCGCATCCCCATGGCTTTTCGGAAGGACACCCCATGAAACTCGTCCGCTTCGGCCCGCGGGGCCAGGAAAAGCCCGGCATCGTCACCGCCGACGGCCGCCTGAAGGACGTGTCGGCCCACGTCCGCGACTACGACCACGCCTTCTTCTCCGGCGGCGGCCTGGCCGCGCTGCGGGCCGTGGCGGCGAAGCCCGACGCGCTGCCCGACGTGCCGGCCGGCGCCCGCATGGGCGCCCCCGTCGCCCGCCCGCGGAACGTGTTCGCCATCGGCCTCAACTACTCCGACCACGCCAAGGAGACCGGCGCCGCGATCCCCGCCGAGCCGATCCTGTTCATGAAGGCCACGGGGGCCGTCTGCGGCCCGCACGACCCGATCCTCATCCCGCGGGGCAGCGAGAAGACCGACTGGGAGGTGGAACTCGGGTTCGTGATCGGCCGCGATGCCAGGTATCTCGCTTCGAAGGAGGCGGCCCGCGACCACGTGGCCGGCTTCTGCGTCGCCAACGACGTCTCCGAGCGGGCCTTCCAGATCGAGCGGGGCGGCCAGTGGAGCAAGGGCAAGAGCTGCGACAACTTCCTGCCGCTCGGACCGTGGCTCGTGACGGCCGACGAGGTGGCCGATCCACAGCGGCTCGGCCTCACGCTCGACGTCAACGGCGTGCGGCGGCAGACTGGCTCGACGGCGACGATGATCTTCGACGTCTGGCACATCGTCCACTATCTGTCGCAGTTCCTCACGCTCGAGGCGGGCGACGTGGTGATCACCGGCACGCCCCCGGGCGTGGGCATGGGAATGAAGCCGCCGGTGTTCCTCAAGGCGGGCGACGTGGTGACGCTGGCCATCGAGGGCCTCGGCAGCCAGCGGAGCGTGTGCGAGCCGGCGTGACGGGGCCCCCGCCGGGCGACCGGCGGCGCTTCACGCCCGCTCCAGCCAGAAGCGGCCGATCCGCTCGAGCGGGAGGTCTTTCGTCTCCGGCAGCCACCGCCACACGAACACCGCGCACGACAGGCAGATGCCCGCGAACAGCAGGTAGGCGGCGCCGGGATGCCCCATCCGCGCCTCGCAGGCGGCCGTCAGCATCGGGAAGCACTGGGCGCAGAGGAAACTCGCCAGGTAGAGCAGGCAGCAGACGACCGCCAGGGCGGTAGCCCGGATCCGGGTCGGGTAGATCTCCGCCACCACGATCCAGGCCACGGGCGCCAGGCTCAACGTGAACGAGCCGGCGGCGAGGATCATCGCGGCCAGGTTCACGAACGGCGACCCGCCGCGGAAGAAGTTGACGGCCATGAGCACGTGGCCGGCCGCCATGCCGGTCACGCCCGTCATGATGATCGGCCGCCGTCCGAAACGCTTCACCAGGCCGAAGGCGACGAGCGTGGCCGCGAGGATGAAGAGGTTGAGGAAGATCGTGAAGAAGATCGCATCGGAGGCCGAGCCGATCCCGGCGTTCTGCAGGATCGACGGGCCGTAGAGCAGCATCATGTTCACGCCGTTGACCTGCTGGTAGATCATGAGCACGATGCCGACGGCGAGCGCCGTGCGGATGCCGGGCTGGAAAAGCTCGGCGAGCGAGGCCGTTTCCTGGCCCAGGTCGGCGCGGATCTCCGCCAGTTCGCGGGCCGCCGCTTCCGGACCGTTGATCCGGCCCAGCACGTCGAGCGCCTCGTCGTCGCGGCCCCTGGCCGCCAGCCACCGCGGGCTCTCCGGCACGCAGACGAGCCCCGCCATGAGGGCGATGATCGCGGGGATCTCGGAGGCGAACATCCACCGCCAGTGGCCGCCGAAGGAGAGCAGCCACGAGGAGATCACGGCCAGGTTGATGCCGATCACGATCGCCAACTGGTTCACCGTCACGAGCCGGCCGCGGAGCCGCGGCGGCGCGAGCTCGGCGATGTACATCGGCGAGGTCATCGCGGCGAGCCCCACGCCGACGCCCCCCACCGCCCGCCAGACGTTGAACTCCGTGATCGTCCGCGGCAGCGCCGTGCCGATGGCGGAGGCAAGGAAGCAGGCGGCCGCGACCCACAGCGTGGTCCGGCGGCCCAGGCGGTCGGCCAGCCACATGCCCGCGAGCGGACCGGCGATCGAGCCGAAGATGGCGCTGCTCATCGCCAGCCCCTCGCCCGCCGCGTCGAGGCCGAACCGCTCCTTGAGGAACGGCAGCGCGCCGCTGGCGATCGAGAGGTCGAAGCCGAAGAGGAACCCGCCGGCCGCCGCCACGAGGGCCACCAGGAACACGTACGTGCCGCCCGCGATCTTCATGCGGCCGCGTCGCTGCGGCGGAAGTCGTGCTTCCCGGGCACAAACAGCGCGTCGTGGAAGCGGGTGCCGAGGCCGGGGCCCTCGGGCACGAGCGCCATCCCCTGCTCGATCACGGGCCCGCGGTCGACGAGATGGCGGTAGAGCGTGCGGACATGGGCCCGCACGCTCTCCTGGAACACGACGTTCGTCGAAGAGGCCGCGAGGTGCAGGCCGGCGAAGAGTGTGAGCGGCCCGGTGCAGTCGTGGATCGTGGCCGGCACGTTGAACGTCTGGGCCATGTCGATCACCCGCCGCGTCTCACTGATGCCGCCGTTCCAGGTGGGATCGACCATGCAGTAGTCGGCCGCGCCGGCCTGGAGCACCTGGAGATACTCCTTGCGGCCGAGGAGCATCTCGCTGGCCGCGATCGGCAGGCCGCTCTGGCGGCGGAAGTCGGCGAGCGTGGCCACGCAGTCGACCCGCAGCACGTCCTCGAGCCACAAGGGCTCGATCTCCCGCAGGGCCGCGGCGTCGAACGGCCAGAGCTTCACCACCTTGTAGCCCTCGGCCACAAGTTCGGCGGCGAGTTCGCCCGGCGCATTGAGCGAGGCCCAGGCGTCTTCGAGCTTGCCCGGCTTCCCGGGCGAGCCATACCCGGGCCAGCCGGGATGCGCGGGGCCGGTCTCCTGGATCGCGCCGTACGACGGGCCGCCGCAGGTGTTGTAGACCGGGATCGACTCGCGGACCGGCCCGCCGAGCAGCCGGTAGACGGGCTGGCCGGTCGCCTGGCCGAGGATGTCCCACAGGGCGAGGTCGAGCGCCGAGAGGGCCCGCCTCTCGGCGCCGGGATGGCCGAACGGCGTGCACCGCTCGTAGAGCCACCGCCAGTGCGATTCGATGGCGAGCGCGTCGGCCCCGAGCAGCCGGGCGGCCATCCAGTCGTGGACGAGCGCGGCGATCGCGTGGGGCGTGTAGTAGGTCTCGCCGCAGCCGACGAGGCCGTCGTCGGTGTGCACCCGGACGAGCAGCAGGTTCGACATGATCCCGCGCGGGATCGCGGTCTCGATCGCGGTGATGCGGGGCATCGCAGGGCTCCGTGCGGGCGTGAACACAACGGCCGCGGCGGGCCGCGGGCGTTTCTGGAAACGGATTCTAGAGTTTTGTATGTTGAAACGTCGAGGGCCGTCTGCCCCCCTCCAACCCGTCATCGGAGTCCAGGCCTGCATGTCTGCTGCCGCACCGTTTTCGATCGACGCGTCCGCGGCCCTCCTCGAGCGGTCGAAGCGGTCGCTCGCGATGGGCGTGTCGAGCGGGATGCGGAAGGCCGGGGCGCCCGCGCCGCTCTTCTTCGAGCGGGGTGAGGGGGCCTGGTACTTCGATGCCGACGGCCACCGCCTCCTCGACTACACGCTCGCCTGGGGGCCGCTGATCCTCGGCAACGCCCATCCGGCCGTGATCGCCGCCGTCACGGAGCAGCTCGCCCGCGGCTTCGCCTTCGGCGCCCAGCACCGCGGCGAGATCGAGTTGGCCGAGCTGATGACGAGCGTGGTGCCCGGCGTCGAGCGGGTGATCTTCTCGAACACCGGCTCCGAGGCGGTGCAGGCGGCCCTGCGGCTGGCCCGCGCGTTCACCGGCCGGCCGCTGTTCGTGAAGTTCGAGGGGCACTACCACGGCTGGTTCAACAACGTGCTCGTGAGCTACAAGCCAAAAGCCGCCGACCCGATCGCGCCGGTCGCCACCTGCGGCGGCCAGCCGGCACACGAGTTCGCCGACACGCTCGTCGTGCCCTGGAACGACCTCGCGGCCCTCGAGCGGGCCTTCGCCGCGCATCCGGGCCAGATCGCGGCGGTGCTCACGGAGCCCTTGTTGGCCAACAGCGGCTGCTGCGAGGCCGACCCGGGATTCCTTCAGGGCGTCATCGACTGCTGCCGGCGGCACGGCGCCGTCTCCGTCTTCGACGAGGTGATCACCGGTTTTCGGCTCGCGCTCGGCGGCGCCCGCGAGCGCTACGGCCTCGCTCCCGACCTCTCCGTCTATGCCAAGGCGATGGCGGCGGGCTTCGCGCTCGCGGCCGTCGGCGGCCGCAAGGAAATCTTCGACGTCCTCGACGACGGCCGCACGATTCACGCCGGCACCTACAACGGCAACCCGGTGAACCTCGCCGCGGGCGCCGCGACGATCCGCACGCTCGCCACCCCGGGCACCTACGACCGCATGCACGCCCACGGCCGGGCGTTGCGGGCCCGGATCGAGTCAGCCGCCACGGCCCGGGGCATCCCGCTCGTGACGAGCGGATCGGGGCCGGTGTTCAGCGTTCACTTCGGTCTCACGACGCCGCCCCGCGACTACCGCGACACGCTCCGTGCCGACGCGGCGCAGTATGCCGCCTTCCGTCTCGCCCTCGTGCACAACGGGGTCTACGTGCTGCCCGACGGCCGGTGGTACGTCGGCGCGGTGCATGGCGAGGCCGAACTCGCCCACGCGCTCGCCGCGATCGACGCGGCCCTTGCCGCGTTGCCGACATCGTGATCGATCCTTCTTTCGTGGAGACCCGCATGCGTCATGCATTCGCAACACTGTCCGCCATCTCTCGTCGGCTCGCTGCCGTCGTGCTGTCGCTTGCGGGCATCGTGGCCCCTGCCACGACACGGGCGGACGACGCCGCACCCGCGGTGACGATCGCCCGGGGGGAGTCGCTCGTGATCGTGATCGGCCCCGCCGCCGGCACGGCGGAGCAGCGGGCGGCCGAACTGCTCGCCGAACTCGTGAAGACCCGGGCGGGCGTCGAGGCGACGATCGGCGTAACCGCCGGCGCCGGCCCCACGGTCGTGCTCGCGGTGGAGGCCGTGCCGCCGACGGCAGCCCAGCCCGCCGACGGCTACCGGATCGCCGGCGACGCCGCGGCAAAGCGGTGGACCGTCACCGGCGCGACGCCGAGCGGTCTCGTCGCGGGCGTCGGGCGGCTGATGCGTTCGATGCGGTTCGAGGCCGACCGGGTGACCGTACCGACGGCCGCAATCGCCGATGCGCCGCAGATGCCCAATCGCGGCATGTACCTCTGGGCCCGGAAGTACTACTTCAACCAGCCCGACCAGGTGGATCGTTATATCGAGGAGTTCGCCCTCTGGGGCGGCAACGCCATCTGCTTCTGGTTCGAGATGGGGATGTTCGAGGATTTCGCCGACACGAAGGGGGAGAAGAGCGAGCTGAATTCGGCATATGCCCGCACCTACAAGCTCGACAAGAGCGCGGCCCGGGAGTGGATCGCGATGTATCGGCGTTTCTACGCCACCGCCCGCCGCATGGGCATGAAGACCGGGCTGCTCATGGTGGCCAACGACGCCTACATGTCGTCGCCCAAGGAGTTGCGGATCAAGCCGATCATCGGCTGCCCCGACTGGTATCTGTGCCCGTCGAAGCCCGGGGCCGTCGAGAAGATGGTGGCCTGGCAGGAGGAGGTCTTCCGGGCCCTGGCGCCGATCGACATCTACAACATCTTCCCGGCCGACCCCGGCGGCTGCGCGTGCGAGCAGTGCAAGCCCTGGCCGACCCGCGGGCTCTGGACGGTGGCCCGGCCGCTGGCCGAGCGGATCCACGAGATCTCGCCGCAGACGGAGATCTGGGTGGATACCTGGCACCTCAACCATCCGACGTTCGGCGACAAGGACTGGAAGAACCTCGTAGACAGCCTCGACTGGAGCAAGGAGCGGCCTGAATGGTTTGCCGGGTTCGAGGTGGCGCTCGCGCCCAACCATGGCTACGCCCGCATGACGGCCGAGGAGCGCGACTATTACAACCGGGCGAAGCAGCCGCTGATGGTGTTTCCTGACATCTCAATGTGGGGCAACCATCCGGGCATGCTCGTCAACAAGCAATATTGGAAGAAGCTCCAGGACGAACTGAACAGCTACGACCCCGAGCTGATGAAGGGGGGCTGGCCCTACGCCGAGCGCTGGAACACCGACATCGCGAGCGTGATGTTCCTGTCGTGGTTCTGGAGCCCGAAGAAGCCGATCGAGACGATTCTCGACGACTACGCCGCGTTCTACTTCGGCCCCGAGGCGGCGGACGTCCGGGAGCTGCTCGACCTCCTCGACGACGGCAACAAGGATCCCGAGCGGAAGGCGAAGATTCGCGCGCTGCGGACGGCGCTCGACGGCCGGCTGCCCGCCTGGGCGAAGGCCGATTGGCGGTGGCAGGAAATCGTGCGCAGCGCCGACCGGTTCTAAACAACGCGGAGATTCTCGCGGCGTATGCCTGCCCGGGTGTAGCCGCGGAGTGGTACTCTGCGGAATGCGGTTCGCCACGTCGTTTGGCCGTCGCGATGTCGGTTGGTTTGCCACCGTGTGCAGACTGCCAGTCTGCACCTACGGCGCTGCGCGGATGTCACCCTGTAGCCGCGGAGTGGTACTCTGCGGAATGCGGTTGGCTGCGCCGTTTGGCCGCCGCGATGTCGGTTGGTTTGCCACCGTGTGCAGACTGCCAGTCTGCACCTACGCGCTGCGCGGATGCAACGCTTGTAGCCGCGGAGTGGTACTCTGCGGAATGCGGTTGGCTGCGCCGTTTGGCCGTTGCCATACCGGTTGACGGGGCCACCGTGTGCAGACTGCCAGTCTGCACCTACAACGCCGCGCCGACGCGGCGCTGGCAGGACTGGAAGCGGCCTGACCGTCGGCGGTGCCGAACGGGCGACTTGAACGCGGGCAGCAGCACCTTTTCTCCCCCGGAGGCTTCGTGGATAATCGCGGCGTCGTTCCCCGCCGCGTCCATCCGGAGCCTCCATGACCACCGCCTCCCCCCAAACCCGCTTCGCCGCCCTCGGCCTGACGCTGCCCCCGGCACCGAAGCCGATCGGCGCCTACACGCCCGCCCTCGTCGTCGGGCCCCACCTCTACCTCTCCGGCCATCTCCCGACGCTCCCCGACGGCTCGCTCGTCAAGGGCCGAGTGGGCCGCGACCATGATGCCGACGCCGGCAAGCGGGCGGCGCAGCAGGTGGGCCTCACGATGCTCGCGACCGTGATCGACCGGCTCGGCAGCCTCGACAAGGTGCGGCGGGTGATCAAGGTCATGGGGATGGTGAACTCCACGCCGGAGTTCGACAGGCATCCGCACGTCATCAACGGCTGCAGCGAGCTGTTCGCCTCGATCTGGGGTCCCGAGCTCGGCGTGGGCGTGCGCAGCGCCTTCGGCGTGGCCGCGCTGCCCAACGACGTGGCCGTCGAAATCGAGGCGATCTTCGAACTGGCGTGACGCCGCCGTCATCCCCCGCCCGCGTGTCCTCCCCACAGGAAGGTTCTTCATGCCCGGCCTCCACCCGATCACTCTGGCGGCACTCGCCGTCTGCCTGGCCTGCTGCTCCGCCGCCCGTGGGGAAAACTGGCCCCAGTGGCGCGGCCCGCGAAGCGACCGCATCTCGCCGGAGCAGGGGCTGCCGGGCACCTGGTCGAAGACGACCAACGTCGCCGGGCGCACGCCGCTGCCCGGCCGGGCCGGCGCCACGCCCTGCGTGTGGGACGGCCGCATCTATCTCACGAGCAACGAGGGAGACGACCTCGCGCTGCTCTGTGTGGATGCCGGCGACGGCACGATCCGCTGGAAGAGGAGGGTGGCGGGGGGCAACACCGACGCCCGCGCAGGCGAGGGCAACTCGGCCTCGCCGTCGCCGTCCACCGACGGGAAGCACGTGTGGGTGTTCTTCGGCACCGGCGTGCTCGCCTGCTACACGGTGGATGGCGAGAAGGTCTGGGCGATCGACGTCGGCGAGCGGTTCGGCCGCATCGACATTCAGTTCGGCATGACCTCGACGCCTGTGCTCGACGGCGACGCCCTCTACCTGCAGCTCATCCACGGCGCGATGAAGCTCGACGACCAGACCCGCACGGGAAAGGTCGTCAGGCTCGACTCGCTGACGGGCCGGACGGTGTGGGAGATCGACCGCGTCACCGACGCCCCGTTCGAGTGCAAGCACTCGTATGCGTCGCCCGTGCTCTACAGGCATGGGGGCCGCGAGTTTCTCGTCGTGCACGGGGCCGACTGCACCACGGGGCACGCGCTGGCCGACGGCCGGGAACTGTGGCGGTTTGGCGGGCTGAACGGCCCCACGAGCATCAACCCCGAGCCGTTCGACAACACCTTCCGGTTCGTGGCCTCGCCGGGCGTGGCCCCGGGCACGATCGTGATTCCGACCGCGAAGGACGGCCCGACCGTCGCCCTGCGGGTGACCGACGAACTCGCGGGCGACTGCACCGCGACGCCCGGCGTCGTGCGCTGGGTGAATCCGCTCACCCCCGACGTCAGCATTCCCCTGATCGCCGACGGCCTCGTCTACCTGCTCCACACCGACGGCAAGCTGCAGTGCGTCGATCTCGAGACGGGGAAGGACGTCTATCTGCGTCGCACGCACACGGGCCAGCACCGCACCAGCCCGCTGCTGCTGGAGGGCAGGCTCTGGTTCGGCTCGAACGACGGCTGGGTGACGATCGTGAAGGCGGGCCGCGACTTCGAACTGCTCGACTCCGTCGATCTCGACGGCGAGGCCGTCACGGCGTCGCCCGTCGTGGCGGACGGCACGCTGTACCTGCGGTCGTACGATGCGTTGTACGCCATCCGGAAGCCGATCCGGACGCCGTAGTCGGGAGCCGGTCGCGGGAACAGGCGCGAGGCGTCAGCCGGCTTTCTCGGCGCCGCTGACCTGGGCCTTCAGGCGGCCGGTGCACTTCGCCCCGGGCGGCACGTTCACCTTCAGATAGAGGATGCCGTCGCGGTCCGCCGGCCGCTCGTAGGCCGCACCGACGCCGAACGGCTGGGCCTGCTGGTTGGCCGGCGGCCGCTGCTCCCCGTCGGTCGCCTTCTCCGGAACCGGCAGAATCACCCCCATCAGGGCTCCGAGCGGAACGCCGGCCACGAGATCACTGACCGGATTCGTGGACGACACGCCGGCCGGGCCGGTCTCCATCGTCGCCGTGATCTTGTACTCGCCGCTGGCCTGGATGCGGATCGGCCGCCCCCTCATCACGCGGCCCACGGCCGTCCACTGGGCGTTGGCCTCGAGTTCGACCTCCTGCTGCGTCGCCTCCATCATCCGCTCGTTGAGCGACTTCAGCTTCTCGCGGATCGCCTCGTTCTTCGGATCGAGCTTCTGCAGCACTTCGAGAATCAGCTTGGCCCGCTCGAACTGGCCGACATTCTCGTACGAGGCGATCAGCGTGGTCGTGTCGCGCAGAAACGACTCGCTCACGGAGGCCAGCTTGGCGTCGAGCCGCCGCATCTCGGCGGGGGAGGGGGTTCTGACTTTCGGGGCAGGCTCGGCGGCGACCACATGCGCGGCGAGCACGGTGCATGCCGGCCACCACAACGAACGTCGGACATTCATGACGGACCTCTCTCCAATGTGACGACTCGGATCATACGGTCCACCGTGTGCAGACTGCCAGTCTGCACCTACGCGCTACGCGGAAGCGGCGTTTCACGCAGGCCTGTAGCCGCGGAGTGGTACTCTGCGGAATGCGGTTGGCGACGTCGTTTGGCCACCGCGATGTCGGTTGGCGGGGCCACCGTGTGCAGACTGCCAGTCTGCACCTACGCGCTGCGCGGGGGCGCTAGTGCGTCGAGCACGTCGGCGACGGGCACCGTGGCGAAACTCGTGGCGTAGTCGCTCATCGAGTAGGGAATGACGAGCAGCCCGTCATGGAGCGCGGCCCCGCAGCTGTAGACCACGTTGGGCACGTAGCCGACCCGCTCGTTCTCGTCGGCGGAGAGCAGCGGATGCGGAAGGCGGCCGATCACCCGGGTCGGGTCGTCGAGATCGAGCAGGATCGCGCCGATCGCGTACTTCCGCATCGGCCCCACGCCGTGCGTGAGCACCAGCCAGCCGACGGGCGTCTCCAGCGGCGAGCCGCAATTGCCCACCTGCACGAATTCCCATGGCTGCGTCGGCCGCAGCACCGCCTGCTTCGCATACCAGAAGTGCAGCATGTCGGACTGCATCACGTAGATGTTCTCGCCGTCCTGCCGCGACAGCATCCAATAGCAGCCACGGATCCGCCGCGGAAACAGGGCCATGCCCTTGTTGGCGATCTCGGGACCGTTGAGCGTGCCGATCCGGAAGGTGACGAAGTCGTCGGTCTCCACGAACTGCGGCAGCGTCACCGCCCCGTCGAAGGCGGTGTAGGTGGCGAAGTAGCGGACGGTGCCGTCGTCCTCGATGAACCGCACGAACCGGGCGTCCTCGATGCCGTTGGTCTCCGCAGGCGAGTAGGGAAAGATCACCCGCTCCGACAGGTCGGAATCGGGATCGCACTCGATCTCGTAGTTGGCCCGCGCGAGCGCCAGGACCGCGGCGGCCACCGGCTCCCACTCCCGCCGGCGTTCCCGATGCTTGCGGCCCAACCGGGCGAGCGTCGCCTCGAGGTCGGCCAGCGTGAACCGGTTCTCCAGCGCGTCCATCACGATGTCCACGAGGCCGTCCACGACGCCCAGCTCGGCGAGCTTCTTCTGAAACAGCGGCTTGTCGTAGCGGCTCGTCGCCACGACGTGGGGAGCCGTCACGAAGCCCGTGGGCTTGGCCAATGCGATCACCCCGCCGGCATCGATCGTGCCGCAGCGAAAGCCCACGCTCGAGACGTGCCCCTCGCCCACGGCCCGGAGGCTGACGATGAACCGCCGCGTGCCCGCCGGCAGCCCCGTCTGATCGGGATGCCAGACGAGCGACGGATTGAAGAGCGCGGCGCTTTCGAGGGCGTACTCCTGCGTGAAGTAGGAGCCGATCAAGAGCCGCCGCGATTCGCTCACGGGCGTGTCGGTAAGCAGGTGATGCCGCACCGCCTCGAATCGCTCCAAAAGAAACGGCAGCAGTCGCTGGTGCCGCCCGTGGAACTCCGAGAGCACGTCGTGGAGCAGCTGCTCCACCTCCGGCTCCGGCAACGCCATCACGCGGCCGATGATCCTCAACGCCCGCTGCGGGTTGGTGGGCTGGAACGGGCGATAGAGGACGCGGGCGTTGTTCGGCCGGACGATGATGCCGGTGCGGGTGACGTGCATCGTGACGACTCCAGGCTGGTCATGTCGGCGAGGGCGTGCAGCCAGGCGAGCGTCGATTCCGCCCCCTGGTTCTCGTTGAGCCGATCGGGCAGCAGGCCGTCACGGCAGCCGCCGGTGAGCGGATCGCAGAGGGCCATGCCGAGGAGATTGTGGCCGCGAAACCATTCGAAGGCCGACCAGGCGCGGTCCCGCCAGCGGTCGTCGCCGACGGCATGAAACGCCTCGATGCAGGCGGCCACCATCGCCTGCGCCTCGAGCGGCTGCTGGTCGAATAGCGCGGGCTCCCCGTGGCGGGGATAGAACCCGTGACAGCCGATCGGCGCGAACCGCCCCGAGCCCGACCGCTGGATCTCCCACAGCCAGTCGAGCATGCCGAGCCCCGTGTCGAGCGCCCCGCCGTCACCCGCCCAGCGGCCGGCCGAAATGAGGGCCTGACAGAGCCGTGCGTTCTCATAGGCCACCACGTCTTCGAGCCACGGCCAGCCGGGGCCCGCGTTGGCCCGCTGCTGACTCACGAGCCGCTCGACGAGCTCCCGGCGGATCCCGGATGCGAGCCGGTCGCCCGACAGCCGCCGCAGGTATTCCTGGATGCCCAGGATCGCCAGCGCCCAGGCCCGCGGGCTCGTGGTCGCGGCCGCCGCCCGCACCGCCGGATCGAACAGCCGCAAGGCCCAGCAGCGCAGCGGCTCGCGCCGCGACCGGCCGATGCACAGCCCCAGGGCATGCACCGCGCGGCCCAGGCAGTCGTCGGTGCCGGTGTCGTCGAGCCAGCGGCGGTCGAAGCCGAGAAAGTTGCGGAACCGTCCGGTCGTCGGCTCGAAGGCGTGGCCGAGGAAGGCCGCGTAGGACGCCGTGGCCCGCACGCTCCGCCGCGTCTCCAGGCCGAGCTCCTCGACGAGCACCATCAGCCCCAGCGCCCGGGCGTTGTCGTCGGTGCAGTAGCCTTCGGTGAACGAGGGCACGTCGTACGTGGCATGCTGCAGCACGCCCGTCGAATCGGAGAGCCGCCAGAGGTGGTCGAGCATGAGCGGCGGCAGCTGGCGATGCGGCAGCCTCGCCGGCTCGGCCCGCCGCGGCTTCACGACGGTGCTGCGCCGGGTGCGGGCGAAGGCATCGACGTATCGCTCCGCCACCCGGCTCCAGACCATCTCGCGGCCCAGCAGCCAGGCCCGCTTCCGCATGGCATGGCGGCGGGCGCCGTCCTCGAGGAGGCCGCACACCGCGGAAGCCACCGCCGCCGGGTCGCGAAACGGCACGAGCACTCCCCGGCCGTCGGCGAGCAGCTCCTCGGCGTGCCAGTAGGGCGTGGAGAGCACCGCCTTGCCGCAGCCGAAGGCGTAGGCGAGGGTGCCGGAGGTGATCTGATCCCGGGCGAGGTAGGGCGTGACGTAGATGTCGGCCGCGCCGAGGAAGGCGAGCAGCTCGGGCATGTCGACATACCGGTCGTGAAACACGACGTGGTCCTGCATGCCCAGGTCGGTGGCGAGCTGCACGAGCCCCTCGCGATACCGCTCCCCCTGCTCACGCACGAGATGCGGATGCGTCGCCCCGAGCACGGCGTAGACCACGCGGGGATGCCGGGCCACCACGTCGGGCAGGGCGCGGATGACGTGCTCGATCCCCTTGTTGGGCGAGAGCAGCCCGAACGTCAGCAGCACGTCGGCCGCCTCCAGGCCGAAGCGGTCCTTGTGGAAGCTCGGGTCGACGAACTCCATGTCGGGAATGCCGTGCGGGATCACGTCGATCCGCTCGCCGGCGACGCCGTAGACGGTGCGGAGCAGCGAACGGCCCCGCTCCGTCATCACGGCCACCCGGGCCGAGAGGTGGATGATCTCCGCCATGACCTCGCGCTGGGCGGCCGCCGGCTCGGCGAGCACCGTGTGGAGCGTCGTGTGCACCGGTGCGCGGAGGCCGCGGAGCAGCGTGAGCACGTGGCCGCCGGCCTCGCCCCCGAAGATGCCGTATTCGTGCTGCAGCGAGACGACGTCGACATTGGCGAGATTGAGGAAGTCGGCCGCCCGCTGGTAGGCCCCCTGATCCTGATCCGCGCACTCGAACCGCACCTCCTCCGGATAGGCCTGGGTGCCGGCGGCGTCGTTCATCGACACCACGAGGCAGTCGGCAGCAGGGAGGTGGTCGGCGACGGCGCACCGCAGGTCACGGGTGTACGTGGCGATGCCACAGCGGCGGGGCACGTAGTTGCCGACGAACGCGATGCGGTTGAGCTGCGGGTCGGCGGACCGCGGAGGAGGGGCCGGAACGGAGACGGGCATGCAGACTCTCGTGGCATGAGGTCGGCATGCGTGCCACGGAATCGCGTCGTCCCTGCGAGGCGAACTGATGCCATCCATTATAGGTCGGCCGGAGGGCCGCAGCCAACCGACGCTCCCGCGGGGCCGGCCGCGTTCATCGGCAGGCCCGCGGTGGCGGTCAGTCGGGCACTTTCATATCCTGCTGCAGCGTGCCCGAAACCCTCGACCACATGGACGTCCCTGCGATGAAACCCACACTCCTCGTGCTCGCGGCCGGCATGGGCAGCCGCTATGGCGGCCTCAAGCAGATCGATCCCATGGGGCCGTCCGGCGAGACCATCCTCGACTACTCGGTGTTCGACTGCCTGCGGGCCGGATTCGGGAAGGTGGTGTTCATCGTCCGGCCCGATTTCGAGGCCGCCTTCCGCGACCGCGTGGTGAGCCGATTCGCCGAGCGGATCGACACGGCCCTCGCCTTTCAGACGCTCGACCGCCTGCCGTCCGGGTTCACGCTGCCCGCCGGCCGTGAAAAGCCATGGGGCACGACGCACGCC